>JAZREG010000001.1:0-13527 GCA_045660725.1 Faecousia sp.
AGGATATAGGACAGGATGGTGCTCACGGTGATCAGCACGCCCTGATAGGCGATATCAAAGGCCAGACCGCCGGCGAAGATGCCCTCCTTGGAGTCTCTGGGCGGTCGCCGCATGATGTCCGGCTCGCCCTTTTCCATGCCCAGCGCCAGTGCGGGGAAGCAGTCGGTGACCAGGTTGATGAACAGCAGATGCACGGGGTTCAGCAGCGTGAAGCCCAGCAGCGTAGAGAAGAACACGCCCAGGACCTCGCTCATGTTAGAGGCCAGCAGGAACTGAACAGCCTTACGGATGTTATCATAGATGCGGCGGCCCTCATCCACAGCGGTGACGATGGTGGCGAAGTTGTCATCCGCCAGAACCATGTCGGCCACATTCTTGGTCACGTCGGTGCCGGTGATGCCCATGCCCACGCCGATGTCGGCGGACTTGATGGAGGGCGCGTCATTGACACCGTCGCCGGTCATGGCGGTGATGGCACCGTTGGCCTTCCAGGCGTGGACGATCCGGGTCTTGTGCTCAGGCTGCACACGGGCGTAAACGCCGTAGTTCTTCACAAACTCGCAGATCTTGTCGTCGGGGATGCTGTCCAGTTCCGCGCCGGTGATGGCCTGAGAAGCGTCGGTGATAATGCCCAGCTCCTTGGCGATGGCCACGGCGGTGTCCTTGTGGTCACCGGTGATCATCACCGCCCGGATGCCGGCAGAGCGGCACTCCTCAATAGCGGCCTTAACCTCGGGACGGACGGGGTCGATCATGCCGGTCAGACCCAGGAAGGTGAGCTCCTGCTCCAGGAACTCGGGGGTGTTGTCGGTGGGTTTGGTAGCCCAATCCCGCTTGGCAGCAGCCAGGACGCGCAGCGCCTTGTCGGCCATGGCCTTGTTGTCAGCCATGATGGCAGCGCGCTTTTCATCCGTCATGGGAAGCACGGCGCCGTTCTCGTAGTAGTGGGTGCAGCGGGCCAGGACCACGTCGGGACCGCCCTTGGTGTACTGCACGTACTTGCCGCCCAGGTCGTGGACGGTGGACATCATCTTACGGCCGGAGTCGAAGGGAGCTTCGTCCACACGGGGGGTTGCCTTTTCCAGGTCTTCCTTGCGCAGGCCCACGGAGAAGGCAAAGTTCACCAGAGCGCACTCGGTGGGTTCGCCCTCGGCCTGGTTGTTTTCATTGAGGTGTGCGTCAGAGCAGAGAGCCATGGCAGTGGCCACCAGGTCGGTCTGACCCACATGGTCCACCACGGTCATCTTGTTCTGGGTCAGGGTGCCGGTCTTGTCGGAGCAGATGACCTGGGTGCAGCCCAGAGTCTCCACAGCGGTGAGCCGGCGGATGACCGCGTTGCGCTGAGACATTTTGGTAACGCCAATGGACAGCACCACAGTAACCACCGTGGCAAGACCTTCGGGGATGGCGGCAACAGCCAGGGAAACGGCCACCATGAAGGTCTCCAGGATGACGGTCAGGGTGTGACCGGCCTGGGACAGCTCACCCCGGGCCATGAACAGGTTGAACGCAAAGATAAATACGCAGATGCCCAGCACCAGCTTGCTCAGCAGCTTGCCCAGCTCATCCAATTTGCGCTGCAGGGGGGTCTGCTCTTCGGCGGTGGCAGCCAGAGCGCCGGCGATCTTGCCCATTTCGGTCTCCATACCGGTGGCAGTGATGACCGCCTTGCCGCGGCCGTAAACCACGGTAGAGCCCATGTAGCACATATTCTTACGGTCGCCCAGAGGCACCTCTTCCTGACCTTCTGCCAGGCCCAGAGCTTCCAGTACCTTGTTTACGGGGACGGATCCGCCGGTGAGGGCGGCTTCCTCGATCTTCAGGCTGGCGTTTTCGATGATACGGCCGTCAGCGGGGACTGCGTCGCCGGCTTCCAGGAAGATCACATCGCCGGGAACCAGCTCGTCAGAGTGCAGGACGATCTGCTTGCCGTCGCGAAGTACACGACAGGTGGCGGCGGTCATATTTTGCAGCGCTTCAATGGCGGCCTCAGCCTTGCTTTCCTGCACCACGCCCAAAATGGCGTTGAGCAGCACGACAGCCAGGATGATAATGACTTCTGCCCATTCGCTTTCACCGGCCAGCCAGCCGGTCAGGGCGCTGACGCCGGCGGCGACCAGCAGGATGATCAGCATGGGATCCTTCAGCTGGGCCAGGAAACGCTGGAGGAGGGTGGGCTTTTCTGCTTCTTTCAGCTTGTTGGGGCCGTACTTGGCAAGCCGCTCCTGGGCTTGGACGCTGGAAAGACCTTCCGCGCTGACGCCGAGATCCTGCAGCACGTCCTCCGGGGACTGGGTGTAGGTTTTCTTCATGGACGATTCTCCTTACATAAATTTCAGAGCAACAAAAAAGACCCATGCACAGACCAACTAGGTATGTGCATGAGTCTCATTCTTTCTAGCACTCCGGGCCGGTTGGCCGTTTTGACGGATGAGCTTCACACGGGGTGAACGTGCGGAATTACTCCCTCATACGCAGTATAGTTTACCACTTTCCCGAAAAAAATCAACGGGAAAAATGAAAAAAATTGCAAAAATTCAACTATTATTTCGCAGAGGGGACAACTGCCAAAAGGCTACGGCGGCGGCAGCGGCCACATTCAGGGAATCCACTCCGTGGGCCATGGGGATCTTGACGGTGTAATCGCAGGCGGCGATGGTCTCATCACTCAGTCCGTTACCCTCGTTGCCCAGGAGGAAGGCCAGTTTTTCTTCCTGTAAAAGGATGGGATCCTCGATGGAGATGGAGCGGTCTGTCAGGGCCATGGCAGCGGTCTTAAATCCCAGGGAACGCAGTACAGAAAGATCCTCCACCTGCGTCCAGGGTACCTGGAACACGGTACCCATGCTCACCCGCACCGCCCGGCGGCAAAGGGGATCGCAGCAGGTAGGGCCGGCGATCACTGCATCCATGCCCAGAGCGGCGGCGGAGCGGAAAATGGCGCCCACATTGGTGCTGTCCACGATGCTGTCCAGTACCGCGATCCGCCGGGCGTCCTTGAGAAGCACAGCTGCATCCGGTGCGGCGGGACGGCGCAACGCGCAGAGAATGCCCCGGGTCAGGGCATAGCCGGTGAGGCTTTCCAGCACCGCCCGGTCACCGGTGTATACCGGCACTTCCGGACAGCGTGCCAGGAGCGGTGCGGCCTGGCCGTCGATGTGCTTGCGCTCCATCAGGAAGGAGATGGGTTCACACCCGGCTTCCAGCGCCAGGCGGATGACGTTGGGACTTTCCGCGATAAAGATGCCCAGCTCCGGCTCCAGCCGGTTGCGCAGCTGGGCCTGGGTCAGCCGGGCAAATACATCCAGCTGCGGAATATTCAAATCGGTAATTTCAATGATTTGTGACACGGCCATCGCCTCGCTTTCTTTTAGACGATTGTAGCACATTTCCGGGGAATTGAATAGTCCTTTTCTTTTGGGAGAGGGGGGAAGGAAACTGTTGACGATGGGGAAGGGGTATGTTATATATAAAACTAACAATACTTTCGAGGCTCTATATGGTGAATGCTTCATTGGAGATAGAGATAAGAGGAATCTATGAGAAAGAGAAAATTGGTATTACGCCTGCTGGTGTGGATGGTTTTGGGCCTGCTTTTGGCCGGCTGTGGTTTCCGGACGCCTGTTGAGACTTTCGGGGAAACTACCTATCGGGTGCGTGTACAGGACGCGTTGGGGACACCCTATACCTCCGGCGTGGTGGTTTGCTTTCTGCAGGATGGCCGCCGGAAGGCTACCCAGGAGATCAGCGCATCCGGTATTGCCGAAATAGTGCTGCCCACCGGTACCTATACCGTGGAACTGATGTTTACGGAACCCGGGGCTGCCGGGTACTGCGACAGCACCAATACGGTGCTGTCTGCTGCGGATCCGGAGTTGACCCTGGTGCTTGCGCACCGGGCAACGGCGGCTGTACCCTTGTTTGCGGACTGTGAGCGGACGGCCTACCGTGTGGAATTGGGCAGCACCTATGTGAAGCTGCCGGAAGCACGGAATTATTTTTTGTTTACCCCTACCCAGCCGGGGACATATCAGTTTTCCGTAACCGATGACTCCGCAGCCATTGGTTATTACGGAACGCCCCACTTTGTGCAGAGCGAAAGTGTTGCACAGGTGGTGAGCAATACCGTTACCGTTTCTGTCAGCGCCGACATGATCGGCACCGACGGGGCCGACACAATGGTGCTGGTCATCGGTGTGGATCGGGGAAAGGGCGGTGCCTGCATGCTCCATATCCGGCGTATCGGTGAACCCGAGCATACCCTGGCCCAGGAGCCCTGGAGCATCTACGAGAAAACCGTACCGCTTGCTCCCTATATGCTGCCGGAAAATGCGCAGTTGGGAGAATTTGATCTGACAGCCGCATCGGATGCCTACACCCTGGTGCTGAATGAAAATGACCACTTCTATCACCTTCATTCTGCCGATGGCCCCGTGGTCCTGGTGCGCTTGGGAGTGGACAGCGAGTATCTGGCCTGTTTTAAGACGATCCTGGAAACCTCCGGCGTTTGTGAATACTTTTTTGATGATACCGGAGCCTTTGTGAAGAAGGTTTCTTACAGCGAGTGCCTGCTGGAGTACATTGCCAACATGGACACAGAGCAAGGTGTATACCCTCTGACCGAGGACCTGAAATGCATTATCTTGCAGCGGGGCGCATATGTAGGCTGGTTCGATACCGGCAGCAGCCTGTACCTGTTCAAGGATGCAAACGGTGCGCCGATTCCGGATATCAATCCTGAAATTTCCTGGCTGTTTATGTGCTGCTACCTGGTGAAAGGGTAATGATTTCCCGTATATCTCAAACAAAAGAGAAAGACGCATGATGGATATTTTTGAGAAATTGTTGAAAAATAAAAAGTTCCTTTGGATCGTGGCGGTGATGGCTGTCTTGGTAGCGGCAGGGTTGTTGCTGATGGTTTTGCTGCCCGATGCAGTGGTGGAACCAAATCCCTCTGTAAGTAAGCTTGTTACCACAATACCGGTAACAAGCGGATCCTCTGCAACCATGACTCCGTCTTCGGCAGCGGCATCGGTTACTACAATGCCGACTTCCGCTGTGGCTACGGTGGTTACGACTGCGTCTGCCGCTACGATACCGACCACCGCGCCCACCACAACGTTGACAGCACCTACGGTACCGTCTTCCACCACAGTACCTACCACCGCGGCGCCCACCACAACGGTGACAGCACCTACTGTACTGCCTTCCACCACGGTACCTACCACCGCGGCGCCCACCACAATGGTGACAGCACCCACGGTGCCGCCTTCCTCCACGGTACCTGCCACCGCGGCACCCACCACAACGGCGACGGCACCTACGGTACCGCCTTCCTCCACGGTACCTACCACCGCGACGCCCACCACAACGGTGACAGCACCCACTGTGCCGCCTTCCACTACAGTACCTACCACCGCGGCACCTACCACTACGGCACCGGTCACTACCGCACCGCCGATGACTACGGTGCCGCCTACCACAGCACCTTCCCGGTTTACTGAGCTGTATGTTGGCAAGGCCTACCATGTGACCGTGGGCACCAACCATGTGACCTTTGCCCCCGATGGGGATGGCTTGACCTACTTCCTGTTCATTCCTGAGCAGTCCGGTACTTATACGCTTACCGCCTCTGCGCAGCTGCGTTACTTTGGCTCCGATATCTCTCGTATTTGGGATCAGACCTACAATATGGGGATCGTGAACAATACGCTGACCCTGAATGTGAAGCAGACCGACCTGTTCGCGTCCTATGTTTTGGCGGTCAAGACCTCTGCCGGCAGCGGCACCCTGACGGTTAGCCGGATCGGTGAGGCAACGCTGGAGTGGGAAGATCTGCCCTACGAGGTGTATAACGGCATTTATACCCCGAAGGACTTCACCTATACCGGTGGTACATTGACCTATGTGAACGTCACCGGCGAGGCGTCCGATTTTGTGTTGGTTTTGGGTAGCGACGGCTATTATCACCTGAATGGTGCTGACGGCCCGCTGCTGTATCTGAATTTGGGTGACAGCAGCACGAACCCAGCCAAGGAAACCGGTATTACCCTGTACGCTATGCTGCATACCAACCGCCCTATTCGGGGTACTGTCAAGGATGAAAACGGCAACAATCTGTATAAGCGCCAGTATAATGACCTGGTACAAAAGTACATCGATTGCGCCGATAGAGGTCTGTACCCCCTGACGCCTGACCTGGTGGAGATCCTGAAGACCCAAAACGATAACAATTGGTATTCATATTTGGTCGGTAAATACCCTCAGGCGAAGAAGGAATTGACCTGGATGGCCAATATCTGCTATGAGCAGCGGTAAACGGATGCTTGCTGAAAAGGCAAACGAGGATCGCCATGGCGCGGATTTTTCGGCTGGCGTAACAACAAAAACAGGAGACATCCTTGGATGTCTCCTGTTTTTTATTTGGACTCTTGATTTCGCAGGTATCGGGCCATGCGATGGCACTCCCGGGAGGCATCTTTATTGCCTAACGCCTTTTCAATCATGCCCAGTTTCTTGTACAGACCGATTACAGTTCCCCGGATGACGACACGGAGGCCGTCGGGATAGTTGGGGGTCAAAAGAGGCGCCCGGTTCTTAAAAATCTCCGCGAACAAAATGGCGGCGTTGTAGTAATAAATGGCCAAGGCGTAGAAGGACTTGTTGTTATTCTCGTCGCCTTTTTTGACCAGGTTCGTTAAATGGCGCAGGTATACCAGGCTGGTATCGGGTTTTTCCTCCAGCACGGCAAGGCGGAAAATCAGTTCCTGGGCTTTTTCCAGGAGCGTGCGATCCAGGTAGTCGTCATAGACCAGCCGGTAATCGGCGGCCAAGAGGGCCTTGCTGTGCTTGGTCAATTCCGGATCCCGCAGCTGGGCGCTCAGGGCGCAGGCACGATACGCATTGCGCTCTGCCTGGGAAAATTCCCATCTGCGCAGCAGGCTCGGTATCTGAAGCCGCAGACATTGGGCCATAAGGTACTGGTACTGCGCCCGGGGGCGTTGGTCAAACAGCTCCTTCCACAGGCCGTAGGCTTTTTGATAGGAATCCTGTGCGCCCTGGGGGTCGTCGGTGTGGCTGCAAACATTGGCGTATTCCATGCATTTTTCCGCGAATGCATCCTTGACGCTGGTGGTATTCGCTTTCCTCATGTACTTTTCCTGGGCCCGGAGAACCTTGCGGTAGGAAAACTTTTGCTCCAGCCATAGACTCTTACGATCCTCTGCATTGGAGCGCATGGGGAAGCAGATGCGCATCTTTTCCAGCTGGAACTGGTAGTATTCTCTATCTGCATCATCGGTTTCCGCCAATGCCGCCTCCAGGCGTACCGCATTTTGGCTGGGTGCATCACTGTCGCCGGGGACACTTAGAATGAACATCCGCCGGGACAGGCGCTCCGCGGCGCCGCAGACCAGCACCATAAGGGATGCTGCGTAATCATCGCAATAGGGCAACAGCCGGTCGTAGACATTTTTGCAGAACATCAGCGCCATTTCGGTCTTGCCCGTGTAGTGGAACAGGTCGCTTAACCGCAGTTCTGCAGTGGCCCGGGGAACGAGGGAAAGGTAGCGCTCTTCCATATCCGTAGCCAGCCGATGCCAGCGCTCGCCCTGTTCCTGGGCATCGTCGACCATGTCCAGGGAGTAAAGCGCGGTAAACAGCTGCTCCATATAGCGGCAGCAGGTTTCACCAAATTCCCGGTGGTACTCGCTGTAGTACCGCTCCTCGGCCAAGTCCACCAGCTTTTTCAGCCAGTGGATCTCTCCATCGGGGGTCAGCCCCAGGCCGATCTCCCTGCGGTGCAGCTGCACCAGGGTATACAGGGCATCTTCGTGGCCGTTTTCGGCGGCCTCCCGGAGCAAATCGACGGCTTTTTTGTGACGGACGGCGCAATCGTTGCCTTCCAGGTGGTCGATACCCGCGGCGTACTTGTAGTCATCGCTGGCATCCGGGGGGATGGTTATGTTGTCGGTTGCGATCCAGTCCATGCCGTCTCCTTTCAAATGTCAGTGAAAAATTCCCGCAGCTGACTGCCGCTGATGTGATTGCGCTCCAAAAGCTGCTGGGTCAAGGCATCCATGACCGCCTTTTTCTCCCGGATGATCTGGATGGCCGCCGCCAGTTCCTCGTTCAGGATCCGGTTGACAGCCTCCCGGATTTGGGCGGCCATGGCACCGGAGGGATCCTCCTGCGGATTGATCACCGCCATGCCGAAGGCGGGATCCATGCCGTACTGGCAGATCAGCTGCCGTGCCAGCTTGGTTGCGCTTTGCAGATCGCCGCTGGCGCCGGTGGAAAGGCCGGCTTCCTCGCCGTAGTAGACCATTTCCGCCGCTCTGCCGCCCAGGGATACCCGGATCCGCTGCCGCAGCTCCTGAACGGTGTAAAGAAGCTGATCTTCCCGGTCTTCATACTGGACATAGCCACCGTGGTTGCCCCGGGCAACGATGGTGATGTAGGCAGGCACCTGGTTGGATTCCCAGCAAAGCAGGGCGTGGCCGCTTTCGTGCCGGGCGACCCGCTCCAGCTGTCCCAGATCCCACTTTTTCTTTTCGCCGCTGGTAAAGGTCTCAAAGGCCTCGTCGAACATCTCGTCGTTAACCATATTCCGCTGATCCCGCAGGGCCATACGCAGCGCCATTTCAAACACAGACTCCAGGTAGGCCATGCTCATGCCGGTGGAACGGGTGGCGATCTGCCGCAGCTTCTCGTCGCTGAGGGCAAACATGGGGTTGGAGGAAGCCTTTTCCTTCAGGTACAGGAACCGATCCTCCCGCTTGGGCAGGCCAATATGGATGCTCCGGTCAAAACGGCGCACCATGGCCGGATCCAGGCTCCGGGCAGAGCCGGGCTCCGGATCATAGTTGGTGGCGGCCAGGACGAAGACCGGCCGGTCGGGATCGGACTTGAAGCCGTCCATTTCCGTCAGGAAGGCGGTGAGGGTATCCTCACCGTAATGGCCGGCGGTGCCACGGAGCTTGGCGATGACCTCGATCTCATCCACAAACAGCACCGCGGGGGCATATTTTCTAGCGGTACGGAACAGGTTATGCACCAGCTCCACGCCGCCGCCCACCTGGGCGGAGAGGAACTGATTGCCTTCCGCAGCCAGGAAAGTCACATTGGATTCGCCGGCCATGGCCTTAGCAAGCATAGTCTTGCCGGTGCCGGGAGGGCCGTAAAGAAGGACACCCTTGGGGATGCGCACGCCGGCACGGATATAGCGCCGGGGATCCTTCAGGTAATCCACAAAGTAGCGAAGCTCTTCCTTGGCATCCTCCGCGCCGATGACCTGATCGAACCGGACATCCGGACGGGATACGCCGCTGAGGAGGCTGTCCTGATCCTCCGCATCCACGGAAACGGTGGTGCGGAAGTCAAACAGGGTGATGCGAGCTTCCTGACCGTCCGGGGAAATTTCCTGGGCGGTATCGAAGGACACGACCTTGTTGGCCTGGGCCAGGGCCGCAACACATTTCTGCCGATGCAGCTGCGTTAGGGTCTGTGCCAAGGTGTCGGAAAAGCTGTGATCCAGGGCGAAAATTTCCCGTACACCCTGGCTGATGTAATCCCGGTATTCCTCCAGGGAAAGGTACAGCTGATCCTGACGGAACATCAGGTATACCGGAAGCTCCGGATAGGACGTTTTCAGCTCCCGCAGCAATGTCCGGGTGTGGGAACTGGCGTCGGCCAGGTTCAAAAGCGTGTCGGAATTTGCCTGAAGGCCGCAGCTCAGATCCAGCAGGGCAAACTTCACCGGCTGCCGGTCCAGGATCGCCAGGGCATCCGCAGGATCGGTGGCGTGAAGGAAATGGCAGGAGGGGGCTTCCCTGCGGCACAGCTGCGCGTTCTCCGGGCTGCTCAGCAGCAGGATCTCCGAGGAGGTGTCCGACTCGAACAGTTCCCGGATCTGGGGATCATTTTTCGGAAGACGCACGTCCACCTGTACCTTGCGCAGCTTTCCGATGGCCGCATTACCGATCTTGGAATCGGCCATGCGGAACAGCTCGTAAAGCTCATCGTGGAGGAAAGCCTCAGCCCGACCCCGGATGGTGCGGGCGTCGGCAACACCGCCGTCGGCGTACAGCAGCGCCGAGTAGACCCGCTCATCGATGGCCACGTCCATGTTGAATTGGCTTTGGAAGCTGGCTGCGTGGCTCTGCATTTCCCGACGGGCGATGCTCTGCAGATTCGCGGCGGTGATCCGGTTGAACATGACCACATTGCCGGCGGCGAAACGGGAGCAAAGGGCGGCGGGGAAGAGGGGGGTACCCTTGGCAGGGTCAGTATCCTTCTGCAGCGCCCGGAGGATCACCTTCCGGGAAACACCGGAGAAATTGCCGGTTTCCGAAGCATCGTAAAGCTGCTTGCCTGCATTGGTGGTGATGAAGATGATGGTGTCGCTGAAGGAAACTTCTGTATCGGTATAGTTGTCCCGGAGGCGGCCCACATCCAGCATCTGCAGAAACAGATGCAGCACGCTGATGTGCGCCTTCTCAATTTCGTCAAACAGCAGCACGCACTTGGGATGCCTTTCCACAAAACCGGTGACATTACCGGCCTTGCCGTTTTTATACACCTTGTCCGAGCCGCAGAATTCGATATTGGCTTCGTGATGGATGTATTCGCTCATGTCAAAGCGCATATAGGGCAGATGCAGGGCAGCGGCTGCCTGCTCTGCCAGGAAGGTCTTGCCAACGCCGGGAGGGCCCGCGAACAGAAAGCTTGCCTTGGGGCGGGGAGATTTTTTTCCCGACAGCGCGGCCAGTTCTGCCTGGAACAGACCGGAAATAAACACAGAAACAGCCTTGTCCTGGCCGAACACATCCCGCAGCAAGCTGTCCTGCATCCGGTTCATCCGCTGGGTCAGGGAAGCGATGTCTTCCTGGGGGGCAGGGGCGGGGGCAGGGGCAGGTTCCTGGGGGGCGGAATCCGTCAGATTGAAAATATCATCCGCGTCCACGGTGCCTTCTTCCGGTTTGGTGATGTCTTCCTGGATGGGGATCTCCCGGGGCGTGCGGATGGCGTCGGTGCGCTTTTTGCTCAGGGTGGTGTCCTGGTTATTCAGGATGTTACGGATGCATTCATTGGGCAGCTCCAAAAGACACCGCAGCACCTGCTTGGCGGTGTATTCCTCCTGGCCTTTTTCCAGGGCGATCTGCTGGGCCTGCCGAAGGATGCACTGCATATAAATGCCGTCGGAGTATCGGACGGTGAGGTTTGTTGCGAAATGCTGAGTCAATCGCTCCAATGCCTGCTGGGGGGTGACTGCGGAGTGCATGGAGAACAGATCCACCAGCTCTACACACTGCGCCCGGTACTGGGAAAATTCCGGCAATGTAGGAGAGGCCAGGACCGCGGCCAGGAAATGCTCCGGGATCGTGGGGTCGCCCAATTTGCCGTAGCCGGCCTGGGCGTGGAGGATCAGGGCATGCAATAGCGCATGCTGCTTCAATTCACTCATTATGATGACTCCTTCCGGGAATTATCCAATCTTTCGTATATTTTACACGATATTTCCGCACATTTCAATATTGGAAAAAAGTTTTGAAGATAATCCAAATGTTTTCGGTTTTTCTCGGGAAAACCCGGGGCTTTTCCTGAGTGGGAAACTTGACAATGCTCCCCGGGACAGCTAAAATGAAAAAGGAAATCCTGGCCTGAACCCAGGTCTGAAACGAAACCTAACAATTACAGGAGGAAGATAAAATGGCAAGAGTTTGCATTCCCGATCATGAGTATAAAGAAAGAGTACAGCGTGCTGCTGCGATCCTGCAGCGGGAGGGCCTGGATGCCCTGATCGTCAACGGCAACGAGGCTGACTATGCCAACCCCCGTTATTTCTCCGGCTTCTGGCCCCTGTTCGAGCGCTCCGGTGTCGCCATCTCTGCTGACGGCCGTGCCGCTCTGATGGTCGGTCCTGAGTCCGCCATCTTCGGCGCTGACCGAAACAAGCTGGACAAGACCTTCGTCCTGACCGCTTACCGTGAGGGCGCTGACCCTGCTTATCCCGAGCTGAAGCCCGACACTTTTGACGATGTGTTCAAGTACATCGGCGTTACCGGCAAGAAGATCCGCATCGGCGTGGCCTCCTTCCTGGATACCTCCGTCACCATTTTTAACGCCATCCGGGATGCTTTCCCCGAGGCGGAGATCATTGATGCCGGCAAGGTCATGGTGGAGCTGCGCTCCATCAAGTCCGAAAATGAGCTGGCATGCCTGCGGGAAGGCTACCGCATCGCCAACATCGCTACGGAAGAGGTCATCAAGGCCATCCGTCCCGGCATGACCGAGCTGCAGATGGTTGGTGTTGCCCAGAAGGCTGTTTACGAGCATGGCGCTGAGTACGAAGGCCTGCCCATGTACGTCTTCTCCGAAGCTTCCACCCGTCACGCCATTTCCCGTTCCTCCTACCGTGAGTTCCAGAAGGGCGATATCGTCCAGCTGAACCTGTCTGCCAAGATCGACGGCTACTCTGCCGCCATCGGCTATCCCATCTGCCTGGGCAAGCTGGAAGGCCAGCGCCGGGATATCGTGCAGTTCTGCCGCGATGCCCACACCTGGAGTGAAAAGCAGGTCAAGACCGGTGTATACGCCGCTGATATTGCCAAGGGCTTCTACAAGTATTTCGTGGACAACGGCTACGAAAAGAACTATGTCTACGGCCCCCTGCACGGCACCGGCATCATCGAGGTCGAGGCTCCCTGGTGCGAGACCAGCTCCGACTACTACCTGAAGACCAATATGTGCTACCAGGTGGATACCTACATCTCTGCCGACACCTTCGGTGTTCGTTGGGAGAAGGGCATCGCCGTCAAGGAGACCGGCATTGAGCTGCTCAGCCCCGAGATCCCCGAGGTCTGCCCCGAGCTGCTGTTCTAAGGGTAGGGAGGAAGCAGTATGCAGCTTCTTGAAATGCTTTATGATGAGATCCAGGACGCGGTGGATCGCAAGGTCCCCTTCGTGATCCCCATCGGCACCCTGGAGTATCATGCCCGCCACGCTTCCTGCGGCACCGACACCCTGGTGGTTACCGGCTGCCTGCGGGAGCTGGAAAAGGAAAAAGAGATCGTTGTCTGTCCTCCCATTTGGTATGGCGTGGCTTCCTACGCCGTCTGCGGCCCCAAGCCCAGCCACTTCCATGTGGATGAGGATGCCTACACCAATTACCTGTACTACATCCTCAAGTCCATGATCGATGCCGGACACAAGAATATCTATCTGGTACCGCATCATCAGACCGAGGGCGCAGGTCTCATGCCTATGACCATTGCCTGCCACAAGGCAGCCAAGAAGGTCACCATGGAATACATGGAGAAGAAACTGGGCGTGGGCTGGTGGGGCAGCGATGCTTACGCAACCTACTACGAGGATATGGGCAGTGAGGACGATCCCTTCTCCTATATCAAGGTCATCCCGCTGATCGGTGCCGAGGCGCAGCGGAAGTGCGGCGGCTTCGACCACGCCGGCAAGTGGGAAACCAGCCTGCTGATGGGTACATATCCCGAACTGGTAGACCTGAGCCGC
>JAZREG010000002.1:0-1742 GCA_045660725.1 Faecousia sp.
TGTCAAAAATCGGATGCAAATCCGATTTTTGACTGAGGGATTGTCGTAACTTTGACAACCCCTCCGGTCAAAATCGAAGATTTTGACCACCTCCCCTTACACAGGGGAGGCTCGCGCTCCGCGCTCCAAACAGCTCCATAAACGGAAATTTGAACCATTGGAGGTAATCTTATGTTAAAGAACATTCCTGCCATTCTGTCTCCCGAGCTGCTGAAGGTCCTGGCTGAGATGGGCCACAGCGATCGTATCTGCATCGGCGACGGCAATTTCCCCGGCGCTTCCATGGCTAAGGCCAAGAACGCTATCTTCCTCCGGGCCGACGGCCACGGCGTGCCCGAGATCCTGGATGCCATCCTGCAGGTCTTCCCTCTGGATACTTATGTGGAGCAGCCTGCCATCCTGATGGAAAAGATGGATTGCGACAAGGACCTGGTCATCCCCGTGTGGGACGAGTACAAGGCGATCATCGCCAAGTACGATGCCCGCGGTGCCGAGGCTGTGGGCAACATCGACCGCTTCAAGTTCTACGATGAAGCCAAGGACTGCTACTGCATCCTGCAGACCGGCGAGACCGCCATCTACGCCAATATTATCCTGCAGAAGGGCGTTATTAAGTAAGCTATGGAAAAGCTCATCGCCATTTTGGAAACGGCATTGCCGGTGTTTCTGGCCCTGGGCCTGGGCATGGTGTGCCGGAAGACGGGCTTTTTGGACCGCAAGGGCATCGACACCCTGAAAAAGGTGGTCATCAACCTGACCCTGCCGGCGGTGCTGCTGAACGCATTTGCCACGGCAGAGTATTCTGCCGGCACGTTGGTGCTGCCGGTATTGGTGTATGTGCTGTGCTGTGTGGCATTGGGGTTGGGCTTCCTGCTGACCCGGCTGTTCCGGGCCAAGGGCCGGCTGGCGCCCTTTGTTGCCTCGGGCTTTGAGGCGGGCATGCTGGGCTATGCCCTGTTTGCCCTGCTGTTCCCCCAGGAAAGCGCCTCGAAGTTTGCTATTTTGGATCTGGGTCAGACCCTGTTTGTGTTTACCCTGTTCAAGATCCTGCTCTCCGGAAAGCGGGACTTTAAGGCCATTGGTGCGGACATGGTTCGCACCCCCATTCTGTGGGCGGTGCTGGCGGGCGTGCTGATCGGTGCTACGGGGCTGTTTGGGCTGCTGCAGAAAACCGGCTTTGACGGTGTTCTGACCGGTACGGCTAACTTCGTGTCCGCACCCACGGCCATGATCATCCTGCTCACCGTCGGCTTCGACCTGGTGCCTAAGGAGATCCCCTGGAAGAAGACCGCAGGTCTCATCGCCCTGCGTCTTGTGGTGATGGCGGTGGTGCTGGGCATTACGGTGCTTTTGAACCGGACAGTACTCAGCGGCCGGATCTTTGAAGGCGCTATGGTGCTTATGTGCATCCTGCCGCCGCCCTATGTGATCCCGGTGTTCGCCGACGAGCCGGGGGAGCGGGTGCAGATCTCCTCTGCCCTGTCTGCCCTGACTCTGCTGACCATGGTACTGTTCGCGGCTTATGCTGTGATCTTGGGTATGCAATAAAAGAAAAGACCGCCGAAGGGCGGTCTTTTTGCGGTAAAATTTCAGTTTATCGAGCTGTTTGATGAATCGCCAAAGGCCCCCTTGCCTAAAGGGGGCTGGCTGCCCGTAGGGCAGACTGGGGGATATTCTGCCGCAAGAGCGGCAGAAACGCCCTTCGGGCGTTGAATCCCTCCACCGCTTGCGCGGTCCCCCTC
>JAZREG010000003.1:0-22562 GCA_045660725.1 Faecousia sp.
CCAGTTCATGCGTCTGGGTTACTCCTGCCCCGACTCCTAGGACTCCACCCCCGAACATCTGGTATTCAACCGCTCCGTCAGCCTGAAGGACTCCTTCAAGCCCGGTAACTAAAAAATAAGCGGCTGTGCAATCGCACAGCCGCTTTTCTTATTTCTTGATCTGCGCTTGCAGGTGCATGGACAGCACCGCAAGGGATGTGGCCATATTCTCGTTTTGCACCAGGATATTCTCGGGAACATCCAGGTGGGTGGGGGCAAAATTCCAAACAGCCTTGATGCCGCAGGCGATCAGCTGATCGCAAACCTCCTGGGCGTGGGCCACAGGTACGGTAATGATGCCCATCAGCACCTTATTGGACTTACAAAAGCTTTGCAGCTGATCCATCGGATAGATGGGAGTCCCCTCTTCCGTGGCCGCGGCAACGGGTTTTGCGTCAAATGCCGCCAAAATATTCAGGCCATAGGCCTCAAAGCCGCTGTAGCCGCACAGGGCCTGGCCCAGCTTGCCCGCGCCGATGAGCACCGCGTCGGTGGTATTGTCATAGCCCAGGAACTGCTCAATGTCGTCAATGAGGCTGGCACGGTGGTAGCCCACCTTGGGCCGACCGCCGTCCGAAACCGCGGCAAGATCCTTACGCACCTGCACCTCGCCCATACCCAGGGCATTGGCCAGGGCGGTGGCGGAAATATGGGCAGAATCATCCTCCGGCAGACTCTTCAAGTAAGCCAGGTAGCCGGGAAGGCGTTTGAGCACGGATTTAGAGATCTCCTTAGGCTGCATAACATACCTCCTGTATCGATACGCTTTCATATCGATATGTTTCTGTATCGATTATAACAAAGGATCCTATGGATTTCAAGGGGAAATTTATGCGCAGCTGGTCTGCCGGATCAGCTCCTTGCGCAGCCGCAGCATGATCCGTTTTTCCAACCGGGAAATGTAGGATTGAGAGATCCCCAGCTTCTCGGCCACTTCCTTTTGGGTCAGTTCCTGATACCCGCCGAGGCCGAAGCGCATGTGAATGATCTGTTTTTCCCGCTCCGGCAGTTCCGAAAGGGCTTGGCGCAGCACGCACAGATCCACATCATCCTCCATGGGCCGCAGGATCATATCCTCATCTGTCCCCAAAATATCGGAAAGCAGCAGTTCATTTCCATCGTAATCCATGTTGATGGGTTCATCCAGGGATACCTCCGCCTTTTGTGAGGCGGTCTTGCGGATATACATCAGGATCTCATTTTCGATGCAGCGGGAGGAATAGGTGGCCAGCTTGATATTCTTGTCCCTGCGGTAGGTGCCGATAGATTTGATAAGCCCAATGGTTCCGATGGAGATCAGATCCTCCAAATTTACCCCGGTATTTTCAAACCGCCGGGCAATATACACCACCAGCCGCAGATTATGCTCGATGAGCCGCTGCTTCGCCCCCTCATCCCCCTGCTCCAGGGCCTCCAGGGCCGCCTGCTCCTCTTGCCCCTTCAGGGGCGGGGGCAGCACGTCGCTGCCACCTATGTAAAAGATCCCCTCCCTGGGCAGCAACCCGATCTTCTCCAAAAACGCAACCAAACGATCCATCATGTTACCCCTCCTATTAACGCCTCAAACTCATTTCCACCCACCGCTTCCGGCGCGAAGGCGACCAACTGGGCCACTTCCCTGCCGTCGATCCGCAGCTCATCCATTTTCCCCGCCAGGAGCATTCCGGAAGGCTGCCCCACGCAGCGGTACGGGATCAGCCGCAGCCCTGTGTAATTTCCTGTAGTCAGGGTGCCGATGGGATCCCGTAACTGCTCCGCGGTCAGCCCCAGCAGCTCCCAGGCCACCTCTTGTCCCACCACCAGCACCTGCTGTCCGGAGACCGGATCCCGAAGAAGGTTCCCCGTATCCCGCAGGGCGGTGACGGTGCGTTTCTTCTGCCCCATGCGAAGGAAAACCGACACATACTTCTTTTTACCGACGGCGCCCAATATGCCTGTCCGGCAAACCAGGAACAGCCCCCCGGCACAGGCGAGCATCGTAACCACATTCCCCTGCCCGATCCCCAGGGCCAGGCCGCCCAGTGCCATACTCAGCAGCACAAACATCCCCAACCGCCGGGGAAGATCTCTGTGCCAGCCGAAAGCGACTCCGCCCATGAGGCACAAAAATACGATCCTCCAAAGGGCATTTCCCAGGAAGCGGCAACCGGGAAGCAGGCAGATCCCGGCATACACCCCGCCCAAGCCCGCTCCCAGCACAGCCCGACCAAGTCCCAGGGGATGTCCGGTGAGATGATTGGTTCCCAGGAGGAGTAAAAGATCCACCGAAAAATTGAGGATCGCAATAACATCCGCATAGACCACCATAGCTGTTCACTCCTTCCTGGATTCAGTATAGGGCCGACACGCTGAGAAGTCGGTCGCAACAAGCCGGGCCGCCAACCGCAAGTTCCGCCAAATCTCCAACAAAAAAGAACGGCAGCTGATGCACTTCAGCTGCCGTTGTATATTATTCGCCGTCTTCCGGCCGTTCCACCGACCGAATATTTTTCTCCGCTTTCCACCGGGGCACCAGAATCTGATGGCCACAGCCCAGACACTTTAAGCGAAAATCCGCTCCGGTACGCAGGACTTGCCAGCGTTTTTCTCCGCAGGGATGCTCCTTTTTCATCACCAGGATGTCATTGAGTCGAATATCCATAGGCCCTCACTTCTTTATGGTGTCCCAGTAAGCCTTTGCTGCCTGCTCCAGCTTGTTAGGGCCGTATTCGTAATACTGCTTGCCCGCCAGGTCATCCGGCAGATACTGCTGCTTGACCCAATGACCGGGATAATCGTGGGGGTAATGATACCCCTGCTCCCGCTCCATGGTATAGCTGTCGGCGTGCATATTCTGCAAATGCCGGGGGAAGCCCAGGCCCTTGCCCTTCCGCACATCCCCCAGGGCCGCATCCGGGGCCACATGGCCGGAATTGGACTTGGGAGAAGTGGCCATCAGCACCGCCGCGTCGCCCAGAGGGATCCGTGCCTCCGGCATGCCAAGCTTCAGTGCCATATCCACGCTGGCATTGACAATGGGAATGATCTGCGGGAACGCCAGGCCCACATCCTCCGCGGCGATCACCATCAGCCGGCGGCAGGCCGCCTGCATCTGCCCTGCCTCCAGGAGCCGGGCCAGGTAATGCACCGCCGCATCCGGGTCGGAGCCACGGATACTCTTTTGCAGCGCAGACAGCAAATCATAGAAGTTGTCTCCATCCCGATCTGCCCGCAGAGCGCTCTTCTGGGTCACCGCCTTGGCATCCACCAAGGACAAATGCAGGGTATCCCCTTCCGGCTTACCGGCGGAGAACAGCACCTCCACAGCATTCATGGCCTTTCTCAGGTCGCCGCCGCAGGCACCGGCAATGTACTCCAAAGCGCCCTCTTCCACATTCGCCCGCAGCGCGGTGCGCTCTTCCAGGAAGCGAACTGCCCGCTTTACCGCCTGCAGCGCCCCTTCCGCGGATATCTGCTTGAACTCAAACACGGTAGAGCGACTCAAAATGGCGTTAAACACATAAAAATACGGATTTTCCGTAGTGGAAGCGATGAGGGTGATCTTACCGTTTTCAATATGCTCCAGCAGCGATTGCTGCTGCTTTTTGTTAAATGACTGGATCTCATCCAGGTACAGCAGGACACCGTTAGGGGCCATGAAGGTATCCAGCTGGGACACGATCTCCTTGATATCCGCTGTGGAAGCGGTGGTGGCATTGAGCTTGTAGAGCGTCCGGTTGGTCTGCTTGGCAATGATGTTCGCCACCGTGGTCTTACCGGTTCCGCTGGGTCCGTAGAAGATCATGTTGGGGATCTTACCGGAGTCCACCAGCCGGCGCAGAATGCCGTTTTCCCCCAAAATATGCTCCTGGCCAAAGACTTCATCCAACGAATTCGGGCGGAGCAGATCCGCCAAGGGCTGGTACATTCTCCCGCCTCCTTTCCCTTTTTGTCATTATAACACAGATCCTCAAAAAATGCACCCATTATTTTTCTTTTTTCGAAATTTTGTTTGCATCCTTCCAAAAGGTACGGCGCACCGGGCTTCGGTGCGCCGAAAAGCTTAAAATGTAGCCACTTCCTCCGCGGCAGGCTCCGTGGGGCTGACAGAGATGGCCGTCAGCACGGGACCCAGCTCACCCTGATACAGCAGATACTTTTCCACAGCGATCTTCGCCTCCACCATCACCCAGGAACGGGATTCCAGGGCCTTGGCGCCTACAAAACGGCACGGCACACCACAGAACTGGATATCATCGGCGCAGCAGGTCATGACGAACCGACCGGGGGCAAACATGCCGTTCTTATCCCGGCGGAGCATAGCCACCTGTGCCTTGAACCGGACGGTCTTGCCGGCATACTTCTGAGGCTCCTCCGTCACATCCCGGTACCACAAAGCGTAATCCTCGTCCTTGACTTCGATCACCGGCGCATGGATATCAAAAGGAAGCGGATCTTCCACATCGTCAAAGGCGGTGGTGCCGTCGGTATAATCATAGAGGATGTCGATGCGGCGGTTGGCGGCCCGCACCAGCTTGTGCAGGGGCATGGTATCCTGGCCAGGGGTCAGCCGGTTGAATACCACCATCTGGGCGCCCACCAGCTTGTCCATCACCAGGTTGCGCATGTTGGCATTGTAGGTCATGAAGGTGGTGCTGTCGGCAAACATGACCTCCTGGGCCACCGCCCATCCCTCCGGGAAACGGGCGTACAGATCGCCCACCAGCTGCATGCCGTTGAGTTCTGCCACGATGCGCTGTGCCTTGTACTTTTTCTGCAGGGCCAGCAGCTCCTTGGTGGTCACGGTCTGCTGATCCAGTACTTCCACATACACATTCTGATAGGGATAGGTGGAAAGATCGTACTCCTCCTCACCCTCTTCAAAAAGAAGCAGCAGGGTGCGCTCTCCCGCATTAAAACGGGGGTCTTCCAATGTCTCCTGGATAAACTTCGTTTTACCGGCATCCAGGAAGCCGGTAAAAGCATAAACAGGAATCTGCTGCATAGCTTACACCCCAAACAGGCCCGCAACGCCCACCTGATCCAGGTTGGCGCCGATGACGCACAGCTTGCCGATCACCGCGGCGCTGCCGCAGCGCACATCCATTTCGCCGGGAACGAAGTCAAAGTGGATCCAGGTGCCGTCATTGGCTGCAACGATACCCTTGGCCCGGAGGATCATGCCGTACTTACCGCTGTCCAGCTGACCCAGGATGTCCCGGATCTGGTCGGCATCAAACTTCTTCACGGTCTCCACGCCCCAGGAAGCAAAAACCTCATCGGCATGGTGATGATGGTGGTGCTCATGGTCATGGTGACCGCAGCAGCACTCGCCTTCCTCGTGATGGTGGTGATGATGCTCGTGGTCGTGATCGTGGTGACCGCAGCAGCACTCACCTTCCTCGTGGTGATGGTGATGATGCTCGTGGTCGTGATCGTGGTGACCGCAGCAGCATTCACCTTCCTCGTGATGATGATGGTGATGCTCATGGTCGTGATCGTGGTGACCGCAGCAGCATTCGCCTTCCTCGTGATGATGGTGATGATGCTCGTGGTCGTGATCGTGGTGACCGCAGCAGCATTCGCCTTCCTCGTGATGATGGTGATGATGCTCGTGGTCGTGATCATGGTGACCGCAGCAGCATTCGCCTTCCTCGTGATGATGGTGGTGATGATGCTCCAGCTCCTCCAGCTCGGCGGCCAGGGTGGAACCACCCTCCATCGCCTCCAGGATCTGCTTGCCGGTGAGCTGAGACCAGGGGGTGGTCACGATGGCAGCGGAGGCATTATGCTCTCGCAGCAGCTCCACGGCGGTATCCAGCTTCGCCTGAGGCACGGAATCGGTACGGGACAGAACGATGGCACCGGCGGTCTCCACCTGGTTGTTATAGAACTCACCAAAGTTCTTCATATACACCTTAACTTTGCCGGCATCCACCACAGCCACGGTGCTGCCCAGCTTCACAGTTTCGGAAGTCACCTTCTCCACTGCTGCCACCACATCGGACAGCTTGCCCACACCGGAGGGCTCGATGACGATCCGGTCGGGGGCATACTCCGCGATGACCTGGGTCAAGGCCTTGCCAAAGTCGCCCACCAGGCTGCAGCAGATGCAGCCGGAGTTCATCTCGGTGATGTTGATGCCTGCATCCTGCAGGAAGCCGCCGTCGATGCCGATCTCACCGAATTCATTTTCAATGAGGACCAGCTTTTCGCCGCAGTAGGCTTCCTGGATCATTTTCTTGATAAGGGTGGTCTTGCCGGCACCCAGGAAACCGGAATAAATATCGATTTTCATATTCAAAACACCTTCTGTTTCAAAATTTCTCTCGGTATTATACCACCTTACGCCAAAAATGACAAGCAGTTTTGGAAAAATGTACCCCTTCGACGGATTTCCCTAGGATTCGCGCCCTACCGGTTCTACCATAGATACCACGAGGGCAACACCCCTGCCATGCGACAGCCCTCCAAAAAGCCGCCCCGGCTCTCCCCCGGGGCGGCTGTTTTACATGGTTTCAAATCACCGGGATCAGCAACATCCGGTTCTTTTCCGGTTCGCCTGTAAGGCTGTTGGCTTTGGTGATGGCCTCCACAGTGGAACCGCAGGATTTTGCCATTTCCCACAGGCTTTCCTCCCCCATGCGCTTCAGGATCAGGGACGGCCGCTCCGGGTCAGCTTCCATGCGTTCCCCCAGTTCCAGTCCCGTCACCACGGGGATCACCGTATCCGCCAGCACCTGGGTCTCCACAGACAATTCCTGGCGCAGCTCCATGCCCTCCAGGCCCGGTGTCGCCTCCGCTTTCCCGGCAGGCAGGCAGCAGATCCGGAACCGATTCCCTGCGGCAGAACCCAGCTGCCAGCCGGCTTCTGCCCGGGCCGTTGCTCCCTGCAGTACCCCCTCGCCGTCGTGGTACAGGAGCTGGAACTGTCCCGGGAAGGCGAATTCCGCCGTATCTCCATCCGGCACCACCTGGGGGATCTGCCCGTTCCACACCGCATCCGCGGGACTTCCTTCCCCGGCGGCAGCCGCCCGGAGCTGTAAGCGCTCTGTCCTGCGCTCCACCATTCCGGGAACGGTGACCTCCTGAGTAACTAGCTCCACCTTTCTGTGGTTGCTGTAAGCATCCTCCACCGCATGGAGCATACTGCGGTCATAGATCACATACTGGCAGGCGATGCCGCAGCGGAAGTTAAGATCCCCCTGCTCTCCCCGTTCCAAGTCCAGGGAGGTGATCACCGGCAGGATCCAGGCATTGGGGGCTTCCACATAATCCCGATCCAGCTCTGTAAACTGGGAAAAGGGCACTGACCACTGCTTTTCCCGCAGGGCGCCGCTTTCGTCCTGATACAGGGCGGAAACCTCCACACTTCCCCGGAAGATCAGCCGGTTGGTCATCACCCGCTGCTCCGCGATTTGGGGCTGGGCCTGGTAACGCAGGAGCTTGTGGATCGGCATCGTGGGCACAGGAAGGGTCTCTTCCAGCTGAAACTGCTTTTCCCCCGCCTCCTGAGGCATCTGTACAGGGTAAACCATCTGGCGCAACATCACATCCTCCGGCAGCTGTTCCGGGCGGTAAAGGGTCACCTCAGACGGCTCCATCGCCTCGCCCATGACCTGCACCGTGGCTCTGACCAGCATTTTCCGGGCAGAAATGCACCGGGCATCCATATTCTCCATAGCCACAGACACGCAGATTGTCCCATCCCGCTGAGCCTCCGGGAAATCCCACCGCACCTGGAACGGGATCCAGGCATCCACGCACCGGGCTTCCGACCCATCCTCCGGGGCATACAGCACCCAAGCCATCACACCACCGGATACCAACATGCCGGTACTGTGCCATTCCTTGCCACGGATCAAAGGCTGGCCCCAGCAGGCCAAAATCCTGCCGATATCCGGCATCCCATCCGGCAGACGCACATCCTGGGTCTGCTCCTGGGTCTGCACGCCGCTGGTCAGCGTCCGCAGGCAAGGATACACCATTTTACTAAATTGCACTTCCATGCGCATCACTCCCCTCGGTAACAGCATATTCACCAGGGGACAAGTTTATGCTATCCGCGCTTACCCAAGCTCCAAAAACCCAGGGTGATCATCCCCACCCCCAAAAAGGAGCAGAAAAACCCCGATTCCAGGCACAGTCCCACGATCAATCCAAGCCCAAAGGCGATCATGGCAACGCCCCACAAATGATTTCGACGGCACATAAAAAACACCCCCTGCACAAAGCTTATGCAGGGGGTATTCCGGTTTGAACTTATTGACTGTCCAGCAGATCCTTACAGGCAGACAGCACCTGGGAAAGCACCGGCACACACACCGGTCGGCCGTAGCCGCCGTCCTCGATGCAGACGATAAACGCCAGGGGGTATTCCTCATCGGCGACAAAGCCTGTAAACATGGCATTGGGCTTCTTGGTGCTGCCTACTTCGGCAGTACCGGATTTGGCGCAGACCGTTAGCTCCGGGAAGCTCTCCTCGCCGTAGTAGTCCGATACAGTGGTGCGAAGCATTTCCTGCAGCGTCTGTGCCGTTTGGGTGGACATGATCCTCCCGGAAGAAACGGGATCCGCCTGATAGGTGGTCTTTCCACCCGCCTGGATCTGCTCCACAATATAAGGATCCACGCCAACGCCGCCGTTGGCGATGGCGCCAAGGAAATTCATATAGGTGCAGGGATTGATCAGGTCCTTATGCTGGCCGATGGCGCTCCAGGCCACCAGCACATCCGCCTTCCCTTCCGCCTCCACATTGCCGCCGGCGGTGGTAATGCCGTCAAAAGACAGCTGTTCCGTCACCCGGAACTGCCGGACGTACCGGGCCAGGGTCTGGCCGCCCAGCTGATCCGCGATTTGGGCAAAGGCGCAATTGCAGGAACGGGAGAACGCCTCCCGGAAGGTAAGAACTCCGTGGGCCTGCTCGCAGCTGACCTTGTCGATGCCGTATTCCAGGATGCCGGTACACAGGAAGCTTTGGTTCTCGATCTCCGGGATGGCTTCCAGGGCTGCGGCGGCAGTGACGATCTTAAAGATCGAGCCGGGGGTATAGGTGGATTGGGTGAAACGGTTCAGGTAAACACCCTCGTAAATCCCCTCCGTATCCCCGGAAATATCCGGGACATTGTCCGGGTCATAGCAGGGAGTCGTGACGGAGCAAAGGATCTGTCCGGTTTTGTAGTTATACACCGCAATGGTACCCACATAGTCGCCCATAGCCTCCAGGGCCACCTTCTGCAGCTGGGCAGCCAGGGTCATGGTCACCTTACCACCGGTGCCGCCGTAGGCGTAGACGCCTTCCACAGGGTCAAAGCCGGCGATCTGCATGGCGTAATGGGTCAGGGCCGGGGCGCTGATATTGCCCTTTCGGTCTCCCAACCAGTGGACCGTGGCGCTGCGCACTGCCGCGTCCAGGGCATAGGTGCGGGTGCCGGTGAGATCCAGCAGAAGATTTCCCTGCCGGTCAGTGATGGTACCGCAGCCGATATTGCCGCCATAGTAGATATGAGGAGAACCGGGGAACATGGCCCAGGCATCGCTCTTGGCGAAATATTCTCCCACAAAGAAGGTCATACCGCCGGCCAGGATCAGGATCAGCACCAGCAGCACCTTCGCTCTGCGCATGATTCTATTCATCCTCCGGCCTCCCCTCTTTGGACTGCCGTACGGCAAAGCTGGCGTTTTGCCGGGTATCCGCAGCTTTGATAAAGGCAAGCATACCCCAGGCACCGATCATGCTGGAGCCGCCATTAGACACAAACGGGAAGGTCACACCGGTCAGGGGCAGCACGTCCACCGTGCCCAGCACATTCAGCACCGCCTGGAGAATAAAGATCCCCGCGGCAGTACAGGCTGCGATAGTATAAAAGCTACTTCTGCCGATGGCCGCAGACCGCACCGCAAACAGCGCCAACACGATAACGCAAACCACCATCATAAGGCAAATGAGCAAGCCCCACTCCTCGCACAGGGACGCAAATACCACATCAGAATCCGATGCGAATACATTTTTCATCCAGCCGTTGCCCGCTCCCAGGCCAAAAAGGCCACCGGAGGCAATGCACATCAGCGCCCGGGTCTGCTGATAGCCGGTATTCAGGGGGGCTTCCCAAATATGCCGCCAGGAGGCAAATCGCCGCAGAGCATGGGGTGCGATCTTCAGCACCAGCACACCCGCAAATCCCAACGAGGTACAGGCCAAGGCGATGGTGCCCAGGCTGCCGGAGCGCATATAGGCAATCAGCAAAAACGCCATGAAGAAGATCAGGGCCGTACCAAAGTCATTCATAAAGGCCAGGCAGCCACAGATGGCCAACGTATAACCGATGAACAGGATCAGATTTTTCTTATTCATGATCCGGTCCATGGTAGCCGCACCGATGATCACAAAGCAGACCTTGCTCAGCTCCGACGGCTGAATGGACATACCGCCGATGAGCAGCCAGTTTTTCGCGCCGTGATACTCTTTGCCAAACACAATGGTAATGAGCAGCAGGCCAATGCCGGCCACGGCGGCCACAGTGCGCAGCACCTTCATCCGTGTCAGGGACCGCAGCGCCCAGCCCAGGCCCAAAAACAGCACCAGACCCAGCACCATTGCAACCAACTGCTTCACGGTTTCTGCCTGCTTGGTGGCGGCAAGGGCGGCCATGCCCAGGGTACACAGGAAGAATGCCATGGTTTCCACTTCAAACGAGGGCTTGCGTATCACGAGGTAGAAGCCCAAAAGGAGCCACTGACAGACAATGATCCCGGAAAATCCGTAGAAAATATTCTGCAAATACTGGGTATCCCCCTGGAACAGGTAGGAAAAGCACACCAAAACCTGGAATATCGTCAGCAATATAGCATTCAGGATGCTGTCACTTGCTTTTGCAGCCTTGGTGCGAATTTGGGAAAGGCGGATCTCCTGCTTCCGGGAGATGGGAACCAGCGTCATCTCCACGCCGCCCAGGCTGATAATGTCCTCCTCATACAGCGGCGCAATGTCAATGCGCTCCCCGTTGACCAAAACCCCCGCTTTCGAGCCTGCGTCCGAAATGCTCCAGGTGCCGTCATCGTAGCGGGTCAGCACCGCATGATTCCGGGAAACGGTGGGAACATCCACCACCACATCGCTGCGCTTGCTGCGACCGATGACGCTCTCCCAATGGGTGATGGGCAGCTTTTTCCCATCGTCCAGGCACAACCAGGCCCAAATCTCCGGCTCCCGCCGGAAGGTCATCAGAGGCTTGACAACGCGCAGCAGCAACAGAAACGCCAGCACAGGCGCCATATAGCGCAGAACCGCCTGATATACATTTACATAGATCTCATCGGCCAGAGCAAAATTCAGCAGCCAAGCTTGCACATTGTCACCTCCTTTGTGTTACGTAATTCGATCAAATATGTGCCATGGATCGCAGCAGAGCGATCTCCTTTGCGTAGCCGGGCAGTTCGTTGGGCGTCTCCAGGATCATGGGAAGCTGAGAAAGGTAGGGATGGTTCACCACATTCCGGAAGGTCTCCAGCCCCAGGCTGCCATCGCCAAGACATTCATGCCGATCCTTATGGCTGGCGTAGGGATTCTTGGAATCGTTCAGATGCAGGGCCTTCAGCCGGCCAAGTCCCACCACCCGGTCGAATTCTGCCAGGACGCCATCCAGGTCGCCCACGATATCGTAGCCGCCGTCATACACATGACAGGTATCCAGGCAGACGCCCACAGAATCATCGCCGACAGCATCTATGATGGCCTTCAGTTCCTCAAAACGGCCGCCAACTTCACTGCCCTTACCGGCCATGGTCTCCAGCAGCACGGTCACAGGATAGCCGGGCGCCAGGGCTTTCTTCAGGGCATCGGCAATTTGGCTGATGCCGGTATCGGTACCCTGGCCCACATGGGAGCCGGGATGGAAATTATAGTAGTTTCCGGGCAGCGCCGCCATCCGCCGCAGGTCATCGCACAAAACCTCACAGGCAAATGCCCGGGCCTCCGGGTCGGCGGTACACAGGTTCATCGTATAGGCGCCGTGGGCCACCAGGGGGCCAAAACCGCCGTCTTTTAACAGTTCCACCGCTTTCGCGCAATCCACCGGATCCTCCGCTTTTGCCTTGGAGCCTCGGGGATTGCGGGTAAAGAATGCAAAGGTATTCGCACCGATCTGCTGCGCGGTGCGCACCATCGCCACATTGCCGCCGGTAGCAGACAAATGACAACCAAAATAAGCCATGCTCACGCCTCCTTTTTTCATAGGATACCATAAGAAAGGAAAAAAATCAAATTAACATTCCATTAAGCCTTTCGGTATGCTATACTTGTACTAATAATGCATCGGGAGGTGTTTTTCATGCCCAAATCCGACAACCAAAAGCTAAAGATCCTGTATATTCTGGATTACTTACAAAAAAACTCCCACGAGGGTCACCCCGTGAGAGCTGCGGAACTGATCGAAATGCTGGATAAGCATAATATTCGCTGCGACCGAAAGACGGTCTATTCGGATATTGCCGCCCTAATGGACTACGGCGCGGACATCATCTCCACCCCAGGCAAAAACGGAGGCTACTACATCGGCTCTCAGAATTTCCAGCTGTCGGAGCTGAAGCTGCTCATTGACGCGGTGCAATCCAGCCGCTACCTGACGGAACGAAAGTCCCGGGAACTGATTGAAAAGCTGTGCAACCAATGCAACGAGCATGACGCAAAACTGATGCGCCGTAATGTGCTGGTCTCCGGCCGGGTCAAGAGCATGAATGAGACCATCTACTACAACGTGGATACCATCCAGGAGGCCATCGCAGAAGGCATGCAGATCACCTTCCGCTACTTCGATTGGGGCCTGGACCGAAAGCGTCATTACCGTGATAAGGATTACCAGGCAAGTCCCTACGGTCTGTGCCAGGATCACGAAAACTGCTACCTGCTGGCCCACTCCCCCCGGCACGGCATCACCTCTTACCGGCTGGACCGGATGAGCGATATCCAGGTGACCGATCAGCCGCGCACCCCTTGTCCGGAACTGACCGGCAAGTCCCTTTACGCCCACGCCGGCAAGCTCTTCCAAATGTATTCCGGTGACGCGGTCAGCGTCAAAATGCGCTTCCATCGCAAGCTGATCAACGCCGTCATCGACCGGTTTGGTCAGGGCATCATGATGATCCCTGATGGGGATGACCATTTTACCTTTGTCGCGGATGTGGTGGTATCTCCCATGTTCTTCAGTTGGATCCTGGGGTTTAGTACCGACGCAAAGCTCCTTTACCCCCAGGCAGTTGTGGATCAGTTCCGGCAGCTGTGCCGGGAGGCCCTCAGCCAGTACGAAGACTAACGGAAGTCAATATTCCCTGCCATTGCGCCTGAAGGCTCCCCGCTTCCGTTGCATCCGCCATCACGCTGACGCAGTAGTGGTACACCCCATCATCTACCACTACCGCACGACCCACCTGATCTCCCGCTTCCCCTACACAGGTCCAGGCGCATTCATAGCGCTGCATACCGCCATCGGTGCGCTGCAGTACCGTCAAGTTGCCGGCATCGTAGCCGGTCAACTGCCGCAGCGTGGCGTTCAGATCGCCGCCGGCCAGGGTCTCCACCGCAATACAATAGCCGTCACACAGATAAAGCCGTCCTGCCTCCCCGGCGAACACCTCCATACCGGCCTCCTGGGGAAGATCCAGCACCACCTGTGCCGGCTCCGGCAGAGATTCCGGGGCGTATACATCCAGCATCGGCTCAAATTTCTTTGCACCGCAACCGGTAAGCAGCAGCAAAAGCACCAAGATCAACCAAACTTTTTTCACAACATCCCCTCCAGAAAGGATCTTCACTATGTGGATCATCTACCTGCTTCTAATCAATGCGATCGGCTTCTTCATTATGCTGGCGGACAAGCGGAAAGCCATAAAAAATCGCTGGCGCATCCCGGAGAAGACCCTGTTCCTCATCGCCCTGGCAGGAGGCAGCGTGGGTGCTTTGGCGGGAATGTACTGCTTCCGACATAAGACCAAGCACAAAAGCTTTACCATCGGCATCCCCTTTATCCTGTTCTTGCAGCTGGTGCTGCTGGTTTTCCTATACGCACAAAAATGACCGACGAAAATTCGTCGGTCATTTTTTCACATCAGTTGCATCAAAAATGTCAGCAGAACATTAAAAGCCATCACACCTGTGATGATCAGTACACCCGGTGCCGACAGAAAACTAGCGATACACCAGGGGTGGATCCGTGCGTTATACAGGTACTGCCGCAGTTGTCTGCGCTTGCATATGCAGATCACCAGGGCCACCACAGCGATGCTGCCAATGATGACATACATCACGATATCCTGGGCCGGCCCGGCAAGAAGTGAGACCAACCGGGGCAGCAGATCGCCCATCACCAGGTTGTTGAACATATGCAGCATCACAGCCCAAACCATGGAATATTCCACCGTCACATAACCCAGCACCAGGCCCACCGCAAAGGCAAAGGGCGACTGGACGATATTGGCGTGGAAGATACCGAAGAAAAACGAAGAGGCAAAAATCGCGAATTTCTTGCCGTAAGGAGCAAGGGAACGCAGAAGAAAGCCCCGAAACAGGATCTCTTCGAACACAGGGGCAAAAATGCAGCCATACAGGAACATGCTCAGGGTATCCCCAAAACCGGACGCGGCCTCTATGGAATCCATCACAGAAAAACCGAGCTGATTGAAAAACCACTCCATGCCCATGCCCAGCAGCTGGAACACCGCCTGGCCGCTGAGGAATATGCATAGGATCACAAAAAAGCTTTTCCCATCCATCCGCTTTTCCTTCTTCCAAAGGAAACGGAAGCAGTAATCCCCTTTCTTCCACAGCAGCAGGATCAAAAAGCCAACACTCGTTGCCAGGATATAGCCCCAACCATTACTGACAAGCTCGGTGATGTGCTCCTCAATGGAAAATGACCCCGTATTGTTGGTAAAGACCCCATCCAGAATCAAACCCAGGATATCCAAACCCAGCACCAGCGATACCGCTGCGTTCATGATGCCGTAGTAGGCAAGCAATATCAGGCCCAGCCGGGAAAATCGGGGGCGGAGCATGCGAAAGACTTCTTTTCGTTTCATTTCTGCCTCCATGCGTCGATCACCGCTTCTGCGGACATCATGCCATCAATGGCGGCGGACATAATGCCGCCGGCGTAACCCGCACCCTCGCCTGTGGGGTAAAGCCCAAGCAGGGCGGATTGCCGGCTGTCATCCCGGAGGATCCGCACAGGAGAAGAACTCCGGGTCTCAGGGGCGGTGAGTACCGCATCCGGTTGGGCAAAGCCTTTGAGATTTCCGTCCAGCCGGGGCAGCGCCTCCCGGATGGCGTCGGTAATTTGATTTGGCAGCACCTGACGCAGATCGCACCAGGTAACCCCCGGCCGGTAGGTGGGCTGCACCTCCCCGCAGCCATCGCTGGGTCTGCCCGCCAGGAAATCGCCCACCTTTTGGGCAGGGGCGCAGTAACTGCCGGACAAGGCGTAGGCCCTCTGCTCGATTTCTCGCTGCCACAGGGCGCCGCCCAGAGGGCCTTCGTAGGGGAAATCCTGAGGGTGGATGGTGACCAGCAGGGCCGCATTGGCGTTTTCGCCGTCCCGGTCCGCATTGCTCATGCCGTTGGTAACGACGCCCCCCGCTTCCGAGGCCGCTGCCACCACATGGCCGCCGGGACACATGCAGAAGGTATATACCGTCCGATCATCCAAATGGCACACCAGCTTATAATCCGCCGGGGGCAGCGGCAGAGAAACACTTCCGTACTGAGCCCTGTCCACCATAGCCTGCTTATGCTCGATCCGCACGCCCATGGCAAAGGGTTTCGGCTCCATGGGGATCCCCTCATCCAGCAGCATGGAGAACGTATCTCTCGCGCTGTGGCCGATAGCCAGGATCACCTGGTCACATTCGATGTGTTCGCCGCTGCTCACGGTCAGGCCGGTAATGCGGCCGTTTTCCCGGGAAATGCCGGTGACCTGGGTGCCAAAACGGACTTCGCCGCCCAGGGAAAGGATCCGCTTGCGCAGATTCTGCACCACCTCCAGCAGCACATCGGTGCCAATGTGGGGCTTGGCATCATAAAGAATATCTTCCCTGGCACCGGCCTTGACGAACTGCTCCAGGATCCAGCCGATCCGGGGATTGTTTACGCCGGTGTTGAGTTTTCCGTCAGAAAAAGTACCTGCGCCGCCTTCACCGAACTGGACATTGCTGCCGGGATCCAGCTTTCCCGTGGTGAAGAATTCTTCCACCTTCTTATGCCGGGTCAGGGCATCCTCGCCCCGCTCCAGTACCAGGGGCTTAAGTCCCGCCAAGGCAAGTACCAGAGCGGCAAACATACCCGCCGGGCCAAAGCCCACCACCACGGGGCGCTTTTGGGGCATGCTTTCCGGTTTCGGCACCCGGTAGAAGCTCACGGGAGCAATGCTTGCCCGCTTGCTGCCGCAGCTTTTCAGGATCTTCTTCTCGTTTCCTTCCACGGTAACATCCACCGTATAAATGATCCGGACATCCGGTTTCTTCCGTGCATCCACAGAACGACGGACGATGGAAAGGCCCTTGATCCGGGAACCGGAGATCCGCAGCAATTTTGCCGCCTCAAACAGCAGCTGGCTGCTGTCATGTGCCGGAGGCATGGAAATATCCCGAATTCTGATCATTTCTGTCCTCCCCGGGCGCTGCAGCCGGCAAGTCGTCCGGAACTCCAGGCCCATTGTAAGTTATATCCGCCGCAATCCCCGTCAATATCCAGCACCTCTCCACAGGCATACAGCCCGGGTACGAGGCGGCTTTCCAGGGTATTCGGGTCAAATTCTTCCGTCAGGATGCCGCCGGCGGTAACCTGGGCGGAATCCATGCCCAAAGGCTCTGTCAAAGTGATATCAAAGGCCTTCACACCCCGGCACAACATCCGCAGATCCTCCTGGGACAGCTGCGCCACCGGCAGATTTCCCCGGATGCCCAAGGCACCGGTAATCACCCGGCCCAGCCGGTTGTGAAGGATGCCGGTAAACAGATCCTCACAGGTAAGATTGCCGTTTTTCCGGGCGCTGAGCATGGCGTACACCTGCTCCTCAGAAAGCTCCGGAAGCAGATCCAGGGCACATTTCCACTGCCCGGCTCCCTGGCAAACATCCCGGGAGATCTCAAAAATCACCGGACCGGAAATGCCGTACTCAGTAAATTGCAGTTCGCCGACGCTTTGGGCGAAGACCTTTTCATTCTGCAGGATGGTTGCCCTGCAATTGGCCCGGACACCCTTCAGGGATACGCAGCCGGACCAGCTGCTCTTGAGCTGCACCAAATTCGGCCGCAGCCGGGAGACCTTGTGCCCCAGGCCACGGAGCAGCTTGTAACCGGACATGGATCCGCCCAGTTTGGTCCCTGCCAGGCCGCCACAGGCGACGATCAGCTTATCAAAGGTATAGACTTCCCCTGCTTCCACCGCAAAGCCGCCTTCGACTTTGCGCACTCTGGTCACTTCCGCGCCGGTAATAAGGCGCACATTGGGCTTTTCCAGGGCAAACCGCAGCACATCCACCACGGAGTTTGCCTGATCCGAGTAAGGATACACCCGACCGGAAGGCTCCGCAACAGTATACAGGCCCAGCCCGGAAAACCACGCCAGGGTGTCCGTCACAGAATATTGACCCAGAGCGATCCGGGCAAAATCAGGGTCAGCGCCATGGTATCCCTGATGATCCGCATGGAGATTGCTGAGATTGCACCGGCCGTTACCGGTGGCCAGGAGCTTGCGCCCCACCCGGGCCTGGCGCTCCAGCAGCACCACCTGCACCTGGGGATCTTCTGCCGCGGCCAAAGCAGCTGCCATGCCGGACGCACCGGCACCGATAATTCCCACGATCATAAGGCCACCTCCTTCTTTTTTGTCATTATACGACATCGTGACCAAAGACTCAAGAAAAACTTCCTTGCAATCGGGAAAAGCTATGATATAATACCCATTGGTGATACAATGGAACGGAGCAATATTGAAAAAATCGCCCAAACTGCCGAAGACCGGATGCTGCTGGCCAAGCTTTGGGATAAGATCAGCGCCGGTATGCGGCGCAGTATCCCCTGCAACACCTGCTTCCTGTCCCCCCGGGAACAGGAAATGGCCCGCTATCTCTTCGGCCAGCAGGAAGGGCTGCACTTTTTCGGTGGCTACCGGGATGCGGAACGGAGAATGCTGGTATATCTTCCGGAATACCTGGAAGAAGATTTCCTCATGGGGGAAGACTCCCCTGTCCTCTGCCTCCGGGCCGTTTTTTATGAAAACGACACGCCGACACACCGGGATTTTCTTGGCGCCCTGATGGGTGCGGGCGTCGCCCGGGAGACCCTGGGAGATATCTGCGTTGGCAAAGGCAGCTGTGATTTCTTCATCACAGAGGAAATGGCCCCGTATCTGCTGCAGAACTTCACCTGTGCAGGAAGAACCAAGCTGCACCTATCCAAGATCGGCTTGGCGGATGTTCACCTTCCGGAGCCGGAGGTGAAAGAGATCCGGGACACCCTGGCATCCCTGCGGCTGGACAGCGTCATCAGCGCGGGCTTCCGGATCGGCAGAAGTCTTGCTGCCCAGCACATCAGCGCCGGCAAGGTAGCCATAGACGGCCTGCCCTGTGAAAAACCTGATAAGGCCGTTGCGGAAGGCGCAAAGATCTCCCTGCGGGGCATGGGCAAGATTCGGCTCACCACAGTTGGTGGACAAACGAAGAAAGGTAGAATCTCGGTGGTGATCCACCGTTATGTATGAGGTAACAAGCATGAAAATGGATGAAGTGATCGCAAGAATCAATGAACTGGCCAAAATCGCAAAGGAGCGGACTTTGACTCCTGAGGAGCTGGCAGAGCGGGATAAGCTGCGCCGGATCTATATCGATTCTGTGAAGGCAAATCTGGTGGGCCAGCTGGAAAATACCTACCTTGTCCGTCCCGACGGCACCAAGGAAAAGCTGGAACGGAAGAATTGATTCTGCACTGCAGACGATTTCCTTTTTTGACTTGACAAACCCAATGCCTTGTGCTAGAATACTTTGGCAATCAAAAGAATATTGTCTGCAACAGATTCGGAGTGATACCCAAGAGGCCGAAGGGGCTCCCCTGCTAAGGGAGTAGGCGTCTAAAAAGCGCGCGAGGGTTCAAATCCCTCTCACTCCGCCAAAAAAACATCCACACCTATTGGTGTGGATGTTTTTTTACCGTGAGAGGGATTTGAAAATCAAATGCAACATGCCGGTGGCATGTTGCTCGATGCCGGCTCGACGGCATCGACTCCTTCATCCGCACACATTCCCCTGGGCGGATGCAAACAAATCCCTCTCACACGCATTTCCAATCCCTATTGAAAAGCTGCCATTATGTGTTACTATATTGGTACGAAACTCGATTTCCCGAGGTGATTGACATATGAATGCAGCTTTTGCGATAAACGGGCGCATAATCGAAACCCAGCGACTCCTTTTACGCCCATTCAAGCCCTCCGATCTAAAGGATTTCAATGCCTACGCCTCCGTCGAGGGTGTTGGCGAGATGGCAGGCTGGAAGCACCACGAAACCATGGACGAATCACGAAAAATCCTGGATCTGTTTATAAACGAAGACAAAACCTTCGCGATTGTCCTCAAGGAGAATGGCAAGGTGATCGGATCGCTGGGCGTGGAGGAATACGGCATGGAAGCGGCTTTAACCGAATTTTATCCCTACAAAGGACGAGAGATCGGCTTTGTTTTAAGTAGAGATTATTGGGGCAAAGGCATCATGCCGGAAGCGGTACGCGCCGTCATTGATCATCTGTTTAACGATATGGATCTTGATTTTCTGACCTGCGGATATTATGACTTTAATGGGCAATCCAGAAGGGTTCAGGAAAAGTGCGGCTTCAAGCCCTACAGAAGGCTTGTGATGGACACCCGCCTGGGAACAAAGGAACCGGGTATACTCAATCTGCTTGTCAACCCCAACAAGAACATTACCTTCCTTTTCTCCCATCCCGAAACGCTAATTTACAAATAATCTGCGTCTTTGCTGCAAATACTCCTCCTATACCACTATCAGGAGGAAACACAAATGATCGAACAGGATACCATAAAACTGCTGCGGGAATGTGACGCAGGGGTAAAAATGGGCGTCGCATCCATCGACGATGTGCTGGGTTACGTGGGGTCCGACAAGCTGATGCGCACCCTCGGCACCTGCAAGGATGCCCATGAATCCCTGAACACCCAGATCCAGCAACTGCTGGATCAATACAAGGACGAAGGCAAGAACCCCAACCCCATCGCCAAAAGTATGAGCTGGATGAAAACCAACCTGAAGCTGGCTGTGAATGAGTCCGACCACACCATCGCCGACCTCATTACCGATGGCTGCAACATGGGTGTCAAGACCCTCAACCGCTACCTCAACCAGTACCAGGCCGCAGACGAAGTCTCCAAGGACATCGCCAAAAAGCTCATCAACCTGGAGGAAAAACTGGCTGTGGATATCCGTGGCTTTCTGTAAAAAACGACCCCGACAAGATTTTTGTCGGGGTCGTTACGCTTATTTCAGGATGTCACCCACACCGGCAAGCACATACTTGGGCCGGTACGGGAACTTGTCGATGTCCTCCGGGCTGGTAACACCGGTCAGCACCAGTACCGTATCCACATTGGATTCGATGCCGGCAATGATATCCGTATCCATCCGGTCACCGATGAAGGCAATGTCCGCACTGTGACAGCCCAGTCGGCGCAGGCCGTGACGCAGCATCAGGGGGTTGGGCTTGCCCACAAAATACGCCTTTTTCCCGGTGGCGATCTCAATGGGCGCGATGAGAGAGCCGGTCGCGGGCATAATGCCCCGCTCCGTGGGGCCGGTGATATCCGGGTTGGTGCCGATGAGCTTGGCGCCCTTGTTCACCAGCTCGATAGCCTTTTCGATCTTCTCAAAATTGTAAGAACGGGTCTCGCCCACCACCACATAATCCGGGTTCACATCGTTCATGTTGATATTTTCATCGTACAGCACCTTTGTAAGAGCCGCCTCACCGATGACATAGGCGGTGCAGTTGGGCTTTTGGCTGCTAAGGAAAGCAGCGGTTGCCATAGCGCTGGTGTAGAAGTGCTCCGGCCATACATCCAGGCCCATCCGCTCCAGCTTCATGCTCAGCTCCTGAGGGGTCTTTTCCGGGCTGTTGGTCAGAAACACAAACTTTTTATCGTTGTCAATGAGCCAGTTGATAAAGTCATGAACACCGGGCAGGATCTTGTTGCCATGATAGATCACGCCGTCCATGTCGCAAATAAAACCGGCCTTTTTACGCAATGCTTCCATAAGCGACCTCTTAGCGGGCAAAGTCCACGAACTTGGCAGCATCCAACTGATCGTAGCGGGCGATGAAGCCAGCCAGCTCCTGGGCGATCTTCTTGGCACCGCCCACGCTGTTGCTTTCAATGTTCAGGGGCAGCAGAGGATCGTGCAGGGACAGACGCAGCAGGAACCAACCGTTGCCGTGATCGGCATCCAGGTTCACACGGACACCCTCAAAGTTGCTGGGCGCCAGGCTCCAGCCTTCCTTGGTGGCAGCGTAGGCGGTCAGGTCGTCGATAACGGCCTGGCCATAGGTCTTGAAGTCCTCCAGGAGGATGTTCATGCGGAACTCCACACTCTCGGCAGGCTCTTCCAGGGATGCAATGAGGGACTCCAGAGTGTAACCCTCCTTCTTGCCCCGGGCAAGCTCAATCAGCAGCTTGGTAACGATGTAAGCGCCGTCATCCAGGAAATAATTCTCCTTGAATGCGCCGTGACCGGAGGTCTCGATGGCCAGCTGGCTGTCCTGACCAAGGTTATTCAGGCGGATGGACTCGTTGATCACGTTGCGATAGCCACGCTTGAAGCGGTGATGCACGCCGCCCTTCTCCTCAATAAACTTAGCAAGGCCGGTGGAGGTGATAGAGTCGGTAACGATGGTAGTGCCGGGATGCTCCCGCAGCAAAATGGCGGACAGCATGGCAATGATCCGATTGCGGTTCAGCTCGCTACCGTCAGCCAGAACAGCACCGGCGCGATCCACATCGGTGTCGAAAATGATGCCCAGGTCAGCGTGTGCCATGTTCACAGCCTCAGTGATGGCCTCCATGGCCTTCTTGTCCTCGGGGTTGGGGATGTGGTTGGGGAAGCTGCCGTCGGGATCCAGGTAGCGGCTGCCCTCGGTGTTGGCACCCAGGGGCTTCAGAACCTTATCTACATAGAAACCGCCTGCGCCATTACCGGCATCAACAACAATGCGGAAGCCTTCCAGGGGCTTTTCTTCCCCGGTGGCCGCACGGATCTTATCCGCCAGAATGGCGCTGTAGGTATCCATAAAGCTGCCCTGGATCAGCTTGCCGGGAGCCACGCCGGTGGTCTCTTCTCCGGCAGCAAAGGCCAGGATCTCCTTGATGTCGGCCTTTTCCAGACCGCCCTTGGGAGTAAAGAACTTAAAGCCGTTGCGGTTGAAGGGCAGATGGCTGGCGGTGATCATCACACTGCCGTCAAAAGCATAGCCTTCCGTCACGGTGGACATG
>JAZREG010000004.1:0-5274 GCA_045660725.1 Faecousia sp.
GGAGCTGTCAAAAATCGGATGCAAATCCGATCTTTGACTGAGGGATTGTCGTAACTTTGACAACCCCTCCGGTCAAAATCGAAGATTTTGACCACCTCCCCTTACACAGGGGAGGCTCGCGCTCCGCGCTCCAAACAGCTCCATAAACTGAAATTCGAAGTGTAATCCATCCTTTTTCCTACAAGGAGCGACCTATGTCCGACATCAAAAAGCAATCCTTCCTTCACGGCACCATGCTGCTGGCCATGTCCACAGCCATTGTGAAAGTCATCGGTGCCCTGTACTCCATTCCCCTCAACCAAATCATCGGCCCTGAGGGCTTTGGCTACTACTCCACCGCTTACGAAATTTACACGGTGCTGCTGATGATCTCCACCGCCGGCCTGCCTGTGGCCATGAGCCGCATGGTCTCCCAGGCCAGCTCCCTGGGCAACTATCGCCAGGTGCGGAAGATCTACACCGTTTCCCGGACCATTTTCCTGACCCTGGGCCTGGTGGGCGCGCTGCTCATGACGGTGTTCTGCCGGCAGCTGGCCAATTTCCAGGAGCAGCCTGACGCCTGGGTCGCCATCGGCGCCCTCGGCCCCTGCTGCTTCCTCATCTGCCTGATGAGTACCTACCGGGGCTTCTTCCAGGGCCAGAGCAACATGACGCCCACCTCCGTTTCTCAAGTGCTGGAAGCGGTGTGCAAGCTGGTGGTAGGCATCGCCGGTGCGATTTTGGTGCTGTTTTACACCAAGAATGTGTCCTACGCCGCCGGCGCCGCCATTTTTGGCGTCACCGCCAGCTGCCTGGTGTCCTCCCTGTACCTGAACCGGTGCTTCCGGAAGGTCTACAAGACCATGCCCGTGACCCAGGAGCCGGTAGGCTCCGGCAAGCAGATCGCCAAGGGCCTGCTGTCCATCGCCATCCCCATCACCATCGGCTCTGCGGGATTGCAGATCCTTACCGTGCTGGAGACCAAGATCTATATGTCCCAGCTGCTGGAGACCCTGACCCAGACCCAGGCGGACACCCAAAAGGGCATCTACAACATGACCCAAAAGATCTTCAATATGCCCTGTGCCTTCATTACCCCCATCACCATTTCCATCATCCCCGCCATCACCGCCCAGATCACCCGCGGAGAAAAGAAGGAAGCCAAGCAGACCCAGGAATCCGCTGCCCGGGTGGCCGCTCTGATCAGCGCCCCCTGCGCTGTGGGCCTTGCTGTACTGGCCCAGCCGGTAACGGCGCTGCTGGGTGGCTACACCGGGGAAAACCTGGTGCTGGCCGGCAACCTGATGGCGGTGCTGGGTCTGTGCATCCTGTTTAACGCCATCGTGCTGCTGACCGTCGCCATGATGCAGGCCCAGGGCCATGTGACGATGCCGGTGATCAATATGTTTGCCGGCGGCATCGTCAAGCTGGTGACCATCGCCATCCTCACCGCCAATCCCCGGATCGGCATCCTGGGCGCTCCCATCGGAAGCCTGCTGTGCTATGTGTGCATCATGATCCTGAACCTCATCACCATGAAGCGGCTACTGCCGGATTCCCCTGCCATCGGCAAGAACATCCTCCGGGCCAGCCTGGCGGCTGTCATCATGGGCGTTTTCGTCTTCGGCGCGCTGTACGGCCTGCGCTACCTGGGTGTCACCAGCCGCACGGTCCTGTGCGCCGCCCCCATTGTCCTGGGCGCCCTGGTCTATGTTCCCGTGGCCCTGAAGCTGCGGGCAATCACCCGCTCCGATTGCCTGCTGCTGCCCAAGGGCGAGAAGATTGCAAAGCTCCTGCGTCTGCGGTAACGGGAGGTACGCCATGAACAAGACAGAACTCATCACCGCCGCGGCGGAAGCCGCAGGTATGCAAAAAAAGGATGCCGACCGGCTCATAAACGCCGCCATCGACATCATCACCAAACAGCTTTCCCGGGGAGAAAAGGTGCAGCTGTCCGGCTTTGGCACTTTCGAGTGCAAGGACCGCCAGCCCCGTACCGGCCGCAATCCCCACACCCGACAGGCGGTCAGCATCCCCGCCACCCGCGTCCCCAGCTTTAAGCCCAGCAAAAATCTAAAAGAGATTCTGGAGAAATAATATGCGATTGGATAAATACCTGAAAGTTTCCCGCCTGATCAAGCGCCGCACCGTGGCCAACGAGGCCTGCGACAACGGCCGCATCAGCGTCAACGGCCGCATCGTCAAAGCCAGCTACGAGGTCAAAGTCGGCGACAAGATCGAGATCACCATGGGCCCCCGGACGGTGGCCGTGGAGGTGCTGCAGATCGCGGAGACTGTGCGCAAGGACGACGCCTGCGCCATGTACAAGGAAGTGTAAAAAAAACCCGGCACCAAACGATGCCGGGGTTCTCTTCTTTTTAGGCGATGGGTTCAAAATCCGCTGCGCCGTGCTTGCACAGGGGGCAGACGATATCGTCCGGCAGGCTCTCCCCTTCGTAGACCCAACCGCAGACCTTGCAGACATAGCCCTTCTTGCCGTCGGTCTCGGGCTTGGGCTTGACATTCTGCTGGTAGTAGGTGTAGGTCATGGTCTCCTTGTCCTCCATGACCCGGGCCTCGGTGACGGAGCAGATGAACATACCGTGGGTATCCAGGTCCACATAGCTGTCCACCTTCAGGCTCATGAAGGAGTTGATGTGCCGGGGCAGGAACCGCAGGCCGTTGTCGCTGCGCAGCTCCTCCACGCCGGCGAACTTGTCAGCGGTGCGGCCGCTCTGGAAGCCGTAGTTCTGGAACAGGCTGAAGGGAGCGGAGGTATCCAGGCAGTTGACATTCATGATGCCCGTCTGCTTGATCACGTGGTGAGAGTAATTCTGCTTGTTGATGGTCACAGCGATGCGGTTGGGGGTATTGGTGACCTGGGTGACGGTGTTGACGATGAGGCCGTTGTCCCGGGTGCCATCGTTGGAGGTGACCACATACAGGCCGTAGCCGATGTTAAACAGCGCGGTCAGGTCGTTCTTGTTGGCGGTCTCGTCCTGACGGGCCAGGTACTCCCGGCACAGCTCGTCAGCCATGGCCTCCACCTGGGCGGCGCTGTCGGCGTTCAGGGCGGACAGGATCTTCACGGTGGTATCGGTGAAGGTCAGGTTCTTGCTGGACTCGAACATCTTGCGCATGCCCTTGGCAGCCAAAGGCGCCCAGGAGCCGTTTTCAACCAGGCCGATGGTGCGGTTTTGGAAGTTCCGGTCGGTCAGATGGTGGATGAATTCCTTCATAAAGGGGAAGATATCCGCATTGTAGGTAGTGGTGGCCAGCACCAGCTTGCCGTAGCGGAAGGCATCCTCCACCGCCTTGGCCATGTCGCACCGGGCCAGGTCGTGGACGATGACCTTGGGGGCGCCCTTGGCCTTCAGCTTCTCCACCAGCAGCTCCACAGCGGTCTTGGTGTTGCCGTAGACGGAGGTGTAAGCCACCACGATGCCCTCGTCCTCTACCCGGTAGGAGGACCAGATGTCATACTTATTCAGGTAATAGCCCAGGTTCTCCTTCAGCACAGGGCCGTGGAGCGGGCAGATCATGGCGATATCCAGGGTGGCGGCCTTCTTCAGCAGGGCCTGCACCTGGGGGCCGTACTTGCCCACGATGCCGATGAAGTAGCGCCGGGCCTCATCATCCCAAGGCTCCTGGACATCCAGCGCGCCGAACTTACCGAAGCCGTCAGCAGAGAACAGCACCTTATCCAGCACATCATAGGTCACGATGACCTCAGGCCAGTGAACCATGGGCGCGGCCACAAAAGCCAGGGTGTGCTTGCCGAGGGACAGGGTATCGCCCTCGCCCACCACGATGCGCCGGTCAGCATAATCGGTGCCGAAGAACTGGCCCATCATCACGAAGGCCTTGGCGGAGGACACCACCACAGTCTCGGGATATACCTTCATGAAGTTGTCGATGTTGGCGGCGTGGTCAGGCTCCATGTGCTGGATCACCAGGTAGTCAGGCTTGCGGCCTGCCAGGGTCTTCTGAATGTTGTCCAGCCACTGGTGGGTAAAATGCTGATCCACAGTATCCATAATGGCGATCTTGTCGTCCATAATGGCATAGGAGTTGTAGGACATGCCGTTGGGCACCACATACTGGCCCTCGAACAGGTCTACCTGATGGTCGTTTACACCGATGTACTTGATGTCGTTGGTAATGGTCATGGTTGTGCGCTCCTTTTCTTCGTTTTACTGTGGGCATTATACAATGTTTTCTTCCCAATGTACAGTGACTTTATCACAGAATGCGCTATTCTTTTTTATTATGATATAGCCAAGAAAAACCAAGGAGGAAATTCCTTATGCAACCTGAGATCCTGCTCATCGTTCTGCTGCCGTTTTTGGGCACCGTGCTGGGCGCCGGCGGCGTATACTTCCTGAAGGGACAGATGCACCGCACCCTGCAGCGCAGCCTCACGGGCTTTGCCGCGGGCGTCATGGTGGCCGCCTCCATTTGGAGCCTGATCATCCCCGCCCTGGAAGCATCCGGCCATATAGGAAAGCTCTCCTTCCTGCCGGCCTTCATCGGCGTGTGGGGCGGATTCCTGTTCCTGCTGGCCCTGGACAAGCTGATCCCCCACCTGCACCTGAACAGCGCCTGCCCCGAGGGCGCTCCCTGCAACCTGGGCAAGTCCACCATGCTGGTGCTGGCGGTGGCCCTGCACAACCTGCCCGAGGGCATGGCCGTGGGCGTGGTGGCTGCCGGCTGGCTGACGGGAAATGAGACCGTCTCCTTTGCCGGTGCCTTGGCCCTGGCCCTGGGCATCGCCCTGCAAAACCTGCCGGAAGGCGCCATCATTTCCATGCCGCTAAAATCCAACGGCGTGGGCCGGCACAAGGCCTTCGGCTACGGCGTTCTGTCCGGTATCATCGAGCCCATCGGTGCCGTGGGAACCATCCTGCTGGCAGACCTGGTGGTGCCGGTGCTGCCGTACCTATTAAGCTTCTCCGCCGGTGCCATGCTGTATGTGGTGGTGGAAGAGCTGATCCCGGAAATGTCCGAGGGAGAACACTCCAATATCGGCACCGTTTTCTTCGCCGTGGGCTTCTCGCTGATGATGGTTTTGGATGTGGCCTTGGGGTAAATATCACCCGGCAACAAATCCATAACGCAAAGGCGTGATCTGCAAAAATATAAATCCCCGCCGGCAAATGAACTGCACCCCATTTGTTAGACAAGTATGGTATAATACTTGTACTAAGAAATGGGGTGTTTTTCTATGCCAAAAGGAGTACCAAACAAGCGATACACGCCAGAGTTTAAGCAACTTGTAGTAGAGACAATGATGCG
>JAZREG010000005.1:0-1921 GCA_045660725.1 Faecousia sp.
ATACCGTGGAAAAGGTCATCCTCTGCTACAAGGAGCTGGGCCTCCCCGGCGAGCGCTTCGCCGACACCATCGCCCGTGTGGGCTTCGGCAAGATCAACGACGAGATTCTGAACGGCGACATTCTCAGCCGCAAGGAGCAGATCCTCAACGGCTGATCCCACCAGCTGAATCCATCCCACCCCCGGAGGGCAGTTGCCTTCTGCATCTGTCAAGCAAAAGTAGACACTTAAAACCCCATAGTATTAGAAGCCCAGTTCGGTCTTGTACTGAACTGGGCTTTTGTAGCCCAGGGCGGCCGCAGGCCGCCTGTTATTGAAGTAATAGACATACTCGTCCAACAGCTTCGGAACGTCCTCTGCCGTCTCCAGGCCGAAGTCAAGGCATAGTTCCTCCTTGATCCAGCCGTTCAGTGCTTCAATTATTGCATTATCTGTTGGTTTTCCTGCTTTCGACATGGAGCGAAGTATGTTATAATGTTCGTGAGCCTTCTGGAAGGCTTGTGAGGAGTAGACAGAACCCTGGTCGGTGTGGAAGACTACCTGGGGCGTCTGCTCCTCATTTTTCTTGCCTGCTAGCTTCTTCAATACTTCCAGACAATGATAATATGGCTTGTTGCTGCCTATGACCGGTGTGGCCTGATGTGCGAGGATCTCGTTATTGAACGTATCAACCAGAAGCGTCCATTCCCAATTCCTGCCTTTGTTCTTGAATACGGTCATATCCGATACTACGATCTGGATCGGCCTGTCCGCATTCCAGTTTCCTTTTACCTCATTGGCGAACTTGATATGTTCTTCACCAGCTTGCTTCTTATAGCGGTATTTACGGGCTTTAGACCGGATTCCTGCTTCTTTGCAGCATTTATGGGCCAGATTATGGGAGAATATCCAACCCGTTTCCTGAAACACATCCTCTGCAAGCATATGGTAGCCATGAGAAGGATGCTTCTGGTGTTGCTTAGCCAGTAGCCTGGTAAGCAACAGCCTGTCCTGCTCATACCGGTTCAGGGTTCCTTGGCGTTTCTTCCATTTGTAGTAGCCGGACTTGCTGACTCCCATGAGCTGGCACAGGAAGACAACGGGATATTTCTCTATTAATTCTTCGATGATTTCGTACTCGCATCTCGTCCAGTAACGTACTCCCTGCTTGCACCAGCTCCTTCCACCCAATACCCTTTTTTTAACCGTGCAATCTCGATCTCCTGCTTCGCCACCAGCAGCCGAAGCCGATCCAACTCAGTCAAATTTTTGCTTCGGTGCAATGCTGCGAATTTATTGCCGGGACGAGGCTTGGGCTCAAACGCAGTTTCTCCGCCGGCAAGATATTCCTTCGTCCAGCGACAGATTGTGCTGTGTTCTACTTGATATTCTTTCTCCAATTTCTTTACGGAAATATGGTTATCCAAGTGCTTATGCACGATTTCCAATTTCTGTTCTGGTGTCCATTTACGCTTCTTCTGTCCTTTCTTCATAGTTTCACCCCCTGTTACCTCTATTTTAGCATAAAGAAAAGGTAGACAACATGGTGGTTTTCCATGTGTCTACCTTTATCTTACAGCTTTAGCCGCTTTTGCGGCAGGGGGAATCCTTTTATTCTACAGTCACATCCAGACCCAGTTCGCTGGGCATGAACCGGGGGCAGACATTTTCGGAGGAGGTGATGACGGAGGCGGCCAGATAGGTGCCGATTTCCACGGCCTGGGAAAGGGGCTTGCCGTAGGTCAGACCGATGGATACGCCTGCCCAGAAAGCGTCGCCTGCGCCGGTGGTGTCTTTCACCTGGACAGGCCGGGCAGGGCAGATGCCCTTGTCGCCGTAACGGTCTGCGTATACCGCGCCGTCGCCGCCCATGGTCACCACCATGGAGGGGATGTTGGCCCGAACCACCCGGTCGGACAGAATGTCACGCATCTGCTCCGGGG
>JAZREG010000006.1:0-10200 GCA_045660725.1 Faecousia sp.
TATCGAATCCTCATCTCTCGTTTGCCGCCGGATTTGGCACCTTGAATTAACAGGTTGCCGGGTTTCATCGGGCCGTTCCCTCCACCGCTCTTGATAAGGCTTGTATGCAGTTCCTGATATATAATACCGATTTTTCGCCAAAAGTCAAGCTTTTTTCACGAATTGTTTAAAAATATCCGGTAGACTTTTGAAGAATTCCTTGCTACAATAATACCAGCATTTCACAGGAGTTGAGTATTTTGAAAAATTTGCGAACCCGTTTTGAGCGCTTCTGTTACCGCAACCGGGACAAGGGCATCCCCAACCTGATGCTGTACCTGAGCCTGGGCAGTGCATTGGTGTATCTCATGAGCACCTTTGCCAACAACGACATCCTCTACTACTGGCTGATGTTCGACAGGGATTTGATCCTCCAGGGTCAGGTTTGGCGGCTGTTTACCTACCCCCTGACCTACTCCGGCGGCAGCCTGCTGTTGACCGCCATCACCCTGTTCTGCTACTACTCCCTGGGCCGTGCCATTGAGCATCAGTGGGGTACTCTGCGGTTTAACCTGTTCTATCTGTCCGGTGTGGTACTGATGGATATTTACTGTATGGTCTTTGACGGCGGCTACGCGGATGTGTACTACCTGAACCTGAGTCTTTTCCTGGCTTACGCCACCATGTACCCCGACGCCCATTTCCTGCTGTTCTTCATCATCCCCGTGAAGGCCTGGATCTTTGCGGTGCTGGACCTGGCGCTGACGCTGTTCCATGTGATCTCCTACTCCGTACCCCAGTTCCTGTTCCCCCACAACCTCTTCCCCCTGGTGGCCATCGCCAACTACTTCCTGTTCTTCGGCAAGAATGTAGCGAATGTGATCCCTGTGTCCTGGCGGGCAAATGCCCGGCGGCTGTTCCGGAAGCAGCCCAAGGCCAGCGGCCCCAAGGTCATCCCCTTCCCCAAGGCCGGCTCTTATGAGGCTTCCGCTGCCCGTCCCCAGTCCCCCTACAACCACCGCTGCACCGTCTGCGGTCGTACGGATGTGGATGCGCCGGAGCTGGAATTCCGTTACTGCTCCCGCTGCAAGGGCTACCACTGCTACTGCATTGACCATATCTCGAACCACGAACATGTGGAATAATTTCAAACGGGTCTGCCCTGAGGCAGGCCCGTTTTTTTACGAAACTTTTTCGCTGGAAAAAGGATTGTATTTCCCGGTGCAATGTGCTATGATGCAGAAAAGAAAGGGGGTATTTTGATGCCAAAATATGTCATGGCCCTGGATGCGGGAACCACCAGCAACCGCTGCATCCTTTTTGACCGGGAAGGTCAGATCTGCAGCGTCGCCCAGAAGGAATTTACCCAGCATTTCCCCCAGCCCGGCTGGGTCGAACACGATGCGGACGAGATCTTCGCCACCCAGTTGGAGGTGGCCCGGCAAGCTCTGGAAAATGTGGGTGCCACCGCCGCGGATATCGCCGCCATCGGCATCACCAACCAGCGGGAGACCACCATCGTGTGGAACAAGCTGACGGGTCGCCCGGTGTATAACGCCATCGTTTGGCAATGCCGCCGCACCGCCGGCTACTGCGACACTTTAAAAGAAAAGGGTTTGACCGATCCCATCCGGGAGAAGACCGGCCTGGTCATCGACCCCTATTTTTCCGGCACCAAGATCCGATGGATCCTGGAAAATGTCCCCGGCGCCCGGCAGCAGGCCGAGGCCGGCGAGCTGCTCTTCGGCACGGTGGAGACCTGGCTGATCTGGAAGCTCACCGCAGGTCGCGTCCATGTCACCGACTACTCCAACGCTTCCCGTACCATGCTGTTTAACATCCATTCTCTGCAGTGGGATGAAGAAATCCTTGCGGAGCTGGGCATCCCCGCCAGTATGCTCCCTGCCCCTGTGGAATGCAGCGCCGTCTACGGCACTACCGACCCCAGCTTTTTTGGCGCACCCATCCCCATCGCCGGCGCCGCCGGTGACCAGCAGTCCGCCCTCTTCGGCCAAACCTGCTTTGATCCCGGCGAATCCAAGTGTACCTACGGAACCGGCGCATTTTTGCTGATGAATACCGGTTCTACCCCCATCGTGTCCCAAAACGGCCTGCTGACCACCATCGCCTGGGGCCTGGACGGAAAGGTAAACTACGCCCTGGAAGGCTCGATCTTCGTGGCCGGTGCCGCAATCCAATGGTTGCGGGATGAGCTGCGGTTCATTGAATCCGCTTCGGATTCCGAGTATATGGCCAAAAAAGTTTCGGATACCAACGGCTGCTATGTGGTTCCCGCCTTTGCCGGTCTCGGCGCGCCCCATTGGGACGCCTATGCCCGGGGTGCTATCCTGGGCCTGACCCGGGGTGTCAACAAGTACCACATTATCCGGGCCACGTTGGATTCCATCGCCTATCAGGTCAACGATGTGCTTTCCGCCATGGAAGCCGACGCCGGTATTTCCCTGTCCAGCCTGAAGGTGGATGGCGGCGCGTCTGCCAACAATTACCTGATGCAGGTACAATCCGACATCAGCAACGCCCCTGTTCTGCGGCCCCGGTGTGTAGAAACCACCGCCATGGGCGCCGCGTACCTTGCGGGTCTTGCGGTGGGCTACTGGAAAAGCAAAGAGGAAATCCGCAAAAACTGGAGTATCGACCGGAATTTCCAGCCGGAGATCTCCCAGGCTCAGCGCCAGGAACGCACCGATGGCTGGCGCAGAGCGGTTCACCGGAGCCTGGACTGGCACCAAGGCGCGTAATTTAAGAAAAGAGGCGTTAATCTAGAATGAAGCAAAATACTGCCCGTTTCGAGATCGATATGTGCAACGGGCCGCTGCTGACCGGTGTTCTGCGCTTTGCGTTGCCGCTGATCCTTTCCAATGTGCTGCAGCTGGCATTTAACGCGGCGGATATGATCGTGGTGGGCAAGTTCTCCGGAAGCGATACTGCCCTGGCAGCGGTGGGCGCCACCGGCTCCCTCATCACCCTCATCGTCAATCTCTTTATCGGCATCTCCACCGGTGTCAATGTACTCATCGCCAACTATCGGGGCGCCCGGCGGGACAAGGACCTCAATGACACCGTCCACACTGCCATGCTCATGTCCCTGTTCGGTGGTTTTCTGCTGCTTTTTGTGGGCGTGTGCTTCTGCAGGACCTTCCTGCAGTGGATGGGCACGCCGGACAATGTCATCGACCAGTCCACGCTCTATATGCGGATCTATTTCCTGGGTATGCCCTTCTTCCTGGTGTACAACTTCGGCGCAGCCATTTTGCGGGCGCTGGGCGATACCCAGCGGCCGCTGCTGTACCTGAGTCTGGCGGGCGTTTTGAATGTGCTGCTGAACCTGTTTTTCGTGCTGGTTCTGAAAATGGATGTGGCCGGTGTCGCGCTGGCCACCATCGCCTCTCAGTGTCTGTCCGCAGTGCTGATCGTCCGGTGTCTGATGACCTCCGACGGCAGCTACAAGCTGGAACTGAAAAAGCTGAAGATCCATCCCCGGAAATTCCGGCGGATCCTGCAGATCGGCCTGCCTGCGGGACTGCAAAGCTCCCTGTTTGCCATCTCCAACGTGCTGATCCAATCCTCTATCAACTCCTTTGGCTCTGAGGTCATGAGCGGCAACACCGCCGCGGCCAATATCGAGGGCTTTGTTTACACCACCATGAACTCTGTGGCCCAGGCCGCCATCAGCTTTACAGGCCAAAACTACGGTGCCCATAAATACAAGCGGATCGATCAGGTGTTGATATGCTGTCTGCTGCTGGCAGGTGTGGGCGGTGCGGTGGTCGGAAATGTGGCCTACCTGTTTGGTCCCCAGCTTCTTTCTCTGTATACCAACAATCCCGCGGAGATCCAGTACGGCCTGACGCGGATGCAGATCATCGCCTGCACCTACTTCCTCTGCGGTTTTATGGATTGCCTGTGCTACACCCTGCGGGGTTTGGGGCAATCTCTCCTGCCTACCATGGTGTCCCTCACCGGTGCGTGCCTGATGCGGGTGGTTTGGATCTATACGGTATTCGCGCTTTACCACACCCAGTTCATGCTGTACATCTCCTACCCCATCTCCTGGACGCTCACCGCGGTAGCCCACCTGGTGTGCTACCTGATCATTCGGAAGAAGAAATTCAACCCGGAACCGGCGATCACACCCACAAGTTAAAAGAAAAAAGGAACGGCTCACGCCGTTCCTTTTCTTTTATACAAGCACATTTCGTAGGAAATGCCGTTCTCCTCGCCGGATTGCAGGATCTCTGCCAGGTACCACTCGGGATCTTCCTCCAGGTTGGGGAAAAAAGTGTCTGATACCGGGGTGCAATGCACCTTTGTGACATAGGCGGTATCGCAGTAAGGAAGCATCTGCCGGTAAATACTTCCGCCGCCGATGACCGTTGCCCGGTCTGCCGTTTTGGCAAGCTCCGCCGCTTCCTCCGGGGAAGCGCAGACGGTGAAGCCGGGGATCTCAATGTTCTGCCGGGTCAGGGCCACATTGACTCTGCCGGGCAGGGGCTTCTGCCCCGGAAAATCCGCAATGGTGCGCCGGCCCACGATGACCATGCATCCCCGGGTGTTCTCCCGGAAGAATTTCCGGTCAGCGGACAGGGCAATGGGTTGGGTGCCGTTGGCACCGATGCCCCAATCGTCATAAACTGCTACGATCAGTTCCATATCAAACCTCACAATACACAGTCATTCCGAGCCAGTGCTCACACTGGCGTGGGAATCCCCCGGATTTTTGAATAGCTTTGGAGATTGCCACACCAGTGACATCGGTCACTGGTTCGCAATGACAAATCATTTAGATCGCCAGGGGGATCTCGAAATCAAAGTCGTGGAACTTATAGTTTTCCATTTTGAAGGAGTCCTTGGTAAAGGCGTAGAAGTCATCAATGGAAGTATCCATCTTGAAGACAGGCGCCTCAAAGCCCTCCCGGTCCAGCATGGCCTTCACCGCGGGGATATGCCGGTCGTAGATGTGGCAATCGGCGATGACGTGGACGAATTCGCCCACCTCCAGGCCGCTGACCTGGGCCATCATATGGGTCAGCACTGCGTACTGCACCACATTCCAGTTGTTGGCGGTAAGCATATCCTGGGAGCGCTGGTTCAGGATGGCGTTGGGCTTATTACCGGTGACATTGAAGGTCATGGAATAGGCGCAGGGGTACAGATTCATCTCATGCAGGTCAGCAAAGGTGTAGATGTTCGTCATGATGCGCCGGGAGGCAGGATTGTGCTTCAGGTCGAACAGTACACGATCCACCTGATCCATATCGCCTTCCTTATAGTGATGCTTGACACCCAGCTGGTAACCGTAGGCCTTGCCGATGGTGCCATCCTCGCCGGCCCACTCGTCCCACACATGGCTGCCCAGGTCGCAGATGCGGTTGGATTTCTTCTGCCAGATCCACAGCAGCTCGTCAATAGCGGACTTCCAGTAGGTGCGGCGCAGGGTCATGATAGGAAATTCCTCCGCCAGGTTATAGCGGTTGACTACACCAAATTTCTTAATGGTATGGGCAGGGGTGCCGTCAGCCCAATGGGGCCGAACCTCCAGCCCTTCGTCGGAAAAACCGTTTTCCAAAATATCGATGCATGTCTGCCGATACAGTTCGTCTGCTCTGCTCATGATGCTACCACCTTTTTTGTTTTTCTTCATTATAACACGAATCCGCCGATACGCAATAAAAAACTGCCCCAGGGGGGCAGTTTTTTCGTCAAAGCATTTCCATCAACTTGTCGGCATACTCCGCGCAGGTGGCAGCGGAGCCGTCGGACTTGACAGTGAGCGGACATTCGGCGATGGCCTTTTCCAGTTTGTCCGCAGCAGCGCCCCGGCAGATATGCCGCAGCAGCAGAGCGGCAGCCTTCAGGATGCTGTCCGGATTGGCATACTGCCCCATGCCCCGCTCGATCATCCGGGGGGCGGAGCCGTGGATAGCCTCAAACATGGCGTAGCGGTCGCCTAAATTGGCGCTGCCGGCGGTACCCACACCGCCCTGCAGCTGGGCAGCCTCGTCGGTGATGATATCGCCGTAGAGGTTGGGCATCACGAATACCTGGAATTTTTCCCGCAGGCCTTCCTTCAGGAGGTTGGCGGTCATAATGTCGATGTAGTAATCCTCCACGGTGATGCCCGGATATTCCGCGGCGATCTCGTGGGCGATGGCGGTGAACTTACCATCGGTCTTTTTCATGATATTGGCTTTGGTAACCACGGACATATGGGTCTTGCCGTTGTTCTTGGCGTACTCAAAAGCGGCACGGACGATGCGGCGGGTACCCAGATCCGTGGTGACCTTGAAATCCACCGCCATTCCGGGCAGCTCCAGGCCACGGCTGCCCAGGACATACTCGCCCTCGGTATTTTCCCGGAAGAACATCCAGTCGATCCCCTGCTCCGGGATACACACGGGACGCACATTGGCGTAAAGATCCAGCTCCCGGCGCATGGTTACATTGGCAGATTCCAGCGTGCCGCCGTGGGGGGTGGTGGTGGGGCCCTTCAGGATCACATCACAGGTCTTGATCTGGGCCAGGACATCGTCAGGGATGGGCTTACCCTGGGCCATACGGTTTTCGATGGTCAGGCCCTGGATCTCCTTGATGATCACCGTGCCGGCAGTGATTTCTTCTGCCAGGAGTTTCTTTAACACCCGGGTTGCTTGTTGGGTAATGATGGGGCCGATGCCGTCGCCGTCCACCACACCGATGGTGACACATTTCTTTGTGGAAAAGTCCGTCTTTTCCGTATTCATGTTGGCAATTCTCGCCTGCTGTTCCTCTAAAAGTACCCGAAATGCCTCACAGGCAGTTTGAACATCATACATTATAATCCACCCTCCTTGGTATAGTTCAGCAGGCCGCCGGCCATGAGGATGGCCTGCTGCCGCTGGGTCAGGTTGCACTGGGCAACAAAGCGCTTTCTGGTAACCATGTCGGTAACGGTGATCTTGCCCGCGGCCATACCGGCGGAAATGTCCTTGAGCTTCAGCTCACTGTTCTGCTCCAGGGCATCGTAGTCCGCAGGATCTTCAAAGGTCAAAGGCAGGATGCCGGCGTTGATCAGGTTCGCCACATGGATCCGGGCAAAGCTCTTGGCGATGACGCAGCGGATGCCCAGGTACATGGGAACCAGGGCCGCATGTTCCCGGGAAGACCCCTGGCCGTAGTTGCTGCCGCCGATGATGATGCCGTCACCGGCCTTCTTGGCCCGCTCCGGGAACGCAGGATCACAGACCTCGAAGCAGTACTTGCTCAGATGGGGGATGTTGGAGCGGTACGGCAGGATCTTGGCACCGGCGGGCATAATGTGGTCGGTGGTGATGTTGTCGCCCACCTTCAGCACCACGGAAGCAGTGAGGGTTTCGGTGAAAGCCTTGGACTTGGGGAATTCTTTGATATTGGGGCCACGAAGCACCTCCACCGTAGCGCCATCGGCCGCAGGGGCCAGCACCGCGGAATCGTCCACCTTGAAAGCACCCGGAAGGGTCACCGGCGCGCTCGGTTCCAGGGTCATGGGGTCGGTGATGTAGCCGGTAAGGGCGGATGCCACGGCAGTTTCCGGAGAGACCAGGTACACCTGGCCGTCCTTGGTACCGCTGCGGCCCAGGAAGTTCCGGTTAAAAGTACGCAGGCTTACACCGCCGGAGCTGGGAGAGAAGCCCATGCCGATGCAGGGGCCGCAGGCACATTCCAAAAGCCGCGCGCCGCTGGCAATCATGTCGGTCAGGGCGCCGCACTCGGCCAGCATGGTCAAAACCTGCCGGGAGCCAGGAGAAATGGAAAGGCTGACTCCGGGGGCAACGGTCTTACCCTTGAGCATAGATGCCACCTTCACCATATCCAGCAGACAAGAGTTGGTGCAGGAGCCGATGCAGACCTGATCCACCTTCACTTCAGAAAGGCTTGCCACCGGTACCACATTGTCCGGGCTGTGGGGACAGGCGATCATGGGCACCAGGGCAGACAAGTCGATATCAATGATCCGGTCAAACGCTGCGTCCTCATCGCTGAAGATGGGGATATAGTCCTCTTCTCTTCCCTGGGCCTTCAGGAAGCCCTTTGTTACTTCGTCCGAGGGGAAGATGGAAGTGGTGGCACCCAGCTCGGTGCCCATGTTGGTGATGGTTGCCCGTTCGGGAACGGACAGAGTTGCCACGCCGGGGCCGCCCCATTCGATGATGGCGCCCACGCCACCCTTGACGGACAAAATCCGCAACAGCTCCAGGGAAACATCCTTGGCGGTCACATAGGGTCGCAGGGAGCCGGTGAGGTTGACCTTAAACATCTTGGGCATGGTGATATAGTAAGCGCCGCCACCCATGGCTACCGCCACATCCATGCCGCCGGCACCGAAGGCCAGCATGCCCAGGCCGCCGCCGGTGGGGGTGTGGCTGTCAGAACCGATGAGGGTCTTGCCGGGCTTGCCGAACCGCTCCAGGTGAACCTGGTGACAGATGCCGTTGCCGGGCCGGGAGAAATACACGCCGTGCTTGGCTGCCACGGTCTGTAAATACCGATGATCATCCGCATTTTCAAAGCCGCACTGCAAGGTATTATGATCCACATAAGCGATGGAAAATTCCGTTTTGACCCGGGGGATGCCCATGGTCTCGAATTCCAGGTAGGCCATGGTGCCGGTGGCGTCCTGGGTCAGAGTCTGATCGATCCGCAGGGCCACCTCGCTGCCGGGAGTCATGTCCCCGGAAACCAGGTGGGCAGCGATAATTTTCTGTGCAATGGTCTTACCCATGGTAATTCACACTCCTGAGCATATGTTTTTTGGCATTTTCGATATGCTGTGCCGTCAATTCCTCCGCAAGCTCTGCCTGACCGGAAACGATGGCCTCGTAGATCTGCCGATGTTCCACCATGGTCTTGGCCACACGGCCCTTATCCTCCATGGAGATCCGGCGGTACCGACGGGTCTTCCGGTGCAGGGGGGTCAGGGTGTCCTTGATCACCGTGCGACCGCTGAGGCGGCAGATGGCATCATGGAACTGGTCATCCACGGTGCGCAGCCGATCCAGATCCCCTTTCGTGTAGTAAAAATCCTGCAGATCCACGATGTGGGACAATTCTGCCTTGCTTTCTTCCGTCATATTCTCGGCAGCATAGTAGGCGGCCAGGCCTTCGATGCGCTGGCGGATATTCATGATATCCACCAAGTCTTCCTCTGTGATGCCCAGGACGATGCTGCCCTTGCCGGAATCCGCAATCAGCCGCTCCTGCTCCAGCCGGCGCAGCGCCTCCCGGATGGGGGTACGGCTGACCCCCAGCTGCTCCACCAGCTTCAGCTCCGTCAGGATCTCGCCCCGGGGGTAGACGCCGATGATAATATCATTTTCCAGCTTGTCAAATACCTGGTCTGCCAGGGAAACGGATCTAAAATCTGCCATTTTCTCTGCCTCCTTACACTTTCTCAAACCTGCCGGGCGCCAGGCGTTCCACCATGGCATCCAGCTCCTTGTCGGTCATGACCGTCTGACGGCCGTCCTCATACTCCTGATCCACCCAATCCTTCATGGTGATGACCAAAGGATCGTGCTTCTGCACCTGCTTGTCGCCCTTCAGGCGGAAATTCTGATTCAGCCAGTAGGCGATACCCGCCAGGCCGCTGGTCTTGCTGATCTCCACCACGGGAGGCCGATCCAGCAGTTTTTCCGTATCGAAGATGGTGTAGATCTCCGGATCCTTCATCAGGCCGTCAGCGTGGATGCCCGCCCGGGTGGCATTGAAGCTTCTGCCCACGAAGGGAGTCATGGGCGGGATGTCGTAGCCGATGTCCCGGCGGAAGAAATCGGCGATCTCGGTGATCACCGTGGGATCCATGCCGTCCAAGGAGCCGCGAAGCGACGCGTATTCCATGATCATGGCTTCCAGCGGAACGTTACCCGTCCGCTCACCGATTCCAAGCAACGAGCAGTTTACTGCGCTGGCACCGTAGAGCCACGCAGTGGTGGCGTTAGTGACCGCCTTATAGAAATCGTTATGTCCGTGCCATTCCAGCATTTCGCTGGGAACGTCGGAATAGTGCTGCAAGCCGTAAATGATACCGGGCACGCTTCTGGGAAGCGCTACCTCCGGGTACGGCACACCGTAGCCCATGGTATCGCAGGCCCGGATCTTCACCGGGACGCCCGCTTCCCTGCTAAGCTTCTGCAGCTCATTGACGAAGGGTACCACGAAGCCGTAGAAATCCGCCCGGGTAATGTC
>JAZREG010000007.1:0-8563 GCA_045660725.1 Faecousia sp.
GGAAGTCGATGATGCGGTACTTGCCACCGAAAGGAACCGCAGGCTTAGCGGTCTTGTGGGTCAGTACATGCAGGCGGCTGCCCTCGCCGCCGGCCAGCAGCATGGCGATGCAGCGTTTCTTCTGAAAATACATGGTCACAGCTCCTTATGGTAAAATACGGGTCGCATAGAATTGTCCATATATAGCATAGCACAATTTTTTGAATTACGAAAGGGACAAAGTGTCTAAAATATCATGCAACTTTTCGTCACTTTCCACAATACACCGGCAGGGGGATGGGAAATTATGGGGATAATCGCCAAGATTCGACCGCTTTTCCAGCCAAACCGTTCCCAGGACCTTGCCGAATTTATGGCCGCAGCCGGGGAACGCGGCGACGAAGGTGTAGCCGATCTTTTTGTGAAAATCGATAGACCCCTGATTGTCCGAGGTGATCACGGAGTAGATGCACCGGTAACCCTGGCGCCACAAGATCTCCTCCAGCACAGCGCAGAGCTTGCGGCCGATGCCCCGGCCGTGGATCTGAGGCGCCAGGTAGATGGAGATCTCCGCGTTCCAGCCGTAGGCTGCCCGGCCCCAGGGCCGGCTGGCATAGGCGTAGCCCAGGACGGCGCCGTCCTCTTCCCACACCAGCCAGGGGAATTGCCGGGTGTAGTCCCGGAACCGCTGGGTGAATTCCTCCGGGGTGGGGACGGTGTATTCAAAGCTGTAGGCGGTGTTCAGCACATAAGGGGCGTAGATGTCCAAAATAGCGGGGATGTCCCCCTCGACAGCAAAGCGGATCATATAGATTCCTCCTGAGAATTCAAATTTCAGTTTGGCGCGCTGTTGCGTCTGGGAATTTGTCGTCCCTATGGGGCGACAGCGGCAGCAGGCCGCAAAGGCTTCCCCTGGGGGAAGCTGGCACAGAAATTGGCACTTCGGAACCAATTTCTGTGACTGATGAGGGAAAACCATCGTTCAACTTACGAGAAGCATATCGGCAAAACCCGAAGAACTGACCCTCATCCGTCTTTTCCGATTTCCCCTTCTATGGGCAAATCGGAAAATCCACCTTCCCCCAGGGGAAGGCTTGAGCGTGCGAAACGCCAATTGCGCTTACCGTTATTTTACGCCCTTCTCTTTTTCTCGTCAAGGTTGACAAGGAAAATAAACGGATGTAAAATATATTAGATAAATACGAACCAAAGGAGGGAACACTATGGAATCCGGCAGTAGCGGCAATATACCCGGTCGAAGTAGCCTTTGGGCGCCGGTTTCCGGTGGGCCCGAAGCGTAAAACGACAGGGATTGCTTCCAATCAAACAATAAGGAGGTAGATCCATGGCAGAACGCTTTGAAATCGTACAAAAAGCCCTCGAGAAAATGATCGAGGAGAAAAAATACGCCGCTCTGCGGGACATCCTGCTGGTGATGAATCCCAGCGACGTGGCAGCGCTCTTTGGCGACCTGGAAAAGGAGCGGATTCCCCTTCTGTTCCGGCTGCTGCCCAAGGAGCAGGCAGCGGAGACCTTCGTGGAAATGGAACCGGAGGCCCAGGAACTGCTGATCCGCAGCTTCTCCGATAACGAGCTGAAGGAGATCGTGGACGAATTATATGTGGACGATGCCGCCGACCTGGTGGAGGAGATGCCCGCCAATGTGGTCAAGCGGATCCTGAAGCAGGCAGACCCGGAAATGCGCCGCTCCATCAATCAGATCCTGCGCTATCCCGAGTATTCCGCCGGATCTATTATGACAACGGAATATGTGTCCCTGCGCCCGACCATGACGGTGGAGGAGGCGATCCTGCGGATCCGCCGCCAGGGCGTGGATAAGGAGACCATCTATACCTGCTATGTTACCAAGGACCGGCACCTTTTGGGTCTTGTGACGGTGAAGGACCTGCTGCTGGCAGACGATGACGAGACCAAGATCGAGGATATCATGGTCACCAACCTGATCTCCGTCACCACCCATACCGACCAGGAAGAGGTTGGCCGTATGTTCAGCCGGTACAACTTCCTGGCCCTGCCTGTGGTGGACCGGGAGAACCGGATGGTGGGTATCGTCACCTTCGACGACGCCATGGACGTCATCGAAGAAGAGACCACCGAGGATATGGAAAAGATGGCCGGTATGTTGGCCTCGGAAAAGACCTATCTGCGCAGCTCTGTGTTTGAATTGTTCAAGAATCGTATTCCCTGGCTGATGCTGCTGATGGTGTCGGCGACCTTTACGGGTCTTATTATTACCGCTTTTGAAGGCGCACTGGCCGCCCAGGTGGCCCTGACCGCCTTTATCCCCATGCTTATGGGTACCGGCGGTAACTCCGGCAGCCAGTCCTCGGTTACGGTGATCCGCGCCCTGAGCCTGGAGGAACTGGATCTGGGAGATCTGTGGCGGGTGCTGTGGAAGGAATTGCGTACCGCCATTCTCTGCGGCGTGGCCCTGGCTGCGGTGTGTTTTGTGAAAATTTGGCTCATCGATAAGCTGCTCATGGGCAACGACGACATCACCCTGATGATCAATTTGGTGGTGTGCCTGGCCCTGGCGGTGACGGTGCTGTTTGCCAAGGTGGTGGGTGGTACCCTGCCGCTGCTGGCCAAGGCCCTGAAGATGGACCCGGCGGTGATGGCCAGCCCCTTCATCACCACCATCGTGGACGCGTTGTCCCTTTTGGTCTACTTTGTGTTCGCGCAAATGCTCCTGCCTCTGTGAATGAAAAAGAAGCCTGCTAAAGCAGGCTTCTTTTTTGCTATGTTGGTTTTTGGCGGCGGTTTTGGCGGGCGATTCACGAATCGCCCCTACGAAAAACGCAAACCCAATGTAGGGGAGGCTTCGGCGGGGGCAAGAAAGCGCCCTACAGTTATGTACCAACGCAAATGTAGGGGAGGGGCAGTGCCCCTCCCAAAACGTAACGAAATAGTATTTGTCGGTATTGAAACAGCAGCGTTGTTCTTACAGCAATTGCGACGCAATAACCTGTGACGTAGTGGGAGGGGCAATGGCCCTCCCCTACAGTACGCTCCTCTACAATGTTGTTTTCGTCAGGCGTTGGGGAACAGCTTTTCTTCCAGGGTGGCCCGGATTTTGGCCAGGCGGCCTTCTGCAAAGGGGCTTTCCAGGTGGGCAGACTCCAGGAAGCTGAGCAGGGTCTGCTCCTGGGTACTCAGGTGCATGGTGTACAGCCCTGTGCCGGAGGTGGCGTTCTCTGCCTCCATTTGGTACAGCTGCAGCGCGGCATCGTTACTGAAAATGTAGCCGACGATGTACATGGGGCTGGTGAAGAAGTGGGGAATCATCACATATTCCCGGCTGTCCCAGCCGGGGCCGCACAGGCCGTATTTTTGCAGCACCTGGGCGTACAGCGCCCGCACATCCTCGGTGGTGGCGTCTTCCAGGTCGTACACCTGATGTTCAAAATCGGCGTAGGCGCTTTGGATCACGAAAATTTCCAGGCACTCCCGAAGCTTGTAGGTCTCCAGCTGGGGGTCCTTCTGCCCGTAAAACAGGCTCAGGTACTCCAGACCCTGGGAGAAAACCTCCACCACATCCGCCCCGGCGTAGGTGCCGTAGGATGCGTAATCGTTGCAGAAATGGCCGAATTCGTGGATCAGGGCGAACTGGTCGCCGGTCTGTCCCGTGGGGTTGAGGAAGAGGTAGGGGGCCTGGTAGCTGTAGATGTACAGCTCAAAGGAGGCGGGGTACTTGTTTTCCCCCGGGCCGATATCGTAAAGCCCCCGGCCGGTCATGGACAGGTAGGCCTGACGGATCACGCCGCCCATGTCCCGGGTCAGATCGTCCAGGTACTGCAGATTTTCCTTTTCCGTCACGGGCTTTGCCGCCGGGGCTGCCGGCAGCTGCCGGTACAGCGGTACCAGTTCCTGCCGCACACCGGCCAAATACCCGGCGGTCTGCTCCGGGTTGTAGTCCCGGAAGTGGAGCTGCTCGTAGGCGTAGTTTACATAACTTTCGTAGCCGGTGTATTCCGCGATCTCCCGGCGCACCTGGATCAGCTCCAGGAACACCTGCTCCAATTCCGCACCGGTGGAGGAGAAATAGGCGTCGGTGTATTCCCCGGGCTGGGCGGACAGGCCGTAGTAGTCCCCCAGGATCTCAGACTCCTTTTCCGTCAGGGCCAGCAGGGTCTCGTCCCAAAGGCTGTCGCCCTCGTAGGGGTCAAAAAAGTCCGCGCCGAAATAGTCGTCCCCTTCCAGGGCCTCCCGCAGGGGACTGTCTGCCAGGTCATACAGCAGCTGGTCATAGGCGCTTTCCACCCAGGCGGAATTTTCCATGCAGTACAGATATTCATCCGACCAGTAGATGTCCTTCATGTTCCCGGCATAGTGGGCAAAGGAAAGGTGGTAGGCGGTGGCGAAGGCTTCATACAGGTTGTAAAAGGGCCAAAAGGCATCCATGATCTGCTTGGCAGAGGTGGCGGTGGGGATCACATTCTCCAGCTTTTCCAGGGCCTCCTCCATGGCGGTGATATCCGGCCGGACATAGGCCATATCTTCAAACCGGGTACTGCCCGGCAGGAAGGACAGGCAGCCGGTGAGCAGCAGGCTAAGGGCCAGGCACAGGGCGATAAACGCGCGTTTCATGGCGAACCTCCTCGTTTTTTCTTTAGCATACCATATTTCCCTATCTTCCCGCAACAGATTTTTCCCATCTTCTTTACAAACAGAAAGGTTGGTGCTAAAATGGTTGCATACGCAACAAAAAATGGCAGGAGGAAGCACTATGTCCCAAATCATTCGTGATATTACCGAGATCACCCGGGTCGGCGCCCAGTACCGCACCGACTCTTTGGCGCCTTATGGTCTGAAGGCTTGCCACGCCAGCTATCTTTCCGAGATCTGCGATTGCCCCGGCATCTCCCAGGACGGCCTGGCTGCCCGGATCTGTATCAATAAAAGCAATGTGGCCCGGCAGGCAGCCATATTGGAGGAGGAGGGCTTCATCACCCGCACCCCCGCCCTCCAGGACAAGCGGTGCATGGAGCTGTACCCCACGGAAAAGACCCTGGCGCTGCTGCCCACCATCCGGCAGATCCTGGATCAGTGGGAGGAATATCTCACGGAAGGCCTGACCGAGGAGGAGAAGGAACTGATCTCTTCCTTGCTGCTGCGGATGCGGGACAAGGCGTCACGCTGGATGGAGGGAAAATAAGTGGCAAAATTGGAGCGATACCTCCGGCCCTGGTGGGGATTCATCATCCTGACCACCCTCATCAAGCTGGCCGGCACGCTGGTGGAGCTGCTGATCCCGTACCTGATGGAGATCATCCTGGACGAGAAAGTACCCCAGGGAGATATGAGGGCCATCTACCTCTACGGCGGTGGCATGCTGCTGTGCGCGGCCCTGGCCCTGATCTTTAATATTCTTGCCAACCGGATGGCGGCAAAAAGCTCCGGCAACATCACCAAGGCGGTGCGCCATGACCTGTTTGCCAAGCTGCAGAGCCTCAGCGCCCGGCAGATGGACCAGCTGACGACACCTTCCGCCGTTTCCCGGCTCACCAGCGACACCTACAATATCAATCAGCTGCTGACCCGCTTCCAGCGGATGGGCATCCGGGCGCCGATGCTGCTCATCGGCGGCGTAGCCATGATGCTTTCCATGGATCCGGGGCTGGCATTGGTGCTGGTGTGCCTGCTGCCCATCATCGGTGTGGTGGCGTGGCTGGTGACCAAGCACAGCGTTCCCATGCATTTTCACCAGCAGAGCGTGCTGGATGACATGGTCCGCACGGTGCAGGAAAACATCACCGGCGTCCGGGTCATCAAGGCCCTGAGCAAGACCGACTATGAGAAAAAACGCTTCCGCAAGGTAAACGACTCCCTGTCCGATACCGCCATGCGGGCCGGTGCCGTCACCGGCATCACCAATCCCGTGGCATCCCTGGTGCTGAATTTGGGCCTGACCCTGGCGGTGGTGCTGGGCGCCGGCCGGGTCAACGAGGGCGTTACCGACAGCGGTGTGATCGTGGCGTTTTTGCAGTATTTTACCTATATTTTGAACGCCATGCTGGGCATCACCCGGATCTTCGTCATGTGGTCCAAGGGCGAGGCCAGCGCCAAGCGGGTGGCCCAGGTGCTGGCTACCGAGGAAGACCTGACGGTGCTGCCGGCGGAGGAAGCGGAAGAAACAACGGCCCACATCGAATTTAAGAATGTGACCTTCTCCTATACCGGCGTAGGTACGAACCTGCAGAATTTGTCCTTCCGGCTGGAAAAAGGGCAGACCCTGGGCATTCTCGGTGCCACCGGCTCCGGAAAAAGCACCATCATCAGCCTTTTGCTGCGGCAGTATGACCCCCAGCAGGGACAGATCCTCATCGACGGCCGGGATATCCGCACCCTGGCACCGGAAGTCCTGCGGGAAAAATTCGGCATCGTGTTCCAAAACGACTTCGTCACCGAAGGCACCCTTGCCGACAACATCCGCTTCTTCCGGGATCTTCCGAAGGAGGCCTTGGAGCGGGCAGCAGAGCATGCCCAGGCTGCGGCCTTCATCGCGGAAAAAGAGGGTATGGCCGGCGATGTGGTGGTCCGGGGCAACAACCTGTCCGGCGGACAGAAGCAGCGGCTGCTGATCGCCCGGGCCCTGGCAGCCAATCCGGAGATTTTGGTGCTGGACGATGCGTCCTCGGCTTTGGACTACCGGACAGACGCGATGCTTCGACAGGCTTTGCGGCAGCATTACCGCAATACCACCACGGTGCTCATCGCTCAGCGGATCAGCTCCCTGCGCCATGCCGACCGGATTTTGGTGCTGGAGGACGGCTGCGTCATCGGTGACGGCGACCATGAGACCCTGATGCGCTCCTGCGAAGAGTACCGCCTCATCGCCCAGACCCAAATGGGCGACGGAAAGGAGGGTGCGTAATGGCAAATCCCAATTTGATCGGCGGCGGCCGGCTGACCCGGAACGAGGTGTCCGGTGACCGGCGGCAATTCCAGGCCTCGAACCTGCCCCGGGGGGCGATCCTGCTGCGGTTTTGGCGGTATTTGGGCCGAAACCAGTTGCTGATCCTGCTTTCTGTGATCCTTTCCGTGGCCAGCAGCCTGCTGGCGCTGTACGGCCCGAAGCTTTCCGGTCAGGCCATCAATGCCATCGACCTGGGTGCGGGCAAGGTGGATTTTGACACCGTGTACCGCTGCGCCTTTTGGATGGTGGTGTGCTATGTGCTGTCGGCGGTGCTGGCATACCTTTTGCACATCGTGCTTTTGGATCTTTCCCGCCGGGTCTCCCGGCAGATGCGCCACGATGTGTTTGAAAGCCTGACCCGGCTGCCGGTGGGCTTCTTTGACCGGTATCAGACCGGCGACATTATTTCCACCATTACCTACGATGTGGACACGGTGAACCAGTCTTTGTCCACCGACCTGCTGCAAATTCTCAAGAGCATCGTCATGGTGGTGGTCTCCTTTATCATGATGCTGACCATCGCCCCCAGTTTGGTGATCATCTTCGCCTTTACCGTTCCCGTCACCTTCTTCTTCACCCGGTGGCTGGCCAAGAAGGTGCGGCCGCTGTTTCGCCGCCGCAGCGCCAAGCTGGGCGCCCTGAACGGCTTCGTGGAGGAGATGCTCTCGGGCCAAAAGACCGTCAAGGCCTACGGCCGGGAGGCGGCGGTGCAGGAAAAATTCGACGAAAAGAACGCCGAAGCGGTGCAGGCTTATACCCTGGCGGAGGCCAACGGCACCCTCACCGGCCCCTCGGTGAACTTTATCGGCAACATTTCCCTGTCGCTGGTGTGCATTTTCGGCGCGGTGAAGTTTCTGAACGGCCAGGTGCTGCTGGGCGATCTGTCGTCTTTTGTTCAGTACAGCAAGAAATTCTCCGGTCCCATCAATGAATTTGCCAATATTTTGGCGGAAATTCAGAGCGCCTTTGCCGCCGCGGAGCGGGTCTTCGGTCTCATCGATGCCCAGCCGGAAGCCCCGGATGCGCCGGACGCGGCAGAGCTGACCGATCCTTTGGGCGATGTGCGGCTTCAGGATGTGGATTTCTCCTACGAGCAGGGCAAGCCCATCATCGAAGATCTGACCCTGCACGCCAAGCCCGGCAGTCTCACCGCCATCGTCGGCCCCACCGGCGCCGGCAAGACCACCATCATCAACCTTTTGATGCGGTTTTACGATGTAAACCAAGGAGCGGTGCTGGTAGACGGCCGGGATGTGCGGCAGCTCACCCGGGATTCCCTGCGCCGGGCCTACACCATGGTGCTGCAGGATACCTGGCTGTTCCACGGCACGATTTTCGACAACATCGCCTACGGCAAGCCCGGGGCCACCATGGACGAGGTGGTGGCCGGGGCCAAGGCCGCCCGGATCCATGGCTACATTTCCCGGCTGCCGCAAGGGTATGATACGGTGCTGTCGGACAACGGCACCTCCATCTCCAAGGGTCAGAAGCAGCTTTTGACCATCGCCCGGGCCATGCTGCTGGATGCCCATATGCTTATCTTGGACGAGGCCACCTCCAATGTGGATACCCGGACGGAGCAGAAGATCCAGGCGGCCATGCGGGAGCTGATGAAGGACAAGACCTGCTTTGTCATCGCCCGCCGAC
>JAZREG010000008.1:0-4022 GCA_045660725.1 Faecousia sp.
TGATTTTCGTGATTTCCTATATCCAAAGTTATTTCCCCCCGGAGCGGACAAAGAAGATCCTTGGCAGATTTCGTGGCATTGGCGCAAACTGTGTGGCTGCCTTGCTGGGAACGGTAACGCCCTTCTGTTCCTGCTCCTCCATCCCTCTTTTCATTGGTTTCACCAGCGCAGGTCTGCCTTTGGGTGTGACCTTCTCTTTCCTGATTTCCTCCCCTATGGTGGACTTAGGAAGTCTAGTGCTGCTAATGAGCATCTTCGGCTGGAAGGTTGCGCTTGTCTATGTGGTGCTTGGTTTGGTGATTGCCGTTGTCGGCGGTACTTTGATTGAGAAGCTGCATTTGGAGAACCAAGTGGAGGCGTATATTCGCAAGGGCAAATCGCTGGAAATGCCACAAGACGAACTGACACCCAAAGACCGCATGGTATTTGCTTGGGAACAGGTTGTGTCCACCGCCAAGAAGGTTGCGCCTTATGTGTTGGTTGGTGTGGGTATCGGTGCGTTCATTCACAACTGGATTCCCGAAGAATTCATCGTGAAACTGCTTGGTACGGGTAACCCACTTGGAGTTGTGATTGCAACCATCGCAGGTGTTCCCATGTATGCGGACATTTTTGGCACCATTCCCATTGCGGAAGCCCTGCTCGCCAAAGGCGCGCAGTTGGGTGTGGTTCTCAGCTTCATGATGGGTGTTACCGCACTAAGTTTGCCCTCCATGATCATGCTGCGTAAGGCTGTGAAGCCGAAACTACTGGGCATTTTTGTAGCCATCTGCACCGTGGGTATTATCATTGTGGGTTATTTCTTTAATGCAATTCAAGGATTTATTATTTAATGGAGGTATCATTATGGCACTGTTCAATTTTGGTAAGAAGAAAGAAGAAACCAAGGCTCCCGCCTGTGCTTGCAGCTGCGGTTGTGCCACCGGCGAAGCAACGGAAGTGGTCAACACTTGCTGCGGTGAAGCAGTAAACGGTATCTGTTGTATTAAGGTTCTCGGTTCCGGTTGCAAAAGCTGCCATGCCCTGCTGGAAGCATCTAAGGAAGCCGTCAAGAACATGGGACTCAGCATCGAGGTCGAATATGTGACCGACATGGAGAAAATCATGGAGTATGGTGTTATGAGCGTCCCGGCTCTGGTGGTCAATGAAAATGTGGTTTCCATGGGCAAGGTTCTGAAAGCAGCCGATATTGAAAATCTGCTGCACAAGCTGGGGTACTGATATGAAGAAAGTAGCCTTTATCTGCGTCCATAATTCCTGCCGCAGCCAGATTGCAGAAGCACTTGGCAAGAAGCTGGCAAGCGATGTGTTTGCAAGTTATTCCGCAGGTACAGAAACAAAACCGCAGATCAACCAGGATGCTGTGAGGCTTATGAAACAGGTTCACGGCATTGATATGGAGCAGACCCAGTACAGCAAGCTTCTGTCCGACATCCCGGAGGTAGATGTAGTCATCACCATGGGTTGTAATGTCCAGTGTCCGTTCCTGCCCTGTTCCCATCGGGAGGACTGGGGTCTGGAAGATCCCAGCTGCAAGAGCGATGAAGCCTTCCTGGAAACCATTCGTTTGATCGAAGAAAAAGTGCTTGACCTGCGAACGCGGCTGGAATAAGAACGAAAAAGCACCTGTCCTATGGCAGAATCTGCCGCGGACAGGTGTTTGTGTATTTACTGCAAGTTTGGCTCTCCGGTTTCATTGGTAAACCGTTGGTAAAAGTCATTTTGGAAAGCGATTTTCGTATCTTTTCAAATCTTCTCGTTTCTTCTCATGCTTTCTTGGGCAACTTTGGTAAAAACCTTGGTAAAATTGGGGAGTTTACCAATGGATTATCTGCCGGCTACCCGGAGTAGTTCCGTCTTGGCATCATCGAATTGAATGTGCGCGTAAGTGTTCAGCGTCACACTAGCGGTAACGATACCTCTCATCTGCACGCTGGCATTCTCCTTCGTGGAGAATCCGGTTACGACTATCTCGCTTTTTTCACTCATAGCGTCTCCTTTCATTCAGGAGCGCCAAACTTGCGAAGTAAGTATATCACAAGTTTGTCTCCTTGTATAGAAAAATGATCAGATGCCGTATAACATATATAGTAATCACCACAACGAATATAGTTAAGTTCCTGCATAATATGTTCCTCCAGAATTTCAAAAGAAAAAGCGTTAAGATAAAAAATGAGTGATGCTCGGTCTTTCGACCTGGCATCACTCATTTTTCGTTGTTGATTACCAACCCCGTCTGACAGATGCCGCAAAATAGTTAAATTTTTAGTTTAACTGTTTTACGAACACCCATCATTTTTCCGGGACTGTTTTTTGCGTATTCAGGCTCAGGCGTAGACGATGACAGCGCAGACTTCTGCGGTTTCCTCACCGTCGCAGGCGATGGCGTGGCCGGTGCCGGCGGGGCAGACCATCACATCACCGGCACACAGAGCGCACTCGGTGCCGTTGTCGTTGTAGATCACGCTGCCCTTGATGACATAGAACAGCTCGCTTTCGTTTTCATGTACATGGTAGCCGATGCTGCAGCCGGGGCGCAGGGTGATGTTGGCGAACAGGCGGCCCTTGTTATTCAGGTCCTCGGGGGTGACGAAGTTGGTGATCTCTACGGTGCCGTTGCCGCCGCGCATATTTTCGTTGTACTTGGTGGTGAATTCTGCTGCTTTTTTGATCATTTTCATGACCTCCTTATAGATTTGGCTCTATTATAGCACCGCTTCCCAGGAAAAAACAAGGACTTTATTTCTTTTCCTGGTGGCAAAAACAGAAAAATGTGATATCATGAAAGACAGAAAACACAGGAGGAATGAAAAATGGAGCTGACTTCCTATATGCCGACAAAACTGGTGACCGGCCCGGGCTGTGTGGGTAAAAACGCGGCAGCCCTGGCGAAGCTGGGCAAGCGCTGCCTGATCGTCACCGGCAAGACCGCGGCCAAGGTCTGCGGCGCCCTGCGGGATGTTACCGATGTGCTGGATCGCAACGGCCAGGGTTGGCTTTTGTTTGATGGGATCGGACAGAACCCCAAGCTGACGGATTGCATGGTGGCGGCGGAGCAGGCCGTGGAAATGGGCGCGGATTTTATCTTGGGCATCGGCGGCGGCTCTGCCCTGGACGCGGCAAAGTGTATTGCCGTGTTGGCGGCGAATCCCGGCATGACCCAGGAACAGCTTTACAGCTTCGATTGGGCGAAGGCGCCCCTTCGGATCGTAGCGATCGGCACCACCGCCGGCACCGGCAGCGAGGTAACCAAGGTTTCCGTGATCACCACCCCGGACGGCCGCAAGAAAAGCTTCCATCATGAGGCCGTTTTCCCCACCCTGGCCTTTGGCGATCCCACCTACACCATGTCCGTGTCCGAGCCGGTGACCCGGGCGACCATGGTGGATGCCCTGGCCCATTGCGCCGAAAGCTTCTTCAGCCGCAGCGCCAACCATATGTCCCGGTGCTTTGCGGTGGAGGGCATTCGCCTGCTGCTGCCGGTGTTCCGCACCCTGGCAGAAAAGGGCTGCGATCACCTGGACTACCCCACCCGTGAGGCGCTGTACTGCGCGTCTGTTTACGGGGGCCTTGCCATCAATGTGACGGGTACTTGCTTCCCCCATACCATGGGCTATCTGCTCACTGAAACCTTTGGCATTCCCCATGGCACTGCCTGCGCGGTATTTCAGAAGGACTTTTTGGAATACAACAAGACCGTGGTGCCGGCGCTGGTGGCGGAATTCCTGGAACGCATCGGCTGCACAGAGGAGGAATACGGGGATCTGCTGGAGAGGCTGACGCCTCCTTGCGATATCACCATGGACGAAGGGTTGATCGCCGAGGCCCACAGCCGGTGGATCCACAACGGCAGCATCGCCAAATGCCAGGGCGTCTTCAGCGCCGACATGGCAGATGAAGTCCTGCGCAGAAAATTTGGGATGAAATAAAGATCAGACGCCTGCAAGCGGAGGCGGGTGTTTTTTGTGTTTGTGGGGGGGGTATTTTTTTAGGGTCAGGGTCTGGAAGGGGTGGGGGGAAAT
>JAZREG010000009.1:0-52119 GCA_045660725.1 Faecousia sp.
ATGGCAAACCAGAAAAGACAAGCTTTTACCGCGCCGGCAATAAGCAGTAAAAGCCACTTACATCTTCATCGGAATCACCTCATCCAGCGCATTACGCTGGGAGTCGCAATCTTGAACTGTGCGTATGTTACACAATCCCCATAATACCACCTGCGTGGTTAAGAAAACTATAGCATAAATATAATTGATTTCCACTAATCCAGCATATAAGCACAAAAAGTTTACACGAAAGCGGAAACTTAATGTCCTACGACACAGATAGTCTAGAACGCATGCACATTTTGTCAGGTGCATTGTTCTGAGAAATTGCGCAACAAAATACCTTGTGGGTATGGTCAATTACAGCATGCAGTACAGTTCTACAGTGGCCAGCGGATAGTATTTATATTCGGAACCTGCTTTGCGGCAAAATATGCAGCAAAAAGGTCGGCGTCGTGGTGATTTTGGAGACAATACGACAATATTCGGCAAGATATGTGCTTTCTGCGTGTTACAATGCAAAGAAACAGCAGAAGGTGAGATATTTTGACATGATTGAAATGCAGATTGCGGCATTGCGCAGGAATGCGGGCATGACACAAAAGGAACTAGCACAACACATCCATGTCAGCGCAAGCGCGATTGGTATGTATGAACAGGGACGACGGCTACCAACTGTACCAATTCTTGTGTCACTCGCAGAAGTGTTTGACGTTACGATTGATTATCTTGTGACCGGCAAGCCGTGTGAGATTAAGAACCTTTCCAACAGCAATTCTAGCTTATCCCCCAAATGTTTACGATGTAATCCTGAACACGAAGACTTGAATATGTCTGTATTGAGAGAAATGATTGCATATTTGTACAAAACAGGTGCGTTATCAAGTGTATTTAATGCTTTTGGTAGGAATTCGTCTTCCGGATAAAACAACAACATAGTAATTTAGTAAGAAAATACAAGAGGAAAAGCAGAATTATACTCTCGTGCAGCTCATTACTCCTTCACATTACATGGAAGTTGCGGTATCTCTTACCTTTCTGCTGTAAATACTCTTAAGCTGGTATTTTAGTTGGGGTATCAAATTGACACGAGGCTACTGCCACCATTTGGGCAGACTATCCCCTTGGTTGGATGCAGAATGAAAATCAGAGCAAGTAATAGCGGTTACTGGTGTGAGATCCATTTTTCCGGTATGCATATTCCTTGCGGATCAGACCTGCTTTTTCGAGATCTTGGATAGCTCTCCGGGCGGTTTTCTCGGAGATGCTGAGATCCCTGGCAATCCGTTTTACGCTGGGCCAAGCCTTGCCCACGACATCCCGGCGGTCATAAAGGTAGATGTAGACGAGCTTCGCCCGATGAGGAAGCTCGTCATTTCTATACAGCTTTTCAAAATAGGACACTGGTTCGCCTCCTATACCGATGTACGGACCGGTGTGCTTCGTTTCTGCTCCAGCTCCTGGTCACGCATAGTTTCGCCTCCCTGGGCCTTGTTGGAGCCGACAGGAGGTCTTGTGTTGGGGAATGCACCGTCGACTGCAGCAAGGATAGTTTCCTTGCAGGCATAGTACACGGTACGAGCTGCCTTGTCCGGGACGGTGAATACTCCCTTATCAAAGGCAATGCCCCACTTGGTGAACAGCTTCAGCTTGGAGATGAAGGGATGGGCGCCTGTTTTCATCACGATAAACGAACCGGGCTTCATGGACTTTAGTTCGTCAGGACTCATCAGAGGCCGCTCTGTCATCTGTAAGCTCTGGGACGCATTCTCATGCCCCCGGCTGACAGAGCCGGTCATGACGGTCCTGGTGCCCAACGCTTTGGAGATAATGTCTGCCGTTTCACTGGTAGGCGCGAAGCCACCTGCAATGGTGAGCTGACAGTTATCCTGAATGATGGAGGCGCCTTCCTTGCCGTAGTTCTTTTCGAGCTGCTGGTAGGACTGAATAATGGAGACGATACTCAGCTTTCTGGATCGGGATGCACTGTACATGACTTCCGCGGAGCTGATGGGCGGCAGAGAGCCAAACTCGTCGCAGTAGAACATGACACGGTTGTTAAGGCTGCCACCGTTCTCGTCTGCCACGGTCAGGATCTCACGGTAGAGCTGCTGGATCAGCAGAGACACCATGAAGTAGGTGTTGGGGTTTTCTTCCGGGAGAACGATAAACACAGCACACTTGGACGAGCAGAATTTCTCCGCATCGATGGCAGTATCGAAACACAGAATCTGCTCCAGCTCAGAGTCCAGGAACGCATTCAGACGGGACATGGCGGTGGACATGACGGACTGCATGGCCTGTTCGGAGGTGTTCAGGGCGGAGCCTGCGAACCACCGGGCCTTGTGATCGGCAGGAAGCCGTTCCATTAGGAGCTGGAACTGGTTCTTGCCACGCACGCCAGAGGGGCCAAGCAAGTCCTGAATCAGCTTGAACACAGAGACGATGTGCCGTTCCTCCGGCTTGGCGAACTCCGCAATCAGCAGGATGGTGGCGGTCATTAAGCCCTCGGCCGCATCGTAGAAGAATGCGTTTTGACCGAAAGAAGAAGCGTCGCCGTCGCTGTAGATCAGGGTCTTGGCGATAATCTTGGCATACTTCTCAGCTTTGGCTTTGTCAGCCAGCTTGCCGCTGTCCTTGTAAAGATCCATATACTTGTTTACGAGATGGAGCAGATTATTGCCGTCTGACTTGGTGGGGTTACGAAGATCAATGACAGCCACATCATAGCCATAGCTCTTACAGATGTTGCCGTAGTTGCGGTAGAGATCGCCCTTGGTGTCGGTTGTGAGGAATGACATACCAGCGGCACAGGCATATTCCAGATTCGGGTACAGCCAGAATGCGGTCTTGCCGCAGCCTGCAGCACCGATCATCATGGTATGCACGTCAGCGGTATCCACCAGCGCATAGGTCTGCCTGCGGATTCTGAAAGGCCACTTCCGTCCGGGCTGGAACACAAGACTGCTCTTGTTTTTACAGCCCACAATGACTCCTTGGGGGAGATTTAGGTCAGTCGCTTTCGGTCCCAGCTCCCGCCAGTGGTCAGGGTTGTATGGTACTTTCTTGAAGGTGCGAAGCAGTTCCTGGCCGGTGGCGAACCGGGCGGCACCGTGCTGACCGTCGCCAACAGTCTTGGACTTGATGCCGTTGAGGTTGTACATATGAGGTGCGGCGGAAATAAGGCCCAAGATCGCCAGCATCGCACCGCAGATGATAATGAGTGTTGTAGATCCGTTCAGGTGGATTCCTCCTTTCCATGTAAAAGATCCTCGTTCCAGTCTTTGCCGACCGGGACGAGGATCTCACATTCGATATTCTGTTGCTTGAGTTTTTCAGCGATCTTCTTCACTGCTTCCTTGCCTGCGTTGTCGCTATCGAAGCAGAGAAACACTCGCTTGATGAATGGATAGTCGTGGAGCATCTGCCACAGGACTTTGTCCGATACACTGCACGAAGCCGCATAGCTGTGGTTTCGCCAGCCGGACTTATTCAAGGAGATGTACGACAGAAGATCCACCGGGGCTTCGAAGAGATAGAGCCGGTCAGAGGCTCCGACCCAGTGGAAGCTGTAACCGGGCAGGCTGCCGGGTGCGTTGCCTTTGTAGGTGGACTGGGAGCCGCTTCCACGCTTGTGTGCGTGCCGGGGCTTTCTATCCTTGTCCTTGCCGACAAAGACAACATTGTGGTACTTGGTTGATTCATAAATGAGACCGCGATAGGTAAACGAATCCAGCACATCCTTATCGATCCCTCGCTGCCGGAGCAAATAGGCATAGACCCGGCGCATATTATCATGCTTCTCAGGAAGCTGGAATGGAGCTGCCGGGTAGGATGTGTAGGACGGAACAGCGATGCCACAGTTCATGGCAAGCATGAGGCAGACGGCATCCTGGTAGGAATAATCATAGAAATGCTGAGCGAACGAAATGGCATCACCACCGAATTGTTCGTACTGGTTGTACCATACATTGCCCCGGATGGTGATCTTCTGGCCGTCATTGTTCCATTGGAACTCGGAGCCAGAGGGTTTGACGATCTCACCGCACTGCCGGAGAAAGGCAACCAAATCTGTTTGCCGTGCCTGCTCCCGCTGTTCTTCGGTGAAGGGAATATAGTTTGCGATGGGGTTCACCTCCAAAAGAAAAGAGGTGCATCCAGCAACGGATACACCTCGAATTGATGATTTACTTATGATCGTTGGTCGAGTCTGTTTGTGGTGCTGGATCGTAGAAGTATCCCGCAATAAACAGAAAAGCGGAGCCAAACAGAAGAACGATTGAGAGAACGGCAAAGAAGGTTTCATTACTTGCAGCACTAAAGACTAGTAGCCAAATACTTAAACCTAACAGGAATAGGGCCGCCAGCATTTTGTTCAATACGGGAGGCTTATCTTTGACTGGCGTATAGTTGGCAAGATCCTCACTAGGAACTAAATCATCTACAGTAATCCCTAAAACATTAGCTATCTTTTTTGCTGTAATAAGGTCGGGACATCTGCTGCCGCTCTCCCATCTGCTAACAGTTTGACGGGACACAAAGAGCTTTTCAGCGATCTCCTGCTGAGTCATGCCTAGTTCCTCACGCTTGGTTTTGATGATTTCACCTATGCTCATAACGGCACCTCCTTGTGTAGATATAGTAGCAGATAAGGCGGAGAAAATAAAGATATTTCGGCATCTGTAGGTGTTTCCAATATGGAACAATGGTGGTGACAGCTATTTTACCCCATCTTCAGGCCCTGGGCTTGCTTCTTTTCCTCGATCTTCTGACGGAGTTTTCGGTCGATGAGGTTGCTGTTCTGCTGCTTCTGTTCCTGCTCAATCCTGTTCTGAAACATTTGGGCCAGGTTTGCCAGCAAGCGGAAGCCTGCCAGGGCAATTGGTGTTCGGCCGTAGTTATTCAGGATTCGCTGGGCATATTCGTTACCCTGGGCGGCAGATAAACGGAGCAGATACTTGCCGATCTCAATGTCACGGTCGATGCCTTGCCCGAACAGAAACATCTTTCCAAGCTGGTACTGAGCATACTGGTTGTTCAGAGCGACAGCCTTTTTCAGCCAGTAGATTGCCTTTTCCTTGTTCATGGGTACGAGCTCATCGGCAAGGTAGAGCTTGGCGAGAGCATACATCGCTGAGTCCATCCCTCGTTCAGCAGCATCGGTGAGGAGCCGGATGGCTCTGTCAATGTCCTGCGGGATGGCTTCACCAATGAGGCAGGCTTTGCCAAGAAAGTATGCGGCATAGAGGTTTCCTTGCTCTATGGATCGTTCCAGAAGTTCCACAGCCTGCTTCGGATCTGCTTCCATACCATCACCACGGAGCAGAACCTTACCCAGAAGATATTGGGCATATTGGTTATCCTGCTCTGCTGACTTCTCCAGCCATTGGATGGCTGCTTCGAGATTTTGCGGGATATCTTCACCCCGGAGGAGCAGTTTTCCTAACAGGTATTGGGCATAGGAATGCCCCTGCTTTGCTGCTTCTTCCAGATACTCTGCGGCTTTCACCGGGTCATATCCTTCGAAGTCTTTCCGCAGGTACAGCTTTCCGAGACCGTAGAGAGCATCCACATTGCCAAGCTCCGCAGCCTTTTCGAAGTAAAGTATCGCCTGGATCAGATCCACATCCGTGCCGGTGCCGGACAGATTCATACTGCCAAGGCGGTAGTACAGTTTATCGTCAGCCAAGTCCTGCTCCATTCGCAGGAAGCCTTGGTATGCCTTTCGGTACCACTGTTCGGACGCAAAGCGGTCAGCATCCGTGCCAAGACCTTCTTTGCACATCCTGCCGAGCTGATACTGGGCATAGGCATTAGGCTTGGAGGTATCGGTGGCGGCGATGGAAAACAGAGAAAAGGCTTGGGAGAAGTCCTGCTCCACACCTTGCCCACGGTAGTATTGACCGCCCAGGGCATAGGCTGCGAAGGGACTTTTACCCTCGACTGCTTTGGTAAACCACTCAGCAGAAGCTGTATAGTCTTGCTCCACACCATAGCCATAGGAGTACATTTTACCGATTCGGTACTGCCAATAATAGGGGCGCTTGTCCGTCTTTTCCATCTGTAAGAATGCATCGTGAGCCTGTAAAAACCAGGACTGAGCCAGCACTTCATTCTTCTCACAGCCGAGACCATTCAGAAGTAGTTTGCCGAGGTCGTGCATTGCAAGACCGTTTCCTACTTTGGCTTCGGTGAGAAGAAGCTCATAGGCTTTTTCAAGCTGCGGTGGTTCTTCCTTGGTTCCATAGAGAAACTTCCGGGCCTGCTTGTATGCATCCGTCCACCAGTTCGTCCGCTGTTGTGGCGGCTTTGGTGGCGGCGCAGGTTCTTCCTGGGGCGGAATTTCATCGCCGGGTTCGTTATCCGTGTGAGCAGGCGGAGTAAATACTTCCGGCTCAACAGCAGAGGAATGTGTGGGAATATCTTCGGCAGGTTCCTCCGGCAGGTCGACTGCTGTGTCCATCGCCGGGGCATCTGCGGAGAGATTCATGGCTTCCTGAATGACCGTGTTCTTGATGGAACGGAAGGTTTCATTCTGGGACAGCGGAAGTCTGTCTGGCATCTTGTCCTGATAGGTTCGGATGACCGCATTCCGCTGATCGTACCACAGAGAGTAAAGCTGCGACAGACGATCATCTTTCGCCAGCTCATCCACGATGTTATTGACAAGATTTCTCGCAGGCTGGGGCAGATATCCGTAGACCTTTTTGCCTTTTGCCTGTTGAAGCTGGGCAGACAATTCCCGGAGCATACTCTCCAGATGGACATTTTCATAGGTGCCGATGTTGATGGAGCGGATGATACTTCGGATGAGATCCGTGGTTTCTTTCTTCAGGAGATTTCGCTGAGAGGTCTGCTCCTGATAGGTTGTCAGCAGATCCTGCTTGAAGATTTCGTGAGCGAAACTTTCTTTGAGCTTCATGAGATCCTGCTGACTCATGTAGGGTTTCTTGCCAACAGAGTAGGCAACGATGTGGCAATGGGGATGGTGGGACTCATCATGGAACGCGGCATACCACCGCAGATCTTCCAGCGGAATGTTCATAGCCTGTGCCATGGCGGTGGTCTGGCTGCGAAGCATATCCCGCCAGACTTCACCTTTATCGAAGCCCAAACGAACGGCATCCTCACGGCGGATGGAGAGAACCTCCGTCATGAGGATGCCTTTGTGTTCCGCAACTTCATCTGCCACGGCATTGAGGTCGATGGGGATATTCGCATCGGTAAAGAGACCATGAGTGCCGAACCGCTCCGCACCGGGGCGGTGGGCAATGTAGCGGACATAGTTCTTCCTCTTGCCAATCCGGTCGAAGTTATCTTCGATGGAGCGGGAGATAAACTCAGAGGCATTGCCTTTGTTGGGCATGGCGAGATAGTCCTGATACTCATGGCTGTCAGCTGTTTCCGGGAAGTCTTTCAGGATCTGATTGATGAGATCCTGCTGAGATTCCGATACAGGAAGTGCCTGCCATGTGTCATCGATCTTGTCCACATTGTGCCGCTGGGCAATGTATTTGACGAGATTGCTGTTGTGCTTTTTCGTTCCGGGCTTGATGTACCGCCATTTCAAAATCACTTTTGCCATATGCGTTACCCATTACTTTCCGTTGGCTTCGGTCACCAGGAGAGCGTCATGGACTCGCCGCAACGCTGACAATCCAATTCGCTGATGCCATTTTCGCCGTCAGCGATTTCCTCCCAGTCGTGACCCTGTTCCTCGCACTCCATGCATTTCTCAACATAGGCACGGTGTCTTTCGATCAGGTAGTCACGGATCTCATCGTCAGAGTTGGCTGTGTTCATTATCTCATGGGAGAACTCCATGCCGTACTCATCGGATTCCAGATACGCAAACACATCTCCGGCTACAAGGATTTCATTGGTATGGTCATCACACCAAGCCATGACAGCAGAGAGACTGGTGGCAACCCGATCCATATCTTTCATGAGTCCTGCGCGATAAGACACCAGCTCTGACGCAAATTCAGGATAGACCTCGCTGATTTCCTGCAAGGACTGCATGGCAAATCTGATCCGGGCGGTGAGTGTAACCGCATCCTCGCACAGCTTATCCAACCGGGCTTCTGCCGGAGCAACCTGGATGCCATCCAGATAGGCATCGTCTGCATCGAAAGAAATATCGGACTGAGGCTTCTTTCTGGCAAAGGTAACGCCATGATCCTCCGGGTCAATTCTCTTTTCGTAGATACCGTGGGCAGTTCTTTTCAGCAGACCGTCCTTTTTCAGAACCTCAGTTCGCAGGAACATTGCGAAGTCTTTTTGAGAAATGGTTCTGCCGAGATCGTCGACAGCCTTGCCGCTTTTCCAGAATTCAGCATAGGCAATGCTGGCTTTGAATGGTTCACCGTCTTTGAGATAGTCACGAAGGAACTCCCGCATGGTATCGAAAGATCCTTCTTTTCCTCTAGGCATTTTGATTCACCTCCTAACCTTTTTGGAATTTCACGGCATCAGAAAGAGAGATCGTGCCGTTGATTTTCTTTACATCATCGATGCACATTCTGCGAAGCTCACGCAAAGTTTCTTCGCTGATGTTGTGTGTCGCTGCCAAAGCATGGAGAACCATCGACAGCTCCACGGTGTTTTTGAAAAGAATATTCGCCATCCGGTTCTCAAAAGAATCCAGCATACCCTTGGTAGTTGAGACGATCACATTGGGAAAATACTCACGGTAGTCGTTGGCAGTGAGGTAGCCGCAGTAGAAAAGAATTGCTTTCTCAATGAAAGCGGAGCGGCATCCACAGCCATCTTCCTTGTAGTTTTTCTCGACCATCCTGAGAACCTCCGGCGAAATCTTCAGGGCAAATTTCTGTTTGGGACTATCCATCCGTTACCTCCTTCCTTGGCTGATGGTATTGGCACACACCCCGCCAGAGGGGTGCAAATCGTGAAAATGGGGGCAAAATAGCCGCAGAACCCCGAAAAAGTCTTTGCGGCTCTAAGGGAATCCCGAAAACGGAACCCTTTGGGGTGTTTTGAGGGCAAAATAGAACCCCACTGGCATTGTGCATAAAAGTGCGAAAAACCCTTGTGCGGCCGGCATTGCCGGACGCTGTGAATCGGGCGGGGTCAATTTAGAACCCCGCCCTTATTCCTGCACCTCGTTCGCACGGCGACGAGGTCTGCACTTTGTGCAGAAAGCCCACTGCCGAAGCAGAGGAAGAAAGCCGCCCACAGCGGCTCACAGCGGGGCAAACCGCCCCAGGGGTATCCCAGCCCCACCCCAGATGCGAAAGCCGCACACAGGGCGAAGAACCCCCGAAAAGCGGGGGTTCAGCACCCTTATTTCAGAGGGTGGTGATCGGGACAGTTACATGGTTATGCCGGTGTAGCAATCGCCCAGCACAGGAGAGGTCAGAGATTTGATCTCCAGCAGATCCTCGCTCAGATCCAGACCAAGGTACTGGCAGATGCCAAGGCGAACAGCTTCCTCGGAGTCCTCCGGGATGTCGTGACCAAATGCCAGAGAGAAATAGTCACAGCAGTGCTTGTTCTCCGCATCCCGGTAGACCTCACAGAAGTAGCCGGAGCAGATCTGACTGTTGCCATGGTCATCCTCTCTCTCGATGTTGTTGTCGGGACAGACGGTCACATAGTATTCACTGCACTTCATAGGCACCTGCTTTCACATTCGCAGGACCGGTTCAGGATCTTCCGCTTCTTCAGGATCTTCGTCCTCGTCGAGACCTTCGCCATCTTCCTGTTCCAGTTCCTCGTCCAGGTAACGGACGACAGCCTGCTTGCACAGGATGGAATCGAAGATGCCCTGGCGCACATCAGAGGAGAGGCCGCTCTTTCTCTCTGCCCTGTAGATAGCAGAAGAAATATCCTTGAGCCTGTAGACTGTCCACAGACCCGCATCATTGTCGCAGACCCGGACGATGCCGGTCCCGAACTCCATATGCATGGCGGCGGTGATCCGCTTGTCCACAGGCATCTGACGGTACATACGGTAGAAGTCAGCTTCGAAGATACGGTCAGCTTTATGGAACTTCCCGGTCAGATCCCAGAGAGGTACCTTGCCGATGTTGGGCTGGAGCTGCTTGCGGTACAGGGATGCCACATCGTAGAGGCTCTTGTGTGCCGGGGTTATGAGGTAGTATTCATCCTCGCCGTGTTCCAGATGCACCAGGGCGAACCGCTTTGCCGCTTCCGCTTCAGCCGCTGCCTGGGCATTCTCGCCTGCGATCCGATTCTCAATGTCACCTCGTTCCTCTGCGGGGACAAGCTGCCCATAGAGAGAATCCAGCATGGGATACACCGCATCCTCGATACTCTTTCCCTGACTATGGAGAACACGCTCCAGAGCATCCAGACGGTATCGGTTGTAGTACAGATTGATGTCAATATCATTCATAGCTGTTTACCTCCTGATCAGGCTGGGCTTCTTCAGTCTTGGGCTTTTTGGGCTTGGGCGCTTCCGCTGCGGGAGGGGCATCTTCATCCTTGCAGATGTAGTTGCGGACATTGGCAGGGACATTCTTGTTGAACAGCGTATCCACTGCCTTGACCAGTTCTTCCTCCAGTTTGGTGCCTTTCTGTTCCAGGTACCAGCGGAGGGCTTTGACCTTTTCTTCCTCATAGGAAATGGTCAGGTTGATTTTCTTCATTGCATCGTTCCTTTCATAAGGTGCGGATGCCATCAGGTGGCATCCGGGTTTTCAATATCAGAGAAGAGACTGAGCTGATCCGCATCCACTTTGGGATGCCGTTTCTCATCCAGCCACCACTCCATTACATCTTCGGCAGTCTGCCATTGGTGGTAGGGCTTGCCGTTATCTCTGCGGATGGCAAGCATCTTTTCAAAGGCACGGAGGTATGCCTGTTTGTACTTCGGGTACCGGGCGAACTCGAAACGCATCTGATCCGCACCAGCCAGAGGACAACCGATACACCCGATGCGGTCGAAGCCCTCATCGTAGAGCTTGCAGTACGGAATGTTCCGGGAGTGGAGATACTCCCAGACTTCCTCCTGCGTCCAGTCGATGATTGGGTTGAGGGTGTGCATACTTTTCATGGCACAGGTTTCGAACATCCTCCGGGCTTCGTCGTTGTCGTTCATGAGCTTCACATACTTCTTGGTATAGTTGTTCAGCTCCAGCAGTCCACGGTTGTTCTTTCGCTTGCTGCTTTCAGCCCAGCGGACACCTGTGACCATAATTCTGCCACGGCCGCCGCCCTCCTTCAGCTCGTCACAGCAGTAGCGAACCATGCGGGTGGGCGGCATCCCTTTCTTGACGATGAGCTGCCACATGGTGGTGTCGTGCCTGTCCACGATCACATCGGGATAGTGCTCCCGCATGAAGTAGATAACCTCCGGCGGGTCAACAGTGGTATGGCTGTAGTGGGCATCGAACTTGACACCCGCTTCCTTGCACAGATGGTAGACACACTGGCTATCCTTGCCACCGCTGAACGCAAGATAGTAGCCCTCCGGCGGTTCGAATGTACGAAGCCGCTGGAGGGCTATGGCTACCTTGTCATGAGCGCCGAACAGGGTTTCTTCCAGCAGAGCCATGTCAGCTCATCCCTGTCATTGCCGGTGTATCTTGGGTGGGGGTGATCCCGGTGCAACTTCGCAGGAGTGCTTCCACCTTGTGGGGAATGCTCTCGAAGTTCACATGGATATCGCTGGGGATCTCCGGGGTGTACCAGTAGTCGTAGACACCAACACGGTAGAAGAATTCCGTATTCCACCGGGCGGTCTTATCGCAGTTCGCCTGATCCACCACACCGTCCTCCATGAAGAACTGGGTGTTCCAATGCTCCCCGGAGCTTTCCAAATCAAGGGACACGAGTCCGAGGAACACTTCACCAGCTTTTCTGCCACGGATGACGGCAGGTACATCGATGAAGCCAAGCTCCCGGTCAGTGATGCAGTCGGTACCGTAGGTATCCACGAATGCCTGGTGGAGCTGCTTCAGGGTGTCCATAGCATAGCTCTGATCTCGTCCGTTGGCGGATTCCAGCAATTTCTCAAAGTCCACATCTTCCAGGATGGTGTTCACCTTATTGATGAATGCCTTTTGCAGTTCCATTACATACCTCCCATGGTCATCCCTTCCTGTTCAGGAGGAACGAATTCACCGTTTTCGTAGTTGGCAGGATCGGCGCCGGGACAATCCCAGCCACCCATGGAGCCAGATTCCATTGCTTTCCGCTGCTCTACGGTGACACCCAACCGTTCATTGTTGTAGTTCGCCAGTTCTTCGTTTCGCTGCTTGTCATCGGTGTTCCAGCTCGACGGGTAGTAACCCAGCTCACCACGCTTGATGCAGATTAGTTCGCCGGTGCTGGGGAGTGTGGTAAAGCACATCTCCGGCAGACCCTCGGCAACGGGCTTCTGCTCATATTGCTTCTCGTTCATTTACATACCTCCCATCCCGCCGATACGGATACCGGAGTCATTGACCCAGCTTTCCTCATCTTCAGAGGCGCCGGAGAGATTGACTCCCTCGGTTTCGGTATCCATGATGCTGCTATTCTCGATACAGCAGGAGGCGAAGCTGGACATCCAAAGGTCGGTATCCTGGAAGCTGGTGTGGGCGAAGTTGCTGTGGGTGAAGATGCCATTACGCATCTTGCATTCCGTGAAGGTGGCACCGCAGAAATCAGATTCCTCGGCAATCGCACCGTTCAGAGTACAACCTACCAGTTTGGCATCCCGGAATGTACAGAAGCAGAGTCCTGCATCGTTCATGCGGACACCCTCCAGTAATGCCCCGGTGAAGTCTGCACCGTTGAGCTGCATATGCCGCATATCCAGATTGGTCAGACGGCAGCCGGAGAAGTCAGCCTTTTCGCCGCCCTCATCGTGATTGAACAGGATGTGCTTGGCATACATGATTTCCACATCATCCTGTGTCAGTACCCGCATCTTGGACAGGTCATGGGCAATAATGGATTCATGGGACAGCACGACCATAATGTCGCCGCCGTCGCAGACATCCATGTCCACGATCTCCGGGCGTTCCCGCAGCATTGCGGTGAACAGGTCATCGTCGATGATATCGTTGTCGAAGGTTTCCCTTACCTGGGGCAAGGAGATAATGTAGGCAGACTGGTCATGATCGTCCAGAGCCTGGTCGATGACATGGTCGAGGATCTTCTTCATCTTCTCGCCGTAGGCAAGAAGGGCGGCGGAGACACCGCCGACAACAGAGGGAGATGCGGCTTCCACGGGAGCTTTCGTCTGCTCCACCTGCTGGGTCTGACCCTGAGTGAGCAGGAAGCTCTTGGCATTGGGGAAGTAAGCCGCATATCGGGCATAGTCGCTGCCCTCAGAGTTGACCAGGATGCCATCCTCAAAGCTTTCGCCTACTACCAGCAGGCAGTGGGTGACACTACCCTCCACACGCATCAGATCCGCGTGTTCCCGGAGGAAGTCGTAGTTGTCCAGGAGTGTCTGCTGGAACCGGGCGAAGTCGCTGTCAGAGAGGTGGATGACCTTCTCGATTTCACACTCGCTGGGTTCGAAGCAGGCTTCCTTTCTGTGGAAGATTGCTCTTGCCTGCATATCACATTCCTCCTTTCAGACAGCCGAAGCCCTCGTCCTGGTCGGTGCGGGTGGCTTGGGTGGCATCGTCCATGTCGATGTCCGACAGTTCGGTACTGTAGGGACTGACGGCTTCCATCTGGCACTCCCGCATCGTCATACCCGACGCAGAGCAAGACTCGAAGATGGTCAGGGAGAAGTCTGTCATATGAGCCTGGGCATGATCCAACTGGCAGTCTGTCATCCGGCACTCGGTGAAGTCGCAGTTCATGAAGGTGGCACCTGTAAAGTCCACATTATTGAACCGGGTGCCACGGAAATTGGCACCGTTGAACTTCACTCCAGAGAAGCTTTTGTCCAGAATGGTGCAATAGGAGAGGTCGATGCTCTCCAAGGATTTGATGGGTTCACTTTTGTTCAATTCATAACCTCCAATTCATTTGGTATGAAAGAAGCGGTGACCGTGGGTGGTCACCGCTTCTTGGTTGGGTTGGTCTTTGGAATACCACCGCGCCACACACAATGGCAGGTTTGGCGGCAGAAAGCTATTCACAAATACCAACAAAAATCAGCCAACAGCGGCTTCGGTGGGTTCGGTTTCCTCTGCTTCCTCGATGTACTCGATGCAGGGAATCTTGCCCCACTTCTGCCAGCCACGGCCTGCGACCTGAGTCTTGACCACACCGTAGCGGGTACCCATGGCTTCGATGGCATAGCCGTCGCCAATGTAGATACCCACATGGCCGTCCATCCAGAGGAGCAGTCCGGGGATCTCCGGCATGGTGCTGATACTGCCTTTCTCATCACACCACTCGATCATCTGCTCGGTGGCGATGTCAGGCATACCGTTGACGGCATAGCCGATGCTCTGGGCTTCCGGGTCGAACCAGCAGTAGCCCTTGACGAGACCCACACAGTCAGCGGTGCGCTTGCCAAGCCAGTTTGCCAGAATGAAGTCAGCGTAGTTGCCAACACCTTCCGGGTACTGTGCCAGCTTTGCTTCGTAGTAGCTGCGGGTCAGCACATGACCATAGGTACCCCAGACATAGCCCCAGCCGGAGCTGTGTGCTTCGATTGCCCACTGTACCAAGTCCAGATTGTTCTTGGTGGCGGGATCGTAGTAATCAGAGTAGTCGATATAGGTGGTGCGGAGGTTCTGAGCCAAACGGGAGAATTCCTCCACTGCAATGTTGGTCCCGAATTCACTGTTGACCGCGTTGATGAGCTGGGTATCCGTCTGATTTTCCCAGAAGCAGGAGACCAGTCGGGAGACGAAGTTGGAGCTGCCTGACTTGTCGTAGAGAGCCATGATATACAGGGCTTGGGCTTCCCGCACCCGGCTGGGCATCTCCGCGTCAGTCAGAGCGGTTTCGATGCCATCCATGGTGTCCTGGATGGAGGTGAGCATGGCAAGGTCGCTGACAGACAGGTTCGCTTCGATCCTGCCCATCAGCTCTCCGGTGTCCAGCTCAATGTCGCCAGTGAGGATTGCCATCATTGCCATGAGGGGCAACAACAGAGCGACAATGAGGACGAGGATTGCCATACCCAAGGTTTTCAGCACCTTCTTGTCCGTCAGGAGGGCTACGGCAATCTTCTTGAGTGCCGCACCGATGGCAGCACTCATTAACGACCGCCAGCCTTTCCGAACAGCTCTGCCTTGTACTCAGGGGCAATGACCTGCAGCAAGTAGCGTTCATTGCCGCAGCGGTACAGACAGGTTCCACGCTCCGGGTAGCGGATGAGTTCGTACTCTGCTTCCTCCACCTGCAATGCTTCCATGTACTCCTTGGGATTGATCTGTCCGGGATAGAACAGGAACTGGTGGGTTGGGATGGAGAACAGAGGCTTGGTAAACTCCCGGATGGAGGGAATCAGGAAGTCCTCAATGTTCTGGGATGCCAGAATCACGATGGAATCCCGCTTACGGACTCGCTTCATGGAGTTGCGGATGTACTCAATGGTGGTCAGGTTGGACAGGAACAGGTACAGCTCGTCGATGGCTGCCACGGTGTTGCCGATGCCGATGAGGGCATTGCTCATGTAGGAGAGGATATTGAACAGCATGGCATTGCGGAGCTTCTCATTGGTGTCCATGAGACCCTTGACACCGAAGCACAGGAACTTGTCATCCTCGATGTTGGTGTAGCCATTGAAATACTTGCTCTCGGAGCCAACACACATGGAGTGCAGTCCCAGGCAGATCTCCCGGAGGATATCCTCGGTGTAGAGGTTCTTCTCGTTTTCATCGTACATACGGAACTCCTTTTCGCAGAGCTTGTACAGGTCGGACAGCACGGGATAATCCAGAGGTGTCAGCTTGGAGAAGTCAGTTTCATCGGTGATGCCGAACTGGGCATAGAGCTTTTCCAGCAGGATCTCGATGGTGTCGCTCTGGGCATCGGTGAATCCCTTGTAGGAGCGGAAGAAGTCTTTCAGGAACGCGATGTGCTGAGACAGCCGGGTTACACGGCGAAACGCTTCCGGAGAGCCGGTATCGTCAGCTTCCGCATCTTCTTCGTCACCCCAGATCTTCGGCTCCAGTACATTGATCAGGTACTTGCCGGAGAGGAAGTCGATGTAGCTGCCGCCCAGAGAGCGGGTCAGATCCTCATATTCATGTTCCACATCCAGGCAGATCACGCCCTTGCCGGATTCCCGCAGGTTGGTCAGCAGGAGCTTCAGCAGATGGGACTTGCCCTGGCCGGAGTTGCCCAGAATCAGGGCATTGCCGTTGGTCTTGTCATCGCTTCTGCGGTCCAGGTCAACGAGGATATTGGTACCGTACTTGTCACGGCCAATGTAGAAGCCCTTGGGGTCGGTACGGCCGGAAAAGTTGAAGGGATACAGGTTGGACACGGAACTGGCAGGCAGGACTCGCTCATACTGGGCGCCGAATCGGTTGCTTCCGAAAGGCACAACAGAGAGGTAGCCCTCCTGCTGGCGCAGGGTCAGCCTGTCCACCGTGATTTTGGAACGGGTCAGTTCCATGGCAATGTCAGACTGCAGCTCCTTCAGTGCTTCCGGGTCTTTGGCTTTCAGCTCGATAAACACGGCGCAGTGGAGCAGGGGTTCCCGGTTCTTACGCAGGTTTGCCAGCAGAGTCACCACATCCTGGAGATTGCCCTCTGCTTCGATTGCCTGGTTCAGATCGTTGTCACCTGCCATAAGGCGGTTCTTGCGGTTGGCATTGTTCACGATCTGCCGCTGTTCCATAGGCTCCACCAGCCGGTGATAGATCCGCAGAGTGACACCGTTGCGGTCCGCAAGCTGGGAGAGGATCGCCTGTTCCTCAGTGGAGGGGGGATATTCCTTGACCACCCAGGCGCAGCGGTAAGTGTCACCGACGATGTAGCTGTCGGCAAGGAACTTGATGGTACCGGGAGCGACGCAGTCGAAGAAGTCCTTGGTTGCAATGACTTCCTGCTGTTCCGGGGTCAGCTCTTTCGGCTTTCGCTTGAACAGCTTCATTCGTCCACCCCCTCGAAAAACTGACCGCCATCCACATCGGGCATGAGATCTCCGTCCATGGAGGCTCCGAAGTAGATAGCGATGAGCCGTTTGATATCCGCTTTGTCCATGCGCTGTGCTTCGAAGCCCTGTTCGGATACGGATTTGAGTACCCGGTTCATGGCAACGAAAACCTGTTCGGGCGTCATGCCCTTGCAGCGCTTCACCAGTACGAACTGGCGCGCGTTGGACATCTCAGCCTGCATACTGGTGAGCATCTCCTTGTCCTTGAGGAGCAGACCCCGGACTTCGGGGTTGCTTTCTGCCATGGCTCTGCGTTGGAGATATGCCTTGTTGTCATCAAAGCACTCACAGGAGTCGGTGCAGATGATTTCCAGGTCAGGGATTGCGGACAGGAGCATTTGCAGGTGGCGGATCTTGATTTCGATGTTGGCTGCCGACAGAACGGAGATGTTGGTAGGTGCTACCCTGTAAAAGAGCAGTTCTCCGTTGTCCGTCAGCAGTCCGTACTTGGTAAAGGTCTGGATGCCCAGTAACTGCTGGACAGAACGGCCTTTTCGTTTCTTTTGCTTCAATCGGTCAACCTCCATTCAAAGTATTGCTGTGTGGTAAGAAAATAGCGGACGGCGTATCGCAGGTAGTCCATGATGGTGGTTTCGTCCGCTGCCCGGATCGTCAGAAATCCGAAGCACAGGCTGACTGCTGCCGGGAGCAGGATGCCGGAATGCACCAGCACTACCGCCGACAGCAGAATGGCTACGCATAAGATGGTAAAATCCCGCAGCCCCCAAAGCCAAAGGTTTGCCTTTGCTTTCAGGTTCTGCGGATACAGATATTGAGTCAATTACATTCCTCCCATCGTCATGCCCGAATTCTGTTCCGGAGCTTCGTTCTGGGGTGAGTAGATCAGACCACAGTCTGCTACCTCTACCTGGAAGCCCCTGGCGCACAGGATCTGGGCGGTTCTATCTACCTCGTCGGGGGTTCTGCCAATGTCAAGCAGACCGTCTACAAGGATCTTAGAGATCCCATGCCTGCGGCAGTAGTCCATGATCCATTGCAGTTCAGATCCGCTCTGGCTCATAGGCACCGACATACTAAGACTGCCATCTTGCAGGTAGCCGTTTTCTTCACAGTGGTATTTCAGCCGGAGTCCTCTTCGGATGATTTGATCCGGGGTAAGACTGCCACGGTTTTTGTAGACGAATACGGGTTCGTGGTTCTCTGCCATGGCTACCTCCTTACTTGGCACGGGCTACCGCACGGCCAATGCTGACGGCGGTACTGGTGGTATGGACGATGGAGCTCATGTTCACACGGACGGAGCTGTCCAGACCGAACTGCTGTGCGATACGAGGCACCTCATTGGCTGCCAGCATGATACCAAGACCCAGGAGCATATTGTTCTGGAACGACAACATTCCAAGGAACAGGAGCGTTGTCTGCATAAATGCCGTCAGGCACAGTGCGGCAATCTGCTTGCACCACTGGTTGAAGCCGTCCGCGTATCCTCTGGGTACGGAGAACATATACAGTTCACCCACGGCGATCTGAATCAGCAGAATGCCGCCGCGCTTGATGTTTGCGAAGAATACCTTGATCACGCAGTAAGCAAAGGCAATCAGAATACAGACCGTCATTAGGGCATCCGTTGTCACATTGGTGGGGTTGAATGCCAGGGCCAGAGTGTCAACCACAAAGGCACCAAAGGAGCCTGTTTGTTCTCCCGCAAAGATGCCAGTCAGGTCACCTGCGAAGGTGTTTTGCAGAGCAACGCAGAATTTGTAAAGTTCAACCGGGACGATGCCCACTAACGAGCAGGCGAAGAATCCCTTGAGAATGTTGATGGCGGTGGTTTTCACACTGGCTCTGCCTGTCTGACTTTCAATTGCCAGATCGAATATGGCAACCGCTACACCCGCTACGAACAGCGACCAGCCGAACAGGGTGAACAGGTTAATCACGGCGGACACCCAGCTCAAGTTGAAGATCTCCGCGCCCATGTGGTTGATACCTGTGAACAGGTCAGCCACCGCTTCATAGATAGCGGTGTAAAGCCATTGAATCAGGGATGTCCAGATGGCATCTACCATTTCACCAACGGTGTTGTCAAACGCGATCCCGATGGCGTCGCCTAATCCCGCAAGGATATCGCCAAGCCAATCAAACAATAATCATTCACCTCTTTCTGGAGGGCAGCCACCTTGTGGTAGCTGCCCTGGGGATCGTGTGGATATGCTTACAGGGTCTGCTCCATGGCAGACGATTGGGTGCTACACTGGATGGCATCCAGCTTCACCCTTGCCCAGTCGGGCATATGTGCTTCATCCAGAATTCCGATGAAGTCGCCCCGGTCCAGGTGGGTCTTTTCTCCGTCATAGAGGAACTGACCGAAGACCTTGCGTCCGGAGGCTTTGGGAGAGCAGCCAAAGCCGCTTTCCGCGTAGAAGAGCTGAAACTCCGACCGCTTATATTTGTCTTTCAGCCAGTCAGGGCGAATGACCAGCACTTTGCCGGTGTAATCAGCAGGTTCTCCCTGGGTGTCCTGACAGTGGGACTTATCGTAAAGCCCCAATTCCGCAAAGGCTTTCCGGGTAAGATTGATGAAGCCATCCAGCACTGCCGGATGGCTTTCCACAGTAAATGCCCAGTTGGAATCGTTTTGGGGGACATAGATGCCCCGGCTCCATTCCCGGTTGGAGGGAGAAAAACGACCGTCATGGGTTTTCTCCCGCATGGTATTGGACAGGACGAAGTTTACCCGGTTGAAACCAAACTGGGCGATGATTTCAGCGGCACAGTCACCTTGAAGGGTGCGGCCATCGAAGCTGCGGGAGATGGCATCCTCGATGGCTCTGGCACACTTGCAGTTTTCCTTATGACTTTCCCGCCATAGCTCCAGTTCACCATGCTCCTTGGCATCTGCCGCGGAGTAGACATAGAGCGATTTGTGATCTGCCATATTCGATTAACCCAGAACCGTCCAGATGTAAGTGGGTGCGGTCAGGGAGAACAGCAGACAGGCAAACAGGATCGCAGGCGCGGTGAACTCGAACTGACCGTGCTTCCGATAGTCCATGTAGGCGGTGGCGATCTTCACGAAGAAGAGGATGGCGAGGATCATGTCAATGACCGGGAAAACGACATTGTTGACGATGTCCTTAACCTGACCCTGGGCTGCGTTCCAGGTGTTCTCAATGGCACCGGACACATTGCCGGTGCTGGCTGCGAAAGCAGGCATTGCCATGGTGGTGACCACAAGCACCAGGATGGCGACCATGGTCAGAATTCGGGTGAGTTTCTTGTTTTTCATTTGATCTCCATTTCATAGTCGCGCTCACAGTACACCACATAGCGGTATTTACCTCCAGAAGCATAGGGGTGGCAAGTGAGCAGAGTGAGTAGTTCACGATCCTGCTGGATCAGGATCTCTTTTACATCATTGGGGTCGATGATCTTGGTTTCCACGACGGTGTACCGCAGTTCGCCCCAAAGGTTGGTGATGATAACCTCATCACCGGCTTCCAACTCCGTGATGTAGCGAAAGTAGGAAGCACCGCCCCATCCCCGGTGTCCGGCAATGACACAGTTGGTGTTCTCCCCGCCGATGGGCAGGCTGGTCTGAGACAGGTGCGCGGCACCATCTGCCATGTGCTTGTAGGTAGCACCCAGATAGATGGGCATCTCCAATTGGAGTCTTGGGATGGAGATCACACCAAACACCTCATGTTCCAGACCGTAGTCGCCCAGCTTGAAGCTGGGCTGCTCGTATGCCCAGGGGTCGCAGAGTCCTGCCTGTTTTTCTTCCCAGATCTGCTGGTTATAGCTTTGCATAGCGGTGAGCAGTTCCGGGTACAGCACAGGTTCTGTTTCCTCCGGCTCGATCACAGGCGGCTCCGTTTCTTCCGGGATGGTTTCTTCCGGCTTTGTGGGCCGGGTTTCGACCATCTCCAGAAATTCATGGGCTTGCTGAACGATCCGGTGGTCTGTAATGGCTCCCTGCAAGTAGGGGTACAGTAGGAAACCCAGACCCGCAATGAACACCATGAGCATCAGCAGAATTACAACCTTACGCCACGCCTTCATTGTGATACCTCTGATACAGCCAGACCGCCAGAGCAACCAGTCCAATCAGCACTACAATGCCAATGGCGATGTAGATGCCGTTCATGTACTCCTGCTCCCAGGTGGATTCCGGCAGTTCTTCCGGGGTAATTTCTTCCACAATAACCTCGGCTTCGTCATAAGGGATGCGGACACCCCGCACCAGCAGGCGGTGGGTGTTTACTCCAAAGGGAGTACAAGTCACCAGGGTGCAGTGATCCTCTCCACCCAGGATTCCAAGGTAGGTGGTGTCATAAGGCAGGACGGTCTTGATCTGATCCACCTGATAGGCCATGCGCTCACCCAGTACATCCAAGTAGAATACATCGCCTGTTTTCAGGAGATCCAGATCAGAGAACATCCTCTGGGAAGCCATGCCGGAATGGGCGGTCAGCACTGTGTGGGTGCTTTCGCCGCCAACAGGCAAGGAGCTGCCCAGCAAGTGCCCAACACCTTTTTCCAGGGTGGCATCATCTGTGCCATGGTAGATGGGCAGGGTCACCTTGATCTTGGGGATCTCCACATAGCCCATGATGCCGTTGCCGGTGATGTTGAGCTGGTGCTTGTAGTCCTCGGATGCCCACAGCAGGGCTTCGTGGTCAAACGCATCCTCTTTGACACCTTCCAGGATGGCTTGGTTATATTGGATTGCCAGCTCCCGCGCTTCGTCGATGGCAGAGGTGTCTGCCTGTTTCGCCTGCTCCTGATAGGATACATGGATCTCGGACTGGTGCTTCTCGTTATAGCGGGAGCTGATAATGGGATAGAGGGTGATGCCAAGAGCCAGCAGGAAGGTGATGATGGCAACGGCAATGGTCAAAACTTTTCGTTTCGTGGTGATCCTCCTTTCGAAAGGTAAAAACTGCCCCGGAGAGCGTTTTTTGCTCTCCGGGGCAAGGGCGGGTTAGATTACTGCTGGACGGTCTGCTTTTCCTTCTTCTTGAAGGTCAGGATCATGACCACCAGGGCGCCAGCCATCAGGGTGATGCCGATGACACCGTACATCCAGGTACCGTGGTCACCAGTCTGAGGCAGATCGAAACCCTGGGTGTTCACGACGGTCAGAGGAGCCAGAGCATTGGCGGACTCGCCGTCATCTTCCATGTTCACATCGTTGCCGTCAACCTGAGCAAATGCGGTCAGGAAGTAGTGTTCCAGGTAGTCCTGGGGAATTCCGGTCAGGTGCAGGTTCGCACCGCCGTCAGCATCCAGAATGGACATGGGAGCAGCATTGCCGAAGCAGTAGTGGGGGTCATTCTGCAGCACACCCAGCACATCCTTGGTGTAGATGTCGCAGATGCGGTCGTAGTTTTCTTCCACGAAGATGTCAACCACGATCTCGTCCTTGAGCAGGGTGTAACCATTGGCGGTTTCGATTTCGAAGATTTCGTAGGAGTCATCTTCCACACCCTTGATGACGATCTTACCGAACTCGCCGCCTACGGTAACGGGATAGAAAACGGTACCGTCAGCTTCCTCGGTCACATGGCCGGTGACATAATAGATACCGGTTTCCTCATCACGGTTAGCGGTCAGCCAGTAGCCGTCACTTACGTTGCGGATACGGAACTTGACGTGCTTGAACATATCCATCTCGGTAGCGGACTCGGAGTCCAGATCGGAGAAGAGCTTGGTCAGATCCACACCGAAGGTGAAAATGTGGCAGTCATCGATCAGGGTGTCGTAATACTCGGAGCTGGTACGCTTCCAGGTCAGCACGACTTCGTTCTTGTTGCCGTTCTCACCGTAGATAACGGTGGCATTGGAGTTGATGGTTGCGGTGTAGGTAACGCGCATGGTGTAGTTGGAGTAGCTGGCAAACAGCTTGCCGTTGACATTCTCCTGATTGCCGTTGATCTCGTCCAGACCGGCTTCCGTGATATCGATGGTCATGTGACGGTCATCGGAGCTGTAAGTAACGGTGAACTTGCCGTCATCCTGCAGCCAGGTAGCGACCTTGTCGGTGCAGTCCTCGTTGGAGAAGATCTCAATCTTCACATCCTTCAGAGCCTTGTTGTAGGTCAGGCCCTGGTCGATGGAGTCATAAAACTGCCAGGTTTTGATGGAAGTGGCATTGGAAGTGATGGTGGGCAGACCCGCCAGGATCTGGAACTCCATAACATCACCAGTGGAGCCGGTGGCTGCATGGGCGAAGCCGTCATTGATGTCATCGGTACCGCCGTTGATGCCGGTGTCCTTCACGGACTCCCTAACTTCCTTAGTGAGTTCGGGAATGCCGGTGTTGTTTTTAGGGTAGACGACCACATCGTAGTTCCAGAAGTGACCACCTTCGGGGGATGCGGAGTTGGCATCGCCGGAAACCGTAGTCATCGGAAGGCTGATGAAGAATGCATTGGTCGTGGAAGTCACCATTTCGGGCACAGCACTCTCGACACACAGCCACAGGCCCAGATCCAGGTCGCGCTTGATGGTCTTACCATTTTCGTTGGTCTTATCCATAACGATGGCTTCGTCGCTTGCAGCAACATAGGCTTCCAGGGCATCCTTGACGGTGGTGGCATTGGCTTCCAGAGCGTCAGCCAGAGCCTTGTTCAGCACATCGGACTGGTAGTACCAGCAGTTTCTGACCTGGGCGATAGCCTGTGCGTCAACACCGGCTTCGGCATCCACGGGAGCCAGAGGAGCGGAGGTTTCGTAGTTCAGCACATCGGCATTCTCGTAGCGGCCAGCACCGTCACCCAGACCGATAGCAGTCAGCAGGTCAGCAGCCTTATCCTTGTCAAAGGCATACAGAACCTGAGTCAGGTTGTAGTCGGGATGCTGGTCATTGGCGGACTCGGTGAAGGTTACGATATCGGCAACACGCAGGATGGTGAATTCCACACCCTTCAGAGCGTAGCCGTTGGAGTTCTGACCGTTGCCCAGGGGATGGTCGGGATTGCCGTTGGCATCGCCCTCACGGACGGTTTCGCCCAGGACTTCTTCCACATAGCTCTCCCGCCAGCCGGTGGAGATGAAGGAGTCCTCATCCCAGACACCGTCCTTGTAGGCGTTGGTCCAGTCAAACTTCCAGATGGTCAGGGATGCCTTGGCGTTCTCGTCGATGGTGCAGTCATCCACCTCGGCGGCAAAGGCAGCGGGAACACAGGTCAGTACCATCATCAGGCACAGGCAAATCGCCATAAACTTCTTAAGGTTTTTCATAAATTAGCATCTTCCTTTCATGATGTAAGAATTGAAATTGAATTTGATTTGGTTGATGGGGGCAGAAAACGCAAAAAGCCAGGGATGCGGCCGGAAAAATCACGGGCGCATCCCTGGCTAAATAGGGGCAGAGAGTCAAATTGGGTTAGACATCCTTCTTCTTACGAAGCGTAAACAGTGCGGCGGCGCAGAGACCTAAGCAGAGCAGAATGCTCAGAGGCATCAGCACGAGAGATTTGGAGCCGGTTTCCGGCAGTTCCAGAATGGGAGAGTTGGCAACACCCAGCACCACTTCGAACTGTCCGTCACCTTCCTTTTCGGTGAGCAGATCGCCCTCCCAGATGGGACCGGGCATCAGAGTGGAGCCGTTCAGGGTCTTAGTTTCCGTTACCCGGTAGAGGATCAGCTTGCCATCGGCGGTGTAGACCCGCAGACCATCAAAGACAGCGATGCCGTCCGCGTTGGTCAGGAGCTTGCCGTTCTTCAGATCCTTGCTGGTGCAAGTGCCGGGGGTGATGACGGTGTCATCTTCCCGCAGAGTTACAGCATTCCAGGTCTTGCCATTGTCCAGAGAGTATTCCAGCAGGAATTCCACACCCTGCATAGGCTTACCCTGGGTAGAGTGCTTCCGCAGCTCCAGCTTGCCCAGGATGGGAGCGTTCTCCATGGTGACGGTGATCACCTGATTGTTCTCGATACAGCTCACAGGGTATTCCTTGGTATCCAGCACATAGCCCACAGGAGCTACGGATTCCCGAATGAAGTAGCTGGATTTGTTACAGGTACCGTCGCTGTAGACGATTCTCCGGGTGAATGCCAGATTGCCGTCTGCATCGGTAGTGCTGGTTTCCAGCACCTTAACGGTTCCGTCAGAGAGCCGTTCACACAGCTCGAAGGTACCCACCAGGGGTGTTTCCGCGCCTGCTTCCTTCTTATGAAGGGAGACGAATGCAGTCCACAGGGGGTTCTCCTTGGTGTACTCATAGATCTTGCCGTGTTCGTTCACGGTCACGGTCCAGGAGTCTACCAGGATGGTACCAGCCTGCCCGGAGATCTGAGTGACGGTGTAGCTGCCGTAGGGCAGATCCTTGGAAATGCCCACACCATTTTCACCGATGGTGATGGTATCCACCACGGTACCCTTGCTGTCGGTTACAGAGAACTTTGCCCCAGCTTCCGGCGCGGACAGGTTATCAATGTTGTTGACGATCTTCTTGGTGATCTGGATCTTGCCGCTGATGACGGTTTCGGGACAGCCCAGACTGTCAGCATAGCTGAAGCTGTGGTCCTTCTTGGATTTCGTCACGGAGAAGGTTTTCTGCCAGTCCTTATTCAGCAGATAGCCCGTGGGAGCTGCGGATTCCCGAATTTTGTAGGTGCCCACGGGGAAGATATTTCCGGTCTGGGTATGACCCTTTGCATCCGTAGTCAGGGTGCAGATCACCGCTCCGGGGGCATAGGTTTTGCCATTTACCACTACGGAGTTGGCGCTGGCATTGATGACCTCGAACTTGGCACCAGACAGGGTTGCTTCACCCTGGGGAGTCTGGCCGGTCACTGCATCGTACTTGTCCAGGCTCACAGATCCAAACAGGTTGGTATCGATGGGTTCGTACACACCCCAGTCACCGTTTGCCATCTGGGTCAGGATCGCCTTGGATTCCTCTGTCCAGATGTGCTTGGCACCGCTGGCCTTGGAGCTGTCCTGCACAATGGAACAGTACAGAGAACCGGGAATCACGGTATAGCCCAGAGAGTTCTTCACTTCCGTGATTTTCAGAGTACCCAGAGGAAGCTGGTTCACATTGGCGGGAGACACGAAGAGCGCGTCGCTGGTGTAGCCGGATGCCAGATAGCTCTTGTCATAGACGCATCTGCCATTGCTATCCGTAGCAAAGTACCAGGTTCGGGCAGGGGTACCGCTCCAGTTGTTGTTGGGGAAGAATTCCCACTTGAACACAGCTCCCGCAAAGGAGCCGTCGCCCTGGGGATTGGTGGTATCCTTATCCACCTTAGTCAGAACAAAGGGCGGGTCAAAGATGGGAATGTCGGATACGGAGATCACATTATCGCCGGAGGTGACGGTGTGGGTGTAGGTCTTGGTGTCCAGCTTGTAGCCGGGAGGCGCCTTGGTTTCCTGGATGGTCAGCACATCACCGATGTTGTACTGCCGGGTGGATACCGCGTTGCCGTTGGCATCGGTCTTGAGGGTTTCCACCACGGTACCGTTCAGGGTGATGGTATACTCGGCGCCTGCCAGAGAGTACAGGGGGTTACCTTTGATCTGATCAATACACGTCTGAGAAGCATTGATGGACTTCTTCAGGGACACGGGCTTGGAGTTTTCCGTGTTGGTCAGGGTGATGTCGGTGGCACCGTTGGCCACAGGCACTTCCTTGACCTCCACATTACCGCTGGAGTCCACATTGACCTTGTAGCCTTCCGGGGCTTTCGTTTCTTTCAGGAAATAAGTGCCACTGTAGAGGCCAGTCCACTCTGCCTTACCCGCGGAAGTGGTCTTGCGGACACTGGCACTGACATAGCCAGTATCGGAGGTGTTCTGGGAGTAGTAGTCGGCAGAGGTGATGGGAGTGGTACACGCAGGATCACGGTACAGGGTGAACTCGGCACCTGCCAGATTCTTATTGCCTGCGGCATTGGTCTTGGTCAGGCTGATGGAGCCGTTGCCTTTGCCGTAGGGAGTCCAGTAACCACGCAGGTAGTAGAAGGTGTTGGTACCATTCTCCGCAGTGGAGTCCACTTCCGTCTGAATGCGGTTGACAAGACCGGTTCCGAAGAGCTTATCAGAGCCACCCTCTTTCCAGATGGAAGAGTGATGGTTGGAGCTGTGCTTGCCGCCAAGCATTAGCTTACAGATCATGGTATCCTGAGAGTTCTTCAGCCAGGAGCAGGTTTCAAAGCCCTTGTTGCAGTTGGCACCGGAAGTGTAGGTGGTTTCCAGCCAGTTCTTGTTGGAGCTGGCGGAGGATTCCACATCACCGATGGTGTAAATGCGGTTAGTGCCGCCCAGGTTTTCGGCTGCGACATAAGACCAAATGATGGTGGGAATCAGGGTATCGCCATCCTGAGAAACACTCAGTTTGCCAAAGTAGGAATCCAGATAGTTCTGGATCGCCTGATCGCTGGCACCCAGGTATTTCAGGGTAGCGGCAAACAGAGAGGTGTCCGTTGCCACGGTTTCGCCCTTGGCGATGTCCAGCTTATCCCAGGCACCGTAATTGCTGCCAAGGATAATCTGCGCCAGATAATTCTCGATGGCGAGACTGCCACCTTCCTCGTTTCGGACGATCCGGGGATAGGTTTCTGGTTTTCCGCCGGGATTCTCATAGCTGAACCAGTACCCAGTAAAGCCTGTCCAGGTAAAAGTGCAGCCGTCGCTGACGATATTCTCCGTTGGGAAATGGTACACATACGGGTAAGAATTCCACTGAGCTTTGACAATAAAGGTATGGGGTGTAATGGTAAAGGTATCGAATACCGTGGTCATGCTTTCGCCCTTGTCCTTGCCAGTATCGTTCCAGGGGATGGCCTTGCCGGTCTGGACAGTTTCAATGACATTACCATGAGAGTTATAACGGTTGTAGCACTCATCATAACGGTAGTAGACAACCTGCATGGTGACACCAACAGCGATCATGTTGCTGGAACCATCTCCTGCAGCATCGCCGCTACCGTCACCACCACCGCCGACCTCAGAGCCAGAACTGCCACTGTCATCGTCGCTTGCGGGGCTCACAGAGAACATCATGGGACCCTTGCCGGGTTCATCTTCCGTAGGCTCTGTTTCGGTGACAGGTTCTGTATCCGTCGTAGTTTCTTCAGTCGGCGCTTCTTCTGTTTCGGTAGGCAGGGTTTCCGTTGCTTCCGTGGGAACGGTATCGGGAACTTCGGTAGGAGGCTGAGTTTCCTCGTTCTCCGCTGCGAATGCCGTTACCGCACCAAGAGGAAGACAGGAAAGTGCCAATGCAAAGACCAGCAGAAGCGCCAGAGATTTCTTCATTACATTCAATCAATTTCCTCCTTCTGATGGGAATAGAAAACCGCCCCCTGATGAGAATTCACTCACCAGGGGGGCGATATCAGGTATGGCTTATGGTTTCGGTTCTCCGCAATGACGGCATACCCATTCGTCATAGGCGGGCGTGTCCACAATCCACTCGTCCGCACTGCCGTAGCCGCCGTGGTCGAATAGAGATTCCGCTGGCGGATAGGATGCAGAGTGTGCATTCCACAAGGCTACCAGCTCGTTGGGATCTCCGTAGACTGTCCAGCCGCAGTCGCACACGATTCCGGCTCTCCAGTGACCGACTTCCTCATGGTGGATGCATTTCCAGTCATGCTGGCATCCGGGAGGTTCTGTCGGTTGGGTCGGTGCTTCTGTTGCGGGAGGTTCCGTTTCAGGAGGCTGGGTTTCGGGAGGCTGGGTTTCGGGGGGCTGCGTTTCAGGCGGTTCGGTTGGTTTCGTGGAAGGTGGATCTGTGGGATCGGTGGCAGGCTGGGTGGATTCGCTTGCCGGGGGATCTGTAGGTTTGGTTTCTTCCTGCTGTTTGCCGGTGTTTTCCTTGGGTTTCTCCGGCTCGGTAGGCTTCGTTTCGTCGGTTGCTTCTGTGGCTTCCGTTGGATTGGTCACCTCAGAGGCTTGGGTAGAGCCGGTTGTTTCGGGAGGCTCGGTCTGTGGTACATTCGTTTCAGGTGGCGCGGTAGTTTCAGTCGCGCTTGTGGTTTCTGTTGCCGCAGGCGATGTCGCAGGCGGTGATTCCTGCACGGCACAACCGAAAAGGCTAAGGAATAGAACGGCAGCAAGGGTAAAACTGAGAATCTTCTTCATGTGACACACATCCTTTCTCGATTTTCAAACCACACTATACTGTGAAGTTTTTGAAAGTCTAGCGCAAAGAGGAAGATCCGGCGAATTGACCACATCAGAAGGGCAGCATTCCCATACCCTGATCCTCAAACTGGGCATCCTGCACCGCTTCCTGCTGCTGGTCCAGGTACTGGTCGTAGGCTTTCAGGACTGCATCCTGCAGCTCCATCTTGGCAGCGTTAGTGATGGGAAAGAAGATATTGGAGTATTTCTTGTCGCCCTTGTCCATATAGGACTCCTGGAGCATGGAAACAAACAGCCCCTTCTTGCCATCTACCACACGCAGACCCTTTACCACATACCAGCTATCCAGGGTGACAGAGGCGATTGCCTTGGTCGAGCCGCCCTTGACCAGCCTGTCGATCTTGGCTTGGATCTTCACTTGATTCACCCCCTCTCAAAAGGCATAGAAGATGAAGCCGGTGTCTGCCTGCACATCTTCCTGTGATATATCCTCCGGTTCCATAAACCGCCGCATGAAATGACCGACCTGTTCATCCGTCAGAGAGCAGAAATTCTCCCCGGCATCTCCTGCGATGAAGAAGGGACCGGCGATGATGGTACCGTTATCCAGTACCCGGTTGCCGTCCATTCCGATGAGCTTACCCTCGTCATTGCAGACGAGGATGCCACCACGGTCCAGGTAGACAAGGTCGATAAGACCCTGTACTGCCTGCTGTTCACCGTCCAGGGTGTTGGGGATCTCCGTTTCGTAGGGGATCTTGCCCGGTTCCACATAGAGGACGCGCATACAGTCCGCAGGGATCTGCGCTTTGGATTCGTCGAATTCAATCTTCGCAAATCCAAAACGGTCACAGTAAAACGCGCCCTGGTCTGTGACCACCACATCGGAGACTTTCATCTGACCGCCGTGGTGGAGGGGGTGGCCTTTGGTATTCAGCAGCGTGTAGAGCTGCTCTAAGCTTTTGCAGTCCACATCTGCTCTCAACACCCGGTCATATAGGCTTTCATCCACTTTGGAGCTGCCCTGATACTTGGGCAGGTCGTTCAGGCTTTCATAGCGAATACGGTTTTGGTCCCGGTCAGGATCGATCTGATAGACCCTAACTTGCATCAGCCACTCCTTACCACAGGGCGGACGGAATCAGCCAGCTTATCTGCCAGATGGACGAGGGCTGCTTTCTGCTGGGCAGGGGTCAGGCTGTCCAGCAGTTCCCGGAGGGTCACACCGGCATCTGCGGAGTTGCTGGCAGAAGGAGGTGCTTCCCGGCGTTTACAGTTATCGCAGATCTTCTCCCGCTTGACGATGACGGTGTTGTCATCCTGCTTGGTAAAGCTGAGAATGTCGTTGTAGCCGAAGCCTACCTGTTGGCGGAACTCATAGGGAATGGTGATCCTGCCACGCTTCCCCATGACCCGGTAGATGGTATTGCTCATTCGAATTCCTCCCCGATGTAGTTCCGGAGACAGACGCCGCATTCGGGGCAGGAGTAGACACAGCGGCCGGAGCCATCCACGGAGGGTTCATACTCAGGGCAGCACCCATCCTCGTCATCCTCCAGCTCGTCATCGTCATCGTACTCATCCTCGTCGTAGTCATCCTCATCATCCTCGTCCAGATCCCGGACATGGGACACAGGGGTAGCGGTGATCACGATGATGGGAGTACCTCTCGCCTGGATCGCTTTCAGGATGTCCTCATCCAGAGAGGAGAGCAGAGACAGGATATCGGCAATGTTGGGTTCGTTTGCGTGTTTATTTCTCATGGTATAAGATCCTTTCGTTTAAGATAGTAGTGGGGTCGGTGTCCGGATCATCGAACAGGGTGAGCTGTGCGACAGACCGGGCGCGTTCCGTGGTGTCGTAGTTGGATATAAGCAGTTCGGGATACTGACATCCCGCATCATACCGCTGGGCGATGTTGGACAGCCGGGTGGTACCTTCAATGTAGATTCCGGGCAGGTCAAAGAGCTGCCGGATCTCCGGGCAGTCGTTGTAGGACAGCAGGAACTTTCCTTGCATAGAGACAAGAGCTTCAGCCAGCCTTGCGTGGTCATCCCGGCCGAAGCCGCCGCCCTCATAGTAGCCTTCCGTTTCGTAGTACGGAGGGTCACAGTAGAAGAAGCTTTCCGGCCGGTCGTACTGCCCGATCAGCTTGACGCAATCCTTGTTCTCAATAACCACATTCTGGAGTCGCTTCGATGCCGCATGGATCAGGGGGAAGTTTCGCCACATGGAGTGGGGCTGACTTCCGAAGCTGTCTACGCTGGAGGCGTAGCTGTAGCGGATGAGGGCATAATAATAGGCCGCCCTCCGTATATCCGGGAGGACGGCCTTACTATGCAGCATATATTTCATGTACTCGAAATCCAGACGGGAGTTGAGCATGAAGGTGAGTTCCTTTTCCAGCTCGTCAGGGTGTTCCCGCACACAGCGGTACAGGTTCACAAGATTGCCGTTGAAGTCGTTGTACACTTCGAAATCTCTGCCGGGAGGTTTATGGAAGAGCACCCATCCACCGCCGCCAAAGACCTCAATGTACCGCTTATATTCCAAGGGAAAACGCGAGAGAATTTGGTCCCGGAGCGCCTTTTTACCGCCGACCCAGGACATGAAACTGTTGATCGTATCGCCCCTTTCATGTTAATGGAGCATCCCGCATCAGACGGGACACTTGGAGTTGACCTTACTTTTCAGTTCACGGATCGCCTGTTCGCAGGCAGAGATCCGCTTAAGCTGATAACAGCCCAGGCCGATTGCGGAGAAACAAACGCCGAACAGCAGTCCGACCGTCAGCCACAATGCTTCCATTATCCCATCACCATCCCTTCGTCAAAGTCCTCGCCCTGGTCATCGCTGGATGTGATGTTCACATAGTCACCGATGATCGCCAGGGCAGAGTCGTAGCTTTGGCACTGGGTGATGCGGGAGCGCATCTCCTGTGCCTGCTCTGCAAGACCGTGTTCTCTCAGGGTGCGGGAAGCAATGCCCACAAGGTTGAAGATATTGCTGTCCTGCCCGATGAGGGGACAGTCGGGCTTGCCGTTACTCTGCTGGACAGGCTGATCCCTGGCAAAACCGCCAAGGCGGTTTTCTACATAGTCGCTGAGCCAGGTACCGCCGAAGTTGTGGTGGGTACCAATGCGCCACAGAGCGAGCTTTCCCATGTTGATTTTGGCCCCATCCTCCAGCGGGAACATGAGGCAGGTCAGACCCTCATTTTTGAAGGTGTAGGCTTCCTCAAAACGGAATCCGTCTTTCAGGATTTCTTCCTCGGTGAGGATGCCGTTGATTCCTTCCACCCATTCGGTGAGGTCACCGCCGCAGCCTTGCAGAATGAGGGCTTCCTGATCATGCATATGCCGCAGGTCGCCGGGTGTAATGCTTTTGATGATCATAAATGCATCCCTTCTTCCATAGTTTCATCCATATCTTCTTCCTCGGCACAGACATATTCCGTGCCGTCCTCGTTCAGTTTTAAGCAGTGGTCTGCCGGTGTGGTACCCATGATCTTGCAGGCATAGTCCACAGCCTGGACACCGGGTTCAGGCTTGAATTCCTCGATGACCGAACCTGCCTTGTAGATCCGCTCTCCGCAGTTATGACCCACATTATCTTCTGCCCAGAAGTGGTGCATCGTGATTTCCGGGTACATCTCGGACAGCTTTTGCATAATGGGTGCAGGTGTGCCGTCAGCGGTGACAAAGGTGATCTTGGTGTCGGAGTATTGATCATCATCGTCAAAGCGGAGCGCATTCCACTTGGTACCCCAGTTTGCAAGGCTCCAGTCCAGCCAATTGTTCTTGCCGAATCTGAACCTGGTATCAGGGTTAATGCCGCCCATCCACAAGCCGCTGGGCATGGGAATGATCTTGTTAAAGTCGATGCCGGACATACCATACTGATCGTCCTGCACGGCACCGCGCAGATCCAAGATCCGTTCCGGGTCGCCATCAAAGTGGACGATATTGGTTACAAAGTTTGGCATTGCATTCCTCCCATGTCCTGCTCTGCTTCCAGTTCTTCCGTAGTCAGTTTCCGGAAGCTGTCCTCACCGGGGACAATGCCCAGGGATCTGCCGCTATCCCACCGCATATGGATGGTTCCCATATCATCCACATGATCCACGGTTCCACGAGAACCGGGAGGGATTGCTTGGGGATCGTCCATGGAGATAAGCTCCAGCCGGGTGCCGGGCGGATAGTTCAGTCGTGTCATTGCTACTTTTCGTTGTTCTTCTCTTGTCATATATTTCCTCCATTCTTATTGATTTGGTTTCTGAAAAAGGATGGTTCACATGGACATACCGCCCATGCCGCCATCCTGCTCTCCCATTTGGAGTGGCACCAGTTCTTTCAGCAGTTCCTCACGATAGTCCATGTCAGCGATCTTATCGAGGAAGATACCGAAGGTGGTGATGAAGGGAGTGCCGTCCTCTCTTGTGATGAGGACATCGCTGTGCAGCCCCTTTTCGTAGATGAACTGGGCAACCTCCTGAACACTGTGGAGTTCCGCAGCTTCACCACCACCTACACCCAGAAGTGTGGGATGAGTGTTCACTCTTTTGGGAGGTGTTTCGAATTTCTCCGGGTGGAGCTCTCGCTCAATCTCACCATCCGTGACGATTCGGTAGTCGTTGCCGGAGTTCCAGAAGTGGACATGGAGATCGCCGTCCTCAGTTTCGATGGGGCGCTGCTCAAAGCCCTCGCCCAAACCGTCAGAGTTCTGACCACTGATCCATTCTTTCATGGCACGGACTTCCTTTTCGGTGAAGGGTTCCGTTGCGGTGACCTCCACCTGACCGTAGAGGGAGGGGCCGATACTTGCCAGACCCCATTCGCAGGTCAGGAGTTTACTGCGGATGGAATCGTTGACCTTCTGATCGTGCGTCAAGAAGTACATCGCCATGGTGTCGATATCCCGCTTCTGATCCGCTTCGATGGCATCCTGAATCTGCTCGGAATACTGGGGCAGGATGTAGGGACTGACTTCTTCCAGATTGCCGTCCTCATCCGGGATGGAGCAGGTCAGCGGGAAATAGTAGAGCTGGCGGAAACCGCACTTTTCTTCCAGAAGCTGATCCCGGCCGATATGGATGTCCTCGATGGTTTCAAAGGTTCCATCCAAGAGACGCTGCCGCATGGCTTCCTGGATCGCTTGGGGAGCTGCCTTGAGCTGGTGGATTGCCACATCCACATCCGACAGCAGGTCGCCGGGGCGGATCAGGCTGATGAGCTTCTGCCCGATGGGATCTGTGCTGGCGAATTCTGCTTGTACATCCCGGACAGATACTTCGTTGGGAGCCAGCATCATGTTCATCTGATACAGGCTCATACGCAAAGAGAGGAAGTCGCATGGCAGATCTCTCTGCTGGACTTCCTCTCCGTGGTGGATTGTCATTTTAATCATAGGCGGTACCTCACTTGAAGTAGACGAAGTCTACCACAGACCGCTGGCCTGCCTTGGCGCTGTTCAGGACTTTGCCTTGGAACACCATGGTGGAAGATCCACCGCCGTCCAGAGGTACACCGAAGATGCAGCCTTTTTCACCAAGCAGTCGGGCACACTGGCTGTATGTCAGACCTGCGGATTCTCCGTCAGCATTTCTACCTTCAGAGACAACGATCCAGATGTCACCGGGATTGCCGTTGGTTCCGATGAAGGTTCTCTGGGCGCGGCTACCATCCGATCCTGCGGTGACAGAGCCATTTACCAGGATGGGAGGGCCGAAGCAGAAGGTGTCCGTTACCAAACCGCTTTCTACCAGGGAGTCAATGTTCACACCTGCGATACCTTCCGTGCCGCCAGTTTCCCACGCACTCTGCAGCAGACCATTCTGATTGCTGTACACGGCGGGACACCAGAGATTCTTGCCGGAGCCGTTGCAGAGCTCGCCACTTCTGACCACGGTGTAGTTCAGGTAAGGGGCGGAGTAGCAACCGTTAACGGCGAAGATGGCATCCAGTCTGCTTGCTGCATGGGATGTGGTTTCGAATCCGTCATCGTACTCGCCATTGGCGCAGGCGGTACCGAACCGGGTGTAGTCATTGAATTGGAGATGAGCAATGTAGCACCAGGCATCTTCATACCATTCTTTGGTGATGGTAATGTCGCAGGTGGAGTCGCTGTAGTTTTTGGGGTAGCCACTGGTGTCCTGGGCGGGGTTGGTAGTGGACAGGTAGGAAGCATAGACATAGGCTTCTTCGCCGTTGTAGTCTACCCGGCTCCAGCCCTTGTTGCCGATGCCGGTTCTCTGGATGGATTCGCCGTAGCTCAGAGAGCCAACGATCATATCGTCGGTGCTGGGGCCGGAGCGGACATTTACTGTAGAGATGGCATATACGGTTTCCACAACATCAACAAAGGTTTCAACAGGAGATTCTGTCGGAACTTCTGTGGCAAAGGTAGGATCTGTGTTGGGAGCTTCCGTTGCGGGAGGATCGGTTTCAGCTTCTGTGGGAGAGGTAGGTGCCTGGGTTTCCTCCGTGGGGAAGGTGGTGGCATCCGTGCTGTCAGTGGGTGTGGTCGTGCCATCTGTGGGCGCCGGGGTGCTTTCGGTAGGACCGGTGGTTTCGATGATACTGGGTTCAGTGGGATTTTCCTCGCTGGGGATACAGCCAGCGAAGGAGGCCATCATGCAGATGACCAGGAGCAGGGACAGGACTTTCTTGAGCGTGTTGTGTTTCATTGATAACCTCCATTTTGATTTGATTGAGATAGGTAGAAAAACAAAAAAAGAGGGCTGGCAGAATGGTTGATACCAAACTGCCAGCCCTCTTGGTGACTGGATTACTTCGTTTATAAATGTGATGCTTGAATAGCTTTGGTTGCCATGATATAATTGCTTCTAAGAAATATGAATTTGGAGGAGGTCTTGCCATGGAAGAAGTGGTTATGCTAATTATTTTGACGGTTGCGATGTTGGGTGTTTTTGTGTTCCTATATAACCAAGGCTATATGGTCTCCAAATCCATGAGTGCTGTTGTATTTATTGGCTCAGCGAAAGGAAACGGTGCCAGATTTACCTCTTGCAATGGCTATATGAAACGAGTTATAAAGTTCAAAGACGATGGGACATATACCTTTGTGTTAGATGCAGAATTGAGCAAAGGCGATATGTCGGTGGAACTTCTTGATTCCACTAAGCAAAGAATCATGCAACTGAATTGTTCCAATCAACGCGATTCCATTACTGTGGAGAAAAAGAAGAAATACTATTTGGTTATCAATTTTAGGTCTGCAACTGGTAGGTATGCCCTTATCCGAGAATAAATCGCTAAATTTGAATTTTGACGAAGGAGAATATCAACTATGGAACAATGGCGTGGAATTTCACTGATAGGTATTCTATTGGGAAATATTGCATTACTTATTGATTATTTTCTGATAAGTGTTCCTTATGTAATGATGATTCCCATATTAATTATCGCAATTATTTTGATTTTTACAGGACTCGTTATGAGGAAAAAGCAAAAGAAAGACTAAGTAAATCCAATTGGTAACAGTATAAATCGGCACCCATTCGGGGTGCCGATTTTGCATCTTAGCAGAATTCATGATCCGAGCTGCTGGCCGAACAATTCGCAGGGACTCCAGTCGAAACTAAAGTCGCTGCTACCTGCACTCTGGCAACGGCTTTCCAAGAAGTTTGGGTTGAGTCTGATGCGGTCCAGGAAGTAGCAGAGCTCTGCGTGGGTTGCATTCACGACTTCACCCTCGCCATAGAGAAATGCATCTGCATGGACTTGGACGGTTTCGTCAGAGTCGATGTCCTGGAGGAACCATTCGAGCTGAACGGATTCCGTCAGGTCATCGTACTCCTTGGGGATGCCGCTGATGAGGAAGGTTTCCGACTGGTCAGCGGACTGGACTTTTACCCGGGAAAATAGTATTGCTATAGGGATCACCTCCTATGATACTTGTATTAATGGTACACAAACGAAAAGGATCAGGCAGTTTGCCGTACTGCTTGATCCTTTTCGTCTATATGCTGTTGACGAGAAATTCTGAGATGATTTCTTTATGTTTCTCTGATAGGTAGCTTGGGTGGGTGAGGGTGTACTTTACGATGTAATCGATTAGCCAATCCTTTGCGACGATCCGTCGGTTATTTATCGCTATGGATTTAAGTTTGCCGGCTGCCAGCCAATGGGATATTGTCATTGGGTGATAGCCTGTTAGCTGATGGACATCGCTGATCATCAGAACATCGGATTCAGGATACCACTTCATTATGATGTAGGCTTTGAATGATCTTGAATTTTTGGCTGTTATCGGACGGATGACTTTTTCGTGGTTGTAATACCCACTATTAAATATTCCAACAGGAGGCTGTACTTCTTCAGGGTTAACCTCCAATTGTTGCAGGTAGTATACTACATCCATGGTCTGAATTTTGAACCTGCGGGTCTTTTTGCCACTGTCTTGGCAGGGTACAATACCGTTCTCCAGAAGCCATTTTGCTTTCCGCTTGCTGATATGGCAAATGCGGTAGAATTGGTCGAGAGTGATGGTGTTAGGGTAATTTTCTATAATTTCGTTATACTGGGTATTCATGTGCAGTTCTCCTAACTCGCAGATAAGTGCGAAGTTGATTGTCAATGGCAGGAAACCGCACAATTATTGATGTGTTAATGTTCGGGGAAACTAAAGTTACTTAAAGTCATAATCGCAAGGTTCATTTCTACACTTTTTCTACACTTTGGGCTGAGATTGCGATATTTTGATGTTTTCAAGGTTGAAACTGATATGTGAAATGTGGGATTTTTATTGGCTGGCAACAGGTTTTTGGGTACGAAAGTCACACAAATTCACTCAATTTCCTTTACCCCATTGCATTCGAAATCTCGTAGGGGAAAGAATATCCGCAAGAGTTCGAATTGCATATTTTGAAAGCCCGGTGCTTGTTTGACGCACCGGGCTGTACATTTTGATTGATGAAATGAGTGATGTGTTGCATTTTTTGGAAAACAGAGATATAATATAAGAAACTACATTTAGGAGGCCGATCATGAAAAATCCTCCCTTTGAGATTACCAATACGATCATTGATCTGGTAGTTGAAATTGCGGAGCTTACGGGTAAGCTCACATCCATCCACCAGCTGTCTGCAAATCCTACTCTGCGCCGGACCAATCGAATCCGCACCATCCACGGCTCACTTGCTATTGAGCAGAACACCTTGTCCCTGGAGCAGGTAACGGCGGTTCTTAATGGTAAGCATGTCCTGGCACCGCCTAAGGATATTGCAGAGATCAAGAATGCCTATGAAATCTATGAGCGATTGGATGAGTTGGATCCCTACAATGTGGACGACTTGCTCACTGCTCACGGGATTATGACCCGGGGATTGGTAGAAGAATCCGGTTATTTCCGCAGCCGTCCGGTGGCGGTGGTGGATCAGCAGGGGAATATTCTGCACTTCGGTACTTTGCCGGACTATGTTCCCGGCCTTACCAAGGATTTGCTGAAATGGACGAAAAACAGCGAGGTGCATATGCTGATTCGCAGTTGTGTGTTCCACTATGAGCTGGAACAGATCCATCCCTTTGCGGACGGCAATGGCCGCATCGGCCGCCTGTGGCACACGCTACTGCTGAGCAAGTGGAATTATGCGTTTGCGTGGCTGCCGGTGGAGTCCATGATCCACGCCAATCAGCGAGCATATTACGATGCCATCAACGTATCCAACGCAGCCGGAAGTTCCACGGCATTTATCGAATTTATGCTTTCTGTTATCAAAGCATCCCTCGTTGATGCTATCAAAACGAGCGATGCAATGAGCGATGGGGCAATGGATAAAGCAACCCTTCGCTGGCTGCAGATCGAAAAGTTTTTGGAAACCCACGAGTATATTATGAATGCCGATGTCCGGGCACTTTGCGATGTTTCTGCTGCTACTGCGAACCGTATTCTCGCCGGCCTCGCTGCCGAAGGCAAACTCACAAAATGCCGAGCTAATGGCCATTGGGCGTATAGGGAAAAATAAGCTTGCTCCATAGTAATTGAAAATCGCTGTTTAATACAGGTTTGTCAAATTCGGTGAATGAAAGTTCTGATTAACAAGTATACAGAGGTGTTTGTATGGAAGAATTAGATATTGTCATGAGACCGTTATCTGAAGAAGAAATGTGTTTGCTGTCATTGAAAATGGTGGAGTTTTTCTCGCCTGTGAATAATGTAGAGATGCGAAAACTTTTAGATCTTCCGGTGACAGAAAAGGTAATGCATCCATTATCGCTATTTGATTATACCAATTACTTAGAAAAGGAAAAAATACTAAATAAACCACTTGAGTATATCTACCATATAATGACATTAGCTCATAAATTAGCAGGTCAAGGCGTACTTATACCTGCAGGTACTTCGGGAAGCGCTCCGGGTTTGAATGCTTGTTATTATTGTATAAAACCGTTCACTGAATTACAAAGCAGTGCAAATTATTGGCTTGCAAGTATACTTGGCGAACGCTACTTGCGTTCTTTGCTCAATAACTTTATTGTTAGACTTGAAGGAGAAAATAATGAAGGGAAGTGGGGGACAGGATCGGGTGTGTTGATTTCCTCCAATACGATTTTGACATGTGCTCACAACATTCGTGATATGGAGATAAAATCCTGTTGGATAGGTGAGACTTCGCTGGAAATTATAGAAGAAAAAGTGCATGATAGATACGATGTGGGTATAATTAAGGTGTCCGCTGTAAATGTGGATGGCGACTATCCATATTTCGGTTCGCCGTTAGTTCTTGATAGGACTTTAACTTTGGGTTATCCTCCATTACGCGGAATGAGGGAGCCACAACTACTAGCGCAAAGTGGGGAAATAAACGCAATAGGATCGGAAACATTTACAGGCTGTGAATGTATTACTATTTCATCGATAACTAGACCAGGAAACAGTGGAGGTCCCGTATTTTCAATGCAGGGATATATTGTAGGTATTGTAATATCTAGTGCATTCTCAGTTAATTCTTTTACAGCAACAGGAGATGATAACGACCAAGACGATAGGGAAAAAGCTCAAAAAGAATTACCTTTTTATCTTGCAATATCATCTAATGCATTAAAAGACATTGTTGCTGAAATTGACTCCGAAGTGGAAATTAGATTTGAAAATTTCAAGTGATACACATTAATGAGTATAGATGATGAATGGTCGCCATAATGATTCTCCCTAACCGTTTACATTAAGTGTGGTGCTACCCTTAAATAGTGCGATGCCCGAAAGCTGTTGCCTTGCGGCGGCTTTTGGGCATCGTTTACATTAACGGCGTTGCTATGTGTCCCGGATCGAGAAGCGGGCGCTGCAAAAATTGCGACAGGAGTTGGCATCCGGGGAAAATGGATAGGTCTTTGTGCCGCAACAGACATAAATCGGATACTTATGTCCGTTTGCCTCATTTACAACAGCTGTGATCCGTGATATGATACCGATATACACAAAAGAAAGAGGGTACTTTCTTATGGAAAAAGGCTTCTATACCGCATTAGGCACACCGCTGGATAGGTCGGGCAACTTCCTGCCCGACAGCATGGCTCGGCAGATCGAGCAGCAGATCGATGCCGGTGTTTCCGGCTTGCTGGTCATGGGCTCTATGGGCAATATGACATATCTCAAGAATTCTGAATATCCCAAGGTGGCCGCCTGTGCCGTGGAGGCGGCCAAGGGCCGGGTGCCCGTGCTGGTGGGCGTGACCGATGTTTCTATCGGCCGGGTTATGGATCGTGTGGCTGCCCTGGAGGGCATTGACGGCATCGATGGCATCGTTTCCACCGTGCCTTACTACTCCACCATGAACCAGGACGGCATTTTTGCGTTCTACAACGAGATCGCCAACCGGGCGCAGCGGCCGGTGTATCTGTATGACCTGGCAGTGGTGACCAAGGCGGCTACCGCCCCCGCTACGGTAAGGAAGCTGTGGAAGAACCCCAACATCAAGGGCATCAAGTCCGGTAACCTGGTGACCCAGCGGATCCTGCACCGGGCAGAAGACCGGCCCGCGGATTTCACCATGATGTTCAGCAACATCGATGAGTTCGACATCGCCTACAATTACGGTATCGACAAGAACCTGGACGGTATGTTCGCCTGCACCCCCAAGACCGCCCGGAAGCTGTATGATGCTCTGGATGCCGGCGACAAGGCTGCCGCGGGCAAGGCCCTGGACGACATCCTGGCCCTGCGGGATCTGTTCCTGACCACCCCCGCTCTGATGCTGGCGTTCTCCCATGCCATGAATCTGCTGGGTTGCGAGGGCTGGTTCGGCCGGGACTACGAGACGGATATCTCCGATGCCGACAAGGCCCGGGTCACGGAAGCCATGAAGGCCCTGGGAGAAATTTAAGGAAAAGAAAGGCAAGGGACACCCTGTGTCCCTTGCTTTTGCGCAACAGGAGGAAGAAATATGATTTCCTGCACCGAATTTATCCCTGCGTATAGCGAATTGTTCTCCTTTTTGGATGAAAATTACGGCCGGGCGGAGGTGGAACGGTTTTGGACCTACCTCTTTGCGCCCACCGGCAAGGGTATTCCTCTGATCAATTTTGCGAAAAAGGACGGCCTGAAGGGCTGCTGGGACTATTGGAGCGGCACGCTGAAAGAGGAAGCTGCCGACTGTACCCGGTATTTTAACGAGAAAGCGGGCTGGATCGCCAGCGAAATGCACTACTGCCCCTCCAAGGGTCGGCTGCTGGAACTGGAAAAAGAGATCGGGCTGAAGCCCTACTACGATTACTGCGGTCACTGCGATTACTACCGCAGCGCCCTGGATATGGTGGGCCTGAAATGGGTCCGCAACCACCTGCATGTGGACAAGGCCAGCTGCTCCAGCATCCTTTACGATCCCAAGGTGTTTAAGGGGATCCTGGTGCCGGACGAAAATACGGAGGTCCTTGCCATCACTTCCAAGGACAGCGAATATTTCCACCCGGATTTCCACAGCAGCCTGAATATGGGTATCGATTATGTGGCTCGGGAGCATGGAGAGGAAGCCCTGCGGGCATTCCTGACCCGGTACACGAAGAATGTGTATATCCGAACCCTGGAGGCTATGGAAAATGACCCCCTGGAGGCCCTGAAAGATCTCGTTCAGGATACCTACGCCAAGGAAAAGGCTGCGGATTTGCTGACGATCGAAAAAACGGACACGGCGCTTTGCGTCTTTGTGGAGCGGTGCCCTGCGGTGACCCATCTGAAAAAGACTGGACGGGAGGTATCTCCCTGGTTTTCTTTGGCAACGGAAGTGGTTATGCAGACCCTTGCAAACCACGCTGGGCTGAAATTTACCATGGAAGTCTACGATCCGGACACCGGAAAAGCGGTGTACAGATTTGAAACATAATGAATCGAAATGCACGGAGGTATTCTTATGAGCAATCTTTTGAAGGCGGGCTTTGCCCGGTTGGATATCACCCCCATGATGGGCATTGGTATTGAAGGCTACTATGTGGATCGCTTTGCCGACGGTGTGCTGGATCCCCTGGAAGTCAACGCTTTGGCGCTGGCTTGCGGCGAAAACAAGGCGGTACTGATGTGCCTGGACAATTGCGGTATCCCCACCGCGCTGCAGCAGCAGTACAAGGCCGCCATTTCCCGGGCCACAGGTCTCAAAAACGAGGAAATTTACATCTCCTGCACCCATACCCACACCGGCCCCTTCCTGCGGCTGCCCCATGCGGACAAGCTGGAGGAGCAGTACAGCGCTTTTGTGGAAGGCCGCCTGTGTGACGCTGCCCAGCTGGCGCTCGGCGACCTGCAGGATACCAAAATGGGCTTCGGCATCGGCCAAGCTCCCAATATCGCTTTCGTCCGCCGCTTCCGGATGAAGGACGGCTCCGTCAAGACCAACCCCGGCGTGGACAACCCCGACATCCTGGCTCCCCTGGGCGATGTGGATGAGCGGGTCAGCGTCCTGCGCTTTGACCGGGAAAACGACAGCCTGGTGCTGGTGCAGTTTGCGGATCACCCGGATGTGGTGGGCGGCTGCAAAATTTCTGCAGACTGGCCCGGCTTTACCCGCCGCACTGTGGAAAAGGTGTTGGATGATGTCAAGTGCATCTTCTTTAACGGCACCCAGGGCGATGTGAACCATGTGAATGTCCATCCCCGGGGCGGCTACCTGAACAATATGTTCATGGACTTTGACGATGTGGCCCGGGGTTATGACCACAGCCGCTACATGGGCCGGGTGGTGGCCGGCGGCGTACTGCAGGCGTACGATAAGGTGGAGTATGTGGAGGTGGACTCCCTGCGCTGCCTGGAGCGGACCATCCATGTGCCCGCCAACCTGCCCAAGCTGGAGGATCTGCCGGAGGCCCGGCGGATCAACACTCTCCACGAGGCCGGCCGGGACGGGGAGCTCCCCTACACCGGCATGATGCTCACCACCGTGGTGGCGGAGGCTGCCCGGATGCTGCGGCTGGAGCATGGCCCTGAGAGCTTTGATATGAATCTTTTGGGCATCGCCATCGGTCCGGTGGCCATGGTTGGTATCCCCGGTGAGCCCTTCACCGGCATCGGCCGGGCGCTGAAGGAAACCGAGGACTGGGGCCTGGTGATCCCCACCTGCTGCACCAATGGCTACGAGGGCTATTTCCCCATGAGCGATGCGTATATCGAGGGCGGCTACGAGGCCAGAAGTTCCCGTTTCGCCGCCGGCGTGGCGGAGCTGATGGTGGCAGAAGGTCGCCGGCTGCTGAAGGAGCTGAAAGAGTAATATGAACGCCAAGGAACTGTTTTCTCTTGACGGCCGGGTGGCCATTGTCACCGGCGGCCGGGGCTTGTACGGCGCTGCCATCTGCGAGGGCTTGTGCGAAATGGGCGCGGAAGTGGTGGTGGCTTCCCGGAATGGGGAAAAGTGCGAGGAGTTTGCCGCCTCCCTGCGGGAAAAGGGCCACAAGGCCCTGGGCCTTTCCCTGGATCTTTCTGACGATGCTTCGATCCGCTCCCTGGCGCAAAAGGTATACGACCTGTACGGCAAAATCGATATCCTGGTCAATAACGCCGTGGATCGGCGAAATATGACCTCCCTGGCCGACGCCACCCGGCAAAAGCTTCAGGATTCTGCCAGCACCAACCTGAACGGTCAGATCCTGCTGTCCCAGGCGGTGCTGGAGTACATGATCCCGGCAGGCAAGGGCAGCATCATCAACATCAGCTCCATGCGGGGCCTGGATTGCCCTCATTTTCCCTTCTATCCCGAGGCCATGGGGGATCAGCCGGTGAACTACACCACGGAAAAGTGGGCCATGGTGGGTCTGACCAAGTATATGGCCGGCCGCTACGGCAAGCACGGCATCCGGGTCAACTGCATCGCCCCCGGCGGCTTCAACCCCGGCCTGGCCGATGACCCGGAGAAGAAGGTTTTCGTGGATACCTACATTGCCAACACCCCCCTGGGCTGCTGGGCAAGCTATGACGATATTAAAGGGCCGGTGGCCTTCCTGGCTGCCGATGCTTCCGCCTATGTTACCGGCGCGACATTGGTGATGGATGGCGGTTGGACGATTTGGTGAATGGTATGGACTACGGTTTGTTTCAAGTGCGGGAAGAAGACCTTCCTGTGATCGAGCATTTACAGGGCTTCATCCCCAAAAAGGTATTTGATGCCCACGCCCACCTGTATGTGGCGGACACCGTTCCCCGGGTGGCGGGGACGGCAGCATTTCCCCAGGCGTTCTCTACTCCTGAAGATTATGTAAACCATATGAAGCCCTTCCTTCCCGGCGCGGAGGTGATCCGCTGCAATTTCTTCACCATGCCGGATCCTGCTCAGGTGGATCGGGCGGTGCTGGCCCGGGCCAACGACCATGTATTTTCCCAGGTTTGGGGAACGGCCCATGTGGCATCCCCCTATATCATCATGTCCGATACGGAGGAAACCATTGGTCAGCTGGTAGCCCAGCCCCAGGCAGTGGCCATCAAGTGCTACTGTTACGGAAAAGACGCCCCCAAGCATGGCAATCTTGCCATTGGGGAGTTTCTGCCGGAGGCGGCCTGGGTGGTATCCCAGCAGACGGGCAAGCCCATTATTCTGCATATGCAGAAGGATCGCGCCCTGTCTGATCCGGAAAATCTGCGCTATATCCAAACTATGTGCCGTAGATATCCGGATGCCAAGCTGATTTTGGCCCACTGCGCCCGGGGCTTTGCCGCCTGGACGGTGCTGGAGAGCATTCGTTCTTTGGCGGGGTTGGAGAATGTTTGGTACGACTTTGCCGCCGTGTGCGAGGATTCTCCCATGGCTGCCTGTATCATGCAGACCGCCGGAAAGCGGGTACTTTGGGGCAGCGATTACCCCATCTGCATGCACCGGGGCCGGGCCGTGTCCTGGGGCATGGGCTATTCCTGGATCCTGGACGAGCTGCTCCCGGACGGGGAGGGCTGTATCCTGGCAGCGGAGAATTTGCTGGCCTTCCGGCGGGCGGCGAGCCTGCTGGATCTGGATGCCACCCAGGTGCAGGACATTTTCTACAACAATGCGGCCGAACTGTTCCGTTTGGAGGGCTGATGCGCTGCAATCGCCCAAAGGAGTGAGAAAAATGCGTTATGTAAACCTACACAATCACAGCACCTTCTCCGACGGCCACCACACCCCGGAGGAAGTGGTGCTTTCCGCCATTGAGAAGAATATGCTGGGCATCGGCTTTTCTGATCACAGCTACACGGATTTTGACCCCAGCTACTGCATGCTGCCGGAGCGATATCCGGAATACTTCCGCACCATTGATGCTTTGAAAGAAAAGTATGCAGACAAAATCAAGGTGTTCAAGGGCTTGGAGCAGGACTATTATTCCGATGCGAATCCTGCGGATTATGACTACCGCATCGCCTCCGTCCACTACATCATTGTCGATGGCGTATGGCACCCCATCGACCACACAGCGCATCAACAGCAAAAGTGCATCGACGAAGCCTTTTGCGGCGATGTGATGGCCATGGCGGCCCGGTACTATGAGATGCTCTGCGAGCATGTGGAGCGGTGCAAGCCTACCCTGGTAGGCCACTACGATGTGATTACCAAATTTGGCTTGATGCCCGAGGACAGTGCGGAATATCGGAAACTGGCCCGATCTGCATTGAAGCGGATCCTGAAGACCTGCCCCTATGTGGAAGTGAACACCGGCGGCATCGCCCGGGGCTTCCGCACCATGCCGTATCCCTGCGATTACCTGCTGGAGACCCTGGGGGAAAACGGGGGAGAAGTGATGCTGGGTGCGGACTCTCACCACAAGGACAACCTGATCTTTGGCTTTGACCAGGCGGTGCAGCGGCTGAAAACCTTCGGCTTTGACCACATCGTCCAGTGGAGTGGCACCGGCTTTGACCGGTTTGAGATCTGAGAACAAAAAATGACCGCAGCACCGTAAGACGGTGCTGCGGATTTTGTTTATCTCAGGCAATCATAGTCGGCATAGCAGACCTGGCCCTGGATCCCGGTCAGGCCTCCGGGGACCAGCTCCTGCACCATCAGGCACTCCGGTGCGGGCAGGCCGACGGAGGGGTGGGCGGTGATGCCGTAAGGGGCAGAGGTGACGAAGCCACGGCTGCGGTAGTTCATGGGGTTTCCCTCCACGATGACCGCCTTGTAGCCCAGGGCCTTGGCCCGGGCGAGGCCGTATTCGATCAGCTCCTTGGAAATGTGCTGCCGCTGCAGCTGGGTTTTTACCGCCACCGGGGACAGGAGCAGCAATTCGTTTTCGTATTTGCCCTCCAGGTGGAACCGGGAGAAGATCACAAGAGCGATGACTTCGTCGGTATCCTCGTCCACCATCACCAGGTCCAGCTCCGGTACATAGAACCGCTTGCTGCGGATCTCTGCTACCAGGCTGCGGACGAGCGCACCCTCTTCCGCGTCAGAGTGGGCGGTGAATACTGCTTCTACAAGGTCCATAGACGGGACCAAATATTTTTCTTCCATTGCTTTGATGCTTCGTTTCATTACCAGATCTCCTTCTTTCGTTGTCTGCTGAATTTTGCTACGCCTTTGGACCATTCGTGCTTTCGGCGGAGCATTTCTTCCTTGCTGATGGCTTCTTCTTTCAGGTTCCGGTAGCTTTCCCACCGGCTCAGTTCCAGTTCACCGGCGCTGATAGCCGCGCGGATGGCGCAGCCGGGTTCGGTGCCGTGTTTGCAATCTGAGAAGCGGCACTTGCCCAAAAATTGCTCCACATCCGCAAACGCGTCGCTTAAGCCCTCTGTGGCCTCCCACATACCCAGTTCCCGCATGCCGGGGGTGTCAATGATCATGACGCCGCTTTTTAAACGGATCAGTTGGCGGTGGGTGGTGGTGTGGCGGCCCGTGCTGTCGTCTTCCCGGATGGCGTTGACCGCCATAATGTCTTCTCCGGCCAGGGCGTTGACCAGGCTGGACTTGCCTACGCCGGAAGAACCCAGAAATACCACCGTTTTTCCCGGCTGCAGATAAGCGTTCAGCCGGTTCAGACCGTGGCCGGTGTGGGCGCTGATCACATGGGTGTTCACCCCGGCGGCCACACGCTCCACCTGGGTAAGGTAGTCCCAGTAATCCTCCACCAGGTCCGCTTTGGTCAGCAGGATCACTGGGGTCGCCCCGGATTGCCAGCTGAGGGTCAGGTATCGCTCCAGCCGTTTGGGGTTAAAGTCCATATTCAGCGACTGCATGATGAATACATAGTCAAAATTTGCGGCCACGGCCTGATCCCTGGGAATGGGGCCGGGTTCCCGCCGGGAAAAGAAGGTCTTTCTCGGCAGGGTGGCAAGGATCAGGCTGTCCCCGTTGTCAATGTACTGGATCATGACGAAATCGCCGACGGTGGGGAAGTCCTGGGTATCTATAAAATATTCCTTGGTTTTCAGCCGGGCGTGGGTGACCCCGTGGTCGCAGACAATCTCGTAGCGTTCCTTGTGCACGGCGGTGACCCGGGCGGGGATCCCCGGCAGATGATCGGTATTTGGCAGATCGCCGTAATCGTTGATATTCAAGTGTTGATTCCTCCCAATTCAGGTATATTGGCTTTGGTGCGAAATAAACCGAAAATGGGCGCAAAAATACCGCAGCAAAGCAGCTTGCGTCTACGGCTGCATCCTGCGGCGACTCCATATCCGAAAGTTACTTAAAAACGGCGCAACAAACCGGGAGGTCTGAACCCCCATTTTTATGCGCACCCATATTCGATTAGAAGATCTTGACCTCACGAACAATCATACTTTTAAGCTCCTTTCCGGTCTGCTCAGGCAGACACTTTCTACCGGAAATATATCACAAGCATCCACTTCTGTCAATGTGCGGAAATAGAAAAAAGAGCCGGGACGATGCCCGGCTCCATAAATGCTTTCAAAGGGATTTTTTGAAACAGATGATGCGGTTTGCTTCCACGAAGCCCATAGCCATGTGGAATTTTGGGCTGTCCGGCTGTCCGTGAGCGCTTCGGCAAACTCTTCTTCCAGGGCGTGGATGTCGTGGCCCTCCCACAGCTGGGCTGCCATCTCTGCCAGCGTGGGGGCGTCTTTTTCAGTTGCTTTTCTAACCATGGAAAACACCTCGCAACAAACAAGCGCAGGGGCAGGCCGGAGTGTTATGCCTCCAGCAGGGCGATATAGCGCTTCAGATTTTCGTAACCGATCTCAATGCTCGTGAGCGGCTCTTCCATGCCCTCAAATTCCAGGGACACGAAGCCATCGTAGCCGGATTTCTTGATGATCTTCAGACACTGCCAGGTGGGGATGTTGCCCTGACCGAAGACGGTGCCCCGGATATAGTTGCCGGCACGGGTCTGGAACCAGCCTTTGCCGGGATCCGGCTCCATGCCGCTGCGGATGAAGAAATCCTTTACATGGACGTGGGCGATGAAGTCCTTCATTTTGCCCACGGATACGGCGCAGTTTTCGTCGGCGCAGATGAAGTTACCGATGTCGCAGAGGTAGCGGTAGTTGGGGCAATTTACCGCGGCGTACAGCCGCAGCAGCCGGTCGGCATCCTGGGCGATGTAGCCGTGGTTTTCGCTCATGGTGACAATACCCTTGGTAGCGGCGTACTCCGACACCTCCCGAATGGCGGGGGCAATGATGGGCAACACCGCGTCAAAGGTCTTCACACCCTTGTAACCGGCGGGGTAGCTGCTGAAAATATCATGGCGCATGACCTTTACACCCAAAATCGCGGCGATGTCCACCTCGGCCTTTACCCGCTCCACTTCCGCGGCCACATCCTCCTGAAGGAAGTTGGCGCCCACGGTGTAGCTGGAGATGGCCAGGCCGATCTTCTCGGCGTAGGCACGCAGCTGGGCGGCGAATTCCGCCAGGGTCATGCCCTGGGGTGCGGAAAATTCCACGAATTCGATAGCGTCGAAGCCGATCTGCTTGGCGCTGTCCATCACCTGGAACAGATCCATCTGACCGGAGCGCAGGAGCTTGTCGTAGCTGTAGGAACTGACGGAAGTTTTCATAAGAGTATCCTCCTGTGTTTTTTATGGGATCAAACCACCTGACGGGTGGCCTTATCTGCAAAGTAGGTGATGCCCGCGAAGACCTGCAGCACCACGGTGACGATCAGCAGCGCCTCCACAGGGATGAAGGCGGCAACAGTGGTAGCCAGCAGCGTGCCGCCGTTGTGCAGCAGCATCCGCCAGGCGTTGTAAGGCCCCGCGATCTGCGCGGGTACGGCAAAGCGCAGGATCACCGGGATGGAATAATCCACGAAGGTGCGGCCCAGGATCACCAGGGTGTACACCACCAGGAACAAGGTGGCGTTGGCCAGCAGCACCAGGGGCAGCAGGATGATGAACAGGGCGCCGATCAGCGTCGTCCACCGGGGGGACAGACGGCTCCCCGCCAGGCCAAAGACGGCACAGCCGACCAAGGTGGCGATGGATTGGCAGGTCACCAGAGCGGTAAGGGTCGCCTCGTTGTGGCCCAGCTCCAGGGCTACCGCGGCCAGGACGGTGGTGGTGCCGGTGGCAAAGCCCCGGGCCAAATTCGCCGGCAGCAACCGCAGGAAAAGCTTGTCGCGGAGGATGGACAGCTGGGGCAGGGCGCTTTTGCCGGTAGGCGGGGGCGTTTCTGTTCCCGGAAGGGGGCGCATGGCCAGGGTCAGCACGATGCTCAGCGCTGTCATCACCATGGAACTCAGGCAGGCCAGCAGCATCAGCTGCCCATAGGGCATAAAGGCGGCCAGCTTTGTGGCCAGGGCGCCCATGAGCAGGGACAGAATACCCGCGACGATGCCGCTGGTGGCAGAGATGGGGCCGTAATCCTCCGGTTTCCAAATATAGTAGGGCAGCTTGTATTCACAAACCACATACAACGCGGTGCATATGGCTTGCAGCAGGCAGATGCCGGTAACGGCGACGAAGGTGCTGAGAGAGGGGGAGGCGCCCATACACAGGGGCAAGTACCCCAAATACAGCAGACCGTGGGGCAGCTGCGCCAGGGCGCTGCGGCGAATAAGATCGCCTCGGTCGGCCCAACCGGCGCAGAGCATAATAGTGGCCACATTGGCCAGCTGCACCAGGGTGGTGTGGATGTACAACGCCTGGCTGTTGAAGCCCAGGCTGGCAAGGAAGGCCTGCATGATCGGCCCTGTGACGCAAAGCATCACCACGGAGCGCAATGCGGAAATCAGAATGGAACAGATCTTGTTCCGGGATGAGATGCCCATGGCCATACCTCCTGGCGGTTTTTCTTCATTATAGCAAAGGGCAGGGAGGAAGCAATCGCTATGGACGACAATTTTTACGGAAAATGTCCTGTCAGGAGAGCCTCTGCAGGGCCTTGCGAATGGCCTCCGGAGCGTCCGCGGGGACGGTGATCTCCCGGACGGCGGTTTCCATGGAGCAGAAGCCGTCGCCGGTTCGGTTGCGGATGGCGGGAACCAGGGAGCTGTACTCCACAGGGATCCCGGCCTGCTCCAGCACTTCCAGGGCGGGCTGGCTGAGAATACCTGCATACAGCGCCCGGATACCCAGCAGGCAGTACAGGAATGCGGCGGCTTTGCCCACTACCTTGTCGGCAGCGGCGTAATCGGAGAAGTCCTTGCCACTGTCCAGCAGCTCCAACAGGGGGCGGATGCCTCGACGGTTGTCGGCTATGGTGCGACCAGCCCCCCAGAGCACGCAGGTGTAGCTTCCGGCTTTCAGTAAGTCCATGGCGCGTTGCAGTTCGTACATAATATCAACTCCTGCGAGGATTATACCACGATGGGAAGAAATTTGCAATCCGGGAACACTTCGGGTATAAAAGTAAATCCGCGTGTCCATACTTCCTTGCGAAAGGGGAGATGGCAATGAAGATTCGTGAGGTCATGACCGGGGAAGTGGTAAAGATCCACCCGGAGGAAACGGCGGCAGTAGCGGCAAGAACCTTGACACATTATAATATAGGTGCGCTGCCGGTGTGCGACCATGGGGGCAATCTCTGCGGCCTGGTGACGGACAGGGACTTGGTGACCCGGTGCCTTGCCCGGGAGAGCGATCCGGAGCATACCCGGGTGAAAGATGTGATGAGCCCCAATGTGGTGTCGGTTGGGCCGGATATGGAGGTTTGCGCTGCGGCAAGCATCATGAGCAGACAGAAGATCCGCCGGTTGCCGGTGGTGGAAAACGGAAAACTCTGCGGGATGTTGAGCCTCGGGGACCTGGCAAAGCGGGAGAACACAAACCCGGATGCGGCGGAGGCCCTGGGTAGCATTTGTACCAATATCACACGGTTTTGAGCGGCTGTTTTTGTGCGGAAAATTGTGAAAAAAGACGAAGAAAATTCTTGACAAACAGAACCGTTGGTGGTATCATATTCAGGCTGTCCGATGAACGGCGCAACGCACGGGAGGTCAGCAAACAGAAAAAATTCCAAAAAAGAGAAAAAACCTCTTGACAAACGGAATGGCGTCTGTTATAATGTAAAAGTTCGCTGGCGCGGACGACTGTACCTTGTAAATTGAATAATGTGAGACAAACTATAACACCTTGGACAATTTATAAATGGATTGTTTAAGATTATTCGTGTACGAATAAATAACAGCCAACGAAAATTCTTGAGTAATATTGCTAGAAGCAAATTA
>JAZREG010000010.1:0-8987 GCA_045660725.1 Faecousia sp.
GGGCTGGCTGTTTTGATGCCGAAAAGTGACCGGGATCGAACCTATTTTATGCGGCGCGGGTGAGCGCCGCCGGCGACGGCTTGACGGAGCCAAACCATAATTTTCGCCAAAGGCGAAAATGCAAGTCGATCCCGGACGCCAAAGCCAGCCCGTAGGGCTGGCTTTTTTGATGCCGAAAAGTGACTAGGATCGAACCTTGTCTTTAGGCTTTTGTGTTTTAGCCCAGCATCACATCCAGGAGCATCATGGCAGCGAAGCCCAAAACGATGCCCATGGTGGCAAAATAGGGCTGGCTCTCCCGGAACCGCTGACATTCCGGAATCAGCTCATGCACCGCCACCAGCACCATGGCGCCTGCCGCAAAGCTCAGGGCAAAGGGCAATAAGGCTTCCACATACAGCACCAGCAGCGCCCCGAGAAGCCCTGCCACCGGCTCCACCATCCCGGAAGCCTGACCCATAAAGAAGCTCTTTTTTCGGGAATATCCACGGGAGCGCAGGGGCAGGGACACCGCCGCCCCCTCCGGGAAATTCTGCAGCCCGATGCCCAGGGCGACGGAAACAGCGCCCATCAGCCCTTCGGCGGAGAAGTTTGACCGCAGAGCGCCGAAGGCCACCCCTACCGCCAGCCCTTCCGGAATGTTGTGCAGGGTCACCGACAGCACCAGCATCCGCGCCCGGTGGGCGCTGCTGCCCGGGGGCAGACGCCGGGCCAGCACCACGATCTTATCCGATGCCCACAAAAACACCGCCCCCAGCAAAAATCCCCCGGTGGCCACCAGCCAGGCGGGGCTTCCCAAAGCCTCCGCCCGCTGTACCGCCGGCTGGAGCAGCGACCAAAAACTGGCGGCGATCATCACCCCCGCGGCAAAGCCCATCATGAGATCCAGCACCTTAGGGCTGGGGGATGTAAAAAAGAGTACTGTGGCAGAGCCAAGGGCCGTTACCAGCCAGGTGGAAAGGCTTGCCAGCAGCGCCCACCATACAAATTGATCCATAGAATGATCCCTCCTGTTTCAGTATAGCGGCCGATAGGGAGCAGGTGCCTGTTTCCTAAAAAAATGCTGGATTTTTTGGGAAAAAGACAGTATGATAGAACAAATGCAGATATGGAGGGATCCTTATGTTATTTATTTGTAACGCATATATCAAGACCATGGTCGGTGCCGACCTGGAAAACGGCTGCATCCTGGTAAGCGACGAGGGTAAGATCCTGGAGGTGGGCCAAAACCTCACTGCCCCCGCAGACGCACAGGTCATTGACGCCCAGGGACGCCTGGTAACCCCCGGCTGTATCGATGCCCACTGCCACATCGGCCTGGACAACGAAGGCTGCGGCTGGGAAGGTCATGATTACAATGAGATCGTGGATCCCATCACCCCGCAGCTGCGGGCCATCGATTCCATCAATCCTCAGGATGAGGCCTTTGAAAACGCCATTCGCGGCGGCGTGACCGCTGCCTGCACCGGCCCCGGCAGCGCCAATGTGGTGGGCGGCACCTTTACGGTGATCAAGCTGGTGGGCAAGCGGGTGGACAATATGCTGCGGAAAGAGCCGGCCGCCATGAAGTGCGCCTTTGGCGAGAATCGGAAGCGCTGGTACGGCCAGGGCAGCAAGCGGGCACCCATGACCCGTATGGGTACCGCCGCGCTGCTGCGGGAGCTGCTGTTCAAGACCCGCCGGTATATGCAGGACAAGGAAAACGGCAAGAATCCCGGCTTTGATATGAAGCTGGAGGCTATGATCCCGGTGCTGAAGGGTGAAATCCCCCTGAAGGCCCACGCCCACCGGGCGGATGATATCCTCACCTCCATCCGCATTGCCAAGGAGTTCGGTGTCAAGATCACCCTGGATCACTGCACCGACGGCGCCCTGATCGCCGACGAGCTGGCCAAGGAAGGCCTGTGGGCTTTCGTTGGCCCCAGCCTGGGCAATAAGAGCAAGATCGAGCTTTCCAACAAGAGCTTTACCACCCCCGCCGTACTGGAGGAGGCCGGCGTTCCGGTGTGTATCATTACCGATGCCCCGGTGATCCCCCTGCAGAACCTGCCTATGTGCGCCGGCTTGGCGGCCAATGCGGGCCTTTCCCTGGATGCCGCCTGGAAGGCCATCACCATTCGCCCGGCCCAGGCCGTGGGCGTGGCGGATCGGGTGGGTTCTTTGGAACCGGGCAAGGACGCGGATATCGTCATTTGGACGGCAGACCCCCTGACCACCATCGGCGGTGAGGCTTACATCACCATCGTGGACGGTAAAGTGGTATATCAAGCGTGAAACAGGAGTGTAATACCATGGAATATGCACAGATCGCCCCCCTGGCGAAGAAACTGAATGAAAATATCAGCAAGGTCATCCTGGGCAAGGAGGCGCAGATCGAGCTGGTACTGGTAGCCCTGCTTACCGGCGGCCATGTGCTTTTGGAGGATGTGCCCGGCACCGGCAAGACCACCCTGGCCAAGACCCTGGCCAAGAGTTTGCGCTGCGATTTTTCCCGGGTGCAGTTTACCCCGGACTTGCTGCCTTCGGACATCACCGGCGCCCGGATCTATCACCAGCATACCGGTGAATTTTCCTTCCTGAAAGGCCCTGCCTTTACCAACATCCTCCTGGCCGACGAGATCAACCGGGCTACCCCCCGGACCCAGTCTGCCCTTTTGGAGTGCATGGAGGAGCGGCAGATCTCCGAAGGCGGCGTGACCTACAAGCTGGAAGAGCCGTTCCTGGTCATCGCCACCCAAAACCCGGTGGAGACCCAGGGCACCTTCCCTCTGCCGGAGGCACAGCTGGATCGGTTCCTGATCCAATTGTCCCTGGGATATCCGGACAAGGAAGAAGCGGTGCTTCTCATGCAGCGCTTCCTCAATGCCCAGCCCCTGGAAACTGTCACGGAGGTGGCTGACGGGGAAGAGATCACTCAGGCCGCTGCCCTGTGCCGCACCTGCCGGGTAGATACGGATGTAATGGGCTATATGGCGGCGATTTGTGAGGCTGCCCGGGATTCTCAAAAGGTGCGCCTTGGACCCTCTCCCCGAGCGCTGCTGGCGCTGATGCGCTGCTGCCAGACCCTGGCCGCCATCCGGGGCAGAGATTATGTGATCCCGGATGATGTGAAATACCTGGCAGTGCCGGTGCTGGCCCACCGGATCCTGCTGCGGGGCATCCGCCAGGAAAGCGGCAGCGAAGCCTTTGTTCGGGAACTGCTGGAGCAGATCCCGGTGCCTACGGAAACAGTTGTATGAGTATTCTTTCTCTTTTGGTGGTGCTGTTCGTTGTCTGCGGCGTTTGGATCGGTCTTTTGAAGCGGAGCCTGAAGAAGCTCAGCTGCACCCGTGCCTTTGCCAAAACTGTGGTCACCGAGGGCGACGAGGGAGAATTGGTGGAGGTTGTGCGCAACGACAGCCCCTGCACCATTCCCTGGCTGCGGCTGGAAAGCCGCACTTCGCCCCATCTGCAATTGGGACGGCAGAGCAATGTCCGCATCAGCGGCGAGCAGTTTTACACCAGTTTATTTACTTTGATGCCTTATCAGCAGGTCCGCCGCCGGCATAAGGTGCGGTTTTTGCGCCGGGGCGCCTATGACCTGGGCAGCGCGTCGCTGACCAGCGGTGACCTTTTGGGCATCTACCACTTCCAGCGGCTGCATCAGGAAAGCGCACCGGTACTGGTGTATCCCCGGCTTTTGGATCCGGAGGATGTACCCGCGCCCCTGAGCCGAATGATGGGCGATTTTATCAGCCGGCGGCATCTGCTCCAGGATCCCTTCCTGGTGCGGGGCATCCGTCCTTACCAGCCGGGAGATCCGGTGCGGGACATCCATTGGATGGCCACGGCACGCACCGCCGAGACTCAGGTACTGGTGCGGGATTATACGGTGGAGACCCGGCTGCTGGTGGTGCTGAATGTACAGAATGAGGACCAGCAATGGGGCAACCATATGCCCGAGCAGCATCTGCAGGCGATGGAAGATGCCATCCGCCTGGCGGCGACCTTGTGCGTACAGGCCCTGCGAGAGGGTCTGCACGCCGGCTTTGCCGCCAATATGCCCCTGGGGGATTCCCGGCAGAGCGTTTGTCTGCTGCCTGCCGGCGGCAGCGCCCAGGAGGAAGAGCTGCTCAGCGCCTTTGCCCGGCTGAATGTGGTGCGCACGGAAAATATTCTGCCGTTTTTAAGCTCCCTGGAAGCCTGTCAGGGGTTGGATATCCTGCTGCTGAGCCGCTATGAAAGCGAAAGCCTGCGCACGGCCCTGGACAAGCTGACCGCGGCGGGGAACCGAACCTATTTGTATCCGTGGGGAGGGGAGGAAGTATGAGATACGACCTGAATTTCTTCCTGCGTAAGTCCCAGTTTGCCCTGATGGCAGCCCTGGGGGTTTTGCCCCTGGTGCTGGTGCTGGAATCCTTTTTTGCGCCGGAGCAAATGGTTTGGCTGGTGCTTTTGGTGCCTGTTTATGTGGCCCTGGCGGTCAGTGCCATGGTCGTTCCCGGTAAGCTGCGGGTTTGGATCGGCCTTTTGGAGGCGGTCTGCCTGGTGCCTTTGTGGGTCTGGCTGCAAGGGGCGGATACCCAGTGGGTGGCGGCCCTTTCGGCAGGCGTCTTTTCTGTGCTGCTGATTTGGAGCTTGCAGTTCGGCGGCATGGGTCAGGAGGATGAGCTGCCCGGTTATGTGACCTGGATCGGGCTGGGCCTGCATGTGGCGGCGCAGCTTTTGATGATGATCGGCCCTATGAAGGACTTTACCCAGCTGGAGCCGGTGGCCCCCTGGCTGTCGGCTACCATGGCGGCGTTTCTGTTCCTGGCGGTACTGGCCGCCAACCGAAAGAGCCTGGTGAAGGCTTCCACCGGCCGGCAGGAGGTGCCTACGGCAATGCGCCGGCGCAATCTCCTGATGACGGTGGTGGTGTTTGCCGGGGCGCTGGCCCTGTCCTTCAGCGCCGCTGTGGGAAGTGGCATCTCCAAGGTGACATCCTGGCTGATCCAGCTGCTGATGTACCTGTTTTTCGGCACTGAGGAATTGGTTCCGGAGCCTACAGAGCCGACGCAGACCGTTCCCCCCGCTACGGATGACCTGGGTGCGCTGCCTCCGGCCCCTGTGATGCAAACGCCGCCCTGGGTGCTGAGTGTGATCCAGCTGATCAGCATCGCTGTGGTGATCTTTTTGGTGTATGTGGCGATGCGCAAGCTGCTGCGGGCCATGCCCGGGGTGCAGGATGCGCTGAAAAAGCATTTTTCCGCATCCGGCGAGGATTATGTGGACGAGGTGTCCAATACCCGGGAGGGTGGCTTTGCGGATCAGATCCGCAGCCTCCGGAAAAGCCGGGAGAATTTGGTGCGGGAAAGCCAGCTGCCGCCCCGGGAGCGGATCCGCGCCCGGTACCGGAAGCTGCTGAAAAAGAATCCCCGGTGGAGTTCCGGCCGTACTGCCCGGGAAAATCTGCCGGAGGAGCTGGCGTCGGTGTATGAACGGGCCCGCTACAGCCAGCACCCCATCACTGAGGAAGAGGCGGAACAGTTCCGCCAAAACGCAAAGAAGCTGTAAAAGGAAGTCACTGCTATGAAATTGGGCATTTTAGGCACGGGCAAGATCGTCCGGGAGCTGCTGCAGGTCTATGAAGGGCTGGAAATTGAAAAGACCTACCTGCTGTGTACCCAACGGTCGCTGCCCCAGGCGGAGCAGCTGTGCCGGGAATATGGCCTTAATGGCGTATATACCGATTATGACGCCCTGTTGGACGCCGATATCGACACGGTGTATGTGGCCCTGCCAAACCATCTGCATTTTGCCTATACCCAAATGGCCCTGGAGCGGGGCAAGGATGTGATCCTGGAAAAGCCCGCTACATCGAACCTCCGGGAGTTGGAAGCGCTGTTCGCGTTGGCGGATCGGAATGGCTGCTGTCTGATGGAGGCCATGACGGTGCATCACCTGCCCGGCGTGACCGCTTTGGGAAAAGCTTTGGCCACTATTGGTACGATCCGGGAGGCCCGGCTGTATTTCTGCCAGTATTCCTCCCGGTATGACGATTTCAAGGCGGGAAAGATCCACCCGGTGTTTGATCCCCAAAAATCCGGCGGCGCTCTGTATGATCTGAATATATACAACCTCCACGCGGCCCTGTGCCTGTTTGGCATCCCCCAGGGGGTGCGATATGAAGCCAAGGTGGAACGGGGCATCGATGTGTGGGGAGAGTTAAGCCTGGATTACGGCAGCTTTTCTGTCCTCTGCACCGGCGCCAAGGACCGGGAAGGGGAGGAGGATTCTTTCATTCGGGGCGTGTCCGGCACTCTTCGTGTCCGGGAGCCGTTCAGCCGGCTCACCGGCTTTTGGCAGGATGACACCTGGGTCAGCACCGGAAGCGAGCATCGGATGTACACGGAATTTGTCCGGATCCTGCAGATCCTGAAAAACCGGGATCAACAGGAACTGACCCGCTGCCGAGCGCTTAGTCTGACAGCGGCGAAGCTCATGGAACAGGCCCGGAATCAGGTAGGTATCCGCTTCGGCTGCGATGAATGAAAAAGAAAAACGACCCGAATTTGGGCGACCTCACTCAGGGATTTACACGGTTTTGAAGGAATCTTTTTCTCCACAGAAACCTCCGTTACCCTTGGAATACATGCAGTATTCCTGCGGTCAACGGCGATCCCTGTAAAGAAAAATCTTCTCTTCAAAACTGCGAAGCACTCCAAAGGGAGAGATTTTTCCTCAAGACAAGAAAAAGTGCCACGGCAAGGCTAACGCCTACCGTGGCACTTTTGTGCAGTATTGGGGAAAAAGATCCGCTTTGGAGCGTATAAATCCCTAAGTGAGGTCGCCCTTCGGATCGTTTTTTTGCTTACTTTTGTCCTTCCCGGAGCAGGTCTGCCAGGGTAATGCCTTCGAAAAATTCGTCGATCATCTTGTCCAGCTTTTCCCACATGGGCAGCGCGTGGCAGCACTCCGAGCGGGAGCAGGCGGCGGGGCCCTGGGCGGTGCAGGAGGCCACATTCAACGAGCCTTCCGTCAGCTTCAGGATGCCGCCGATGGTATAACCCTCCGGGGTGCGGTTGAGCCGGTAGCCGCCGCCCTTGCCATGGAGGGCATCCACGAAGCCGGCCTTGGAAAGCACCGTCATAATGGACTCCAGATATTTTTGGGAGATCCCTTCGTTTTCGGCGATCTCCTTCAGAGGCACATAGTCCTGCCCCTGGCGCTCTGCCAGGCAAACCATCACCCGCAGGGCGTAACGGCCTTTGGTAGATACGATCATAGGCTTACTCGCAGTGGGCGCAATGCTCGCAATCCGGGAACTGGCTGTGATCGTAGGGGATGCCGTTGCGGTCGAAGTAGTCCTTCAGGGCGTTCTTGATGGCTTCCTCTGCCAGGACGGAGCAGTGGACCTTGTGTGCGGGCAGACCGTCCAGGGCTTCGCACACGGCTGCATTGGTCAGGGCCATGGCCTCGTGAATGGATTTGCCCATGATCATCTCCGTGGCCATGGAGGAAGAGGCAATGGCGCTGCCGCAGCCAAAGGTCTCAAATTTCACATCCACGATGATGTCGTTTTCGATCTTCAGATAGATCTTCATGATATCACCGCACTTGGCGTTGCCCACCTGGCCCACGCCGCTGGGGTTTTCCATAGAACCCACGTTCCGGGGGTTCATAAAATGATCCATAACTTTTTCACTATACAGTGCCATATCTGTTTCTCCTTAAAGAATATATTCTCTTACACCATTCTGCAGATCTCGCCAAACGGGGCTGATGCTGCGCAGGTACTGCACAACCTGAGGGACGACGGTGAGGATGTGATCCATTTCTTCTTCTGTATTGTAATGACTCAGGGACAGCCGCAGGCTGCCGTGGGCCACATCGTGGACTCTGCCGATGGCCAGCAGCACATGGCTGGGATCCAGGGAGCCGGAGGTGCAGGCAGAACCGGAGGAGCCGCAGACACCCTTGGCGTCCAGCAGGAGCAGCAGGGCCTCGCCCTCGATGCCCTCAAAGCAGAAGCTCACGTTGCCGGGCAGACGATTGACAGGGTCACCGTTCAGGGCGCAGTGGGGGATCTGTGAAAGACCCGCAATCAGCTTGTCCCGCATGGCGGTGACCTTCCGGGTGTTTTCTTCCCAATTGGCCATGGCGTCTTCCAGGGCAGCAGCCATGCCGCAGATGGCAGGCAGATTTTCGGTGCCGGCCCGCTTGCCCCGCTCCTGGGCGCCGCCTTCGATCAGGTTGGTCAGCAGGATGCCCCGGCGGACATACAGCGCGCCCACGCCCTTGGGGCCGTGGAACTTGTGGCCGGAGAGGCTGAGCATATCGATGTTTTCCTTTTTGACATCGATCTTCAGGTGGCCCACGGCCTGGACCGCGTCGGTGTGGAACAGAACGCCCGCTTCCTTGCAGACCGCGCCGATCTCGGCAATGGGCAGTACGGAGCCGATCTCGTTGTTGGCGTACATGCAGGTGACCAGGCAGGTATCCTCCCGGATGGCGTCCTTAACCTGCTGGGCGGTCACATTGTGGCCTTCCTTCACGTCCAGAAGGGTGATTTCAAAGCCTTCCTTCTGCAGCCGCTGCAGGGTGTGCAGCACCGCGTGATGTTCAAATGCGGTGGAAATAATGTGCATTTTGCCCTTTCGCTGGCCCAGCCGGGCAGCGGAAATGATGGCCTGGTTGTCCGCTTCGCTGCCGCCGGAGGTGAAGTAGATCTCTCTTGCCTCGCAGCCAAGCACAGCGGCGACCTTGGCTCTTGCCGCCTCCAGCAGTTCCTTGGCCTCCTGGCCGGGGGTGTGCAGGCTGGAAGGGTTGGCGTAAGCCATATCAAAACAGGGCATCATGGCAGCAATGGCCGCGGCGCTCATTTTGGTCGTAGCCGCGTTATCAGCATAAACTTGCATCATGACAAACCTCCTATTATTTGCCTAGTAATTTCATGGGTAATATACCATCTATTACCTACTTTGTCAATAGGTAATAGATCTGCGGTTTTTTGCTTCTTTGTAGGG
>JAZREG010000011.1:0-13249 GCA_045660725.1 Faecousia sp.
TGAGGGAAAAACCGAATCCCATGCGAGGGTAACCGCAAGGCTGCGGATCTGCCCTCATCAGTCACCTGCGGTGACAGCTTCCCCCAGGGGAAGCCTGCGCTGTACCTTTTGATCGCCGAGAATGACAGAAAAGGAGGAACAATATGCTAAGAAAAATCAAAAGCAGATTGGCTGTCATCGCATTGGCCGCCATCGTGTTGACCCTGCTGACCCAGGGAACACTGGCCTACTATACCACCGTTGGCACTGCCACCAATGTGGTCACCTCCGGTAACATCAAGCTCATGATCCACGAAACCACCGATCAGGGCACCACCTTCCCCGAAGAGGGCGTGTTCGTGATCCCCGGTGACATCGTCAGCAAGGTGGTCACCGTGGAAAATGTCTGCGCGCATCCCTTCTACCTGCGGGTCAAGCTGGTCTACGGTGCCACCGCCCAGGATCTGACCGCCGAGGAATGCATGAACCTGAATATCGACACCACCAACTGGACCTATAAGGACGGCTGGTACTACTACGTGGGCATCGTCGAACCCGGCATGACCACCCCCCACATCTTCTCTCAGGTGCAGATCGTGGGCAGCAAGGTCAGCACCGGTGATATCGGCAAGACCCTGAAGCTCACCGTCCTGGCCCAGGCCGTGCAGAGTGAGAACAACCCCATCCAAAACGGTGACACCACCACCGCCGCCGGCTGGCCGGCTGAGCAGTAAGGAGGGTAGGGCATGAAACGATTGATTTGTGTACTTACTGTGCTGACGCTGCTGCTGTGCTGCGCAGCCCCCGCCTTTGCCGCGGAAGGCAATGTGACCTACTCCGGTGACGCCGGTAAGTTCGTCTTCGCCCCCGGCAGCGAGCATTCCCTGACAGATCTGTTCCCCGATTTCAAAGATGTGATGCCCGGCGATACCCTGACCCAGCGCATCACCGTCAAGAATAACGCTTCCAACAAGGTCAAGGTGAAGATCTATGTCCGCTCCCTGGGCGCCCAGGAGGGCAGCGAAGATTTCCTGTCCCAGCTGAACCTGCGGGTCGAGCAGGTGGGAAGCGAAATGGACTACATGTTCGACGCCACCGCGGAAAAGCCCGCCCAGATGGAGGACTGGAACCTCCTGGGACTCCTTTATTCCGGCGGCACCGTGGAGCTGGATGTGAAGCTGGACGTTCCCGTGACCATGGGCAACGAATTCCAGGATCAGATCGGCTACCTGGATTGGGAGTTCATGGTGGAGGAGTTCCCCGTGGAAGAGGACGATCCTCAGCCGCCCCAGACCGGTGATAATACCGACCTGGTTACCCCTGTGATCCTGATGGTCGTATCCGCATTGGCGATCATCATTCTGATCCTTCTGCTGCGGAAGAAAAAGAAGGACGATGAAGAGCAATAACGGACCAAGCAAGGAGGGAAAAAGCATGGCCCAAAAGAAAAAACCTTTCAAGAAAATAGCTTTGACCCTCAGCTTGTGCCTGATCCTTCTGTGGACGGTCCTGGGTACCGGCGCCTCCCTGGCGTGGTTTACGGATACCGATGAGGAAGTCAAAAACATTTTCCACTTTGCTGAGTTCGACCTGGTGGTGGAGTACCGGGATGAAAACGGTGACTACCACGACCTGGAGGGTGCTACCGAAGTCTTTGATGATGATGCCCTCTATGAACCCGGCTATGTGCAGGTGGTCGTCCTTCGGGTGACCAATAAGGGAACTGTTCCGTTTACATTCAAGGGCGCGGTGACCGTCACGGACTACACCGAGGCTACCAATGTTTTCGGTCAGAGATTCCATTTGCAGGATTACCTGCGATTCGGCCTGGTCAATGCCGCTTCCGAGCAGGCGCTGGACGCGCTGGTGGCAGACCGTGACCTGGCTGCTGCCGCAGCGGAAATGCCGCTGAACTATTATTCCACCGATTCCGCTGTTTTGGATGCAGGTGCTTCCACCTACATTGCCCTCGTGGTGCGGATGCCGGAGGAAGTGAACAATGTTGCCAATTATCGGGGTGACACCATCCCCCGTGTGGAGCTGGGTATTATCGTCAGTGCCGACCAGCTGAAAAACTGAGAGGAGCACACCAATGAGAGCATTTTGGCGGAAATATTTCCATATTCCCCAGGATGGCTGTATCAGCGATCGCGTCTTTTTGTATCGCATGGCACTGCACATGGCGCTGATCGTTCTGTGCTTGGCATGCATGGCGTATTCTGCCTATGCGCTCTTCAGTTTTGAATTACCTACAGTATTTCACAGCGTGACTTAAGCTGTGTTTCTCAGGAAAGGAGTGAGAGCCGCCTTGATAAAGAAAATAGGGAGTGTCGTATCTACCGCGGTGGTTATTGCGGTGGTGCTGCTTGCCTTACTGCTGGCCGGTGCAAGGCTGCTGGGGCTGCAGGTGTACACGGTGCTTTCTGGATCGATGGAACCGAATTATCATGTTGGCTCCATCATCTATGTGAAGGAAGTGGATCCCTTTACCCTGAAAGAGGGAGATGCGATCAGCTTCGTGATCAGCGAAAACACAGTTGCGACCCACCGGATCGTGGGTCTCGTCCCGGACGAAGAGGATCCGACGGTGATCCGCTTCCGTACCAAGGGTGACGCCAACGAAACCGAGGACAATAACCTCGTGCATTATAAGAATGTGTTGGGCAAGGTGGTATGGACCATTCCTTACCTGGGCTATGTCTCCGATTTCGTGCAAAATCCTCCGGGAACGTACATTACGATAGGCGCGGCAGCGATCCTGGTCATTGCGGTGTTTATGTCCGATGTACTTGCGACGAAGCAACCGAATGCTGAGGGCCCCCCGCCGGAACAGCAGCAAGAGGCTGCGTTGGAACGGGAAAAACTTAAGGCAGAGCTGGAGTCCTTGAAGCAAATCCTTCAGCAGCAGGAAAATCAAGCAAACCAAGAAAATCAAAAGAAAGAAGGAAACGAAAATGAAGAAAATGTATAAGGCAATGTTGCTGGTGCTGTGCGCCATTCTGCTGGTCGCCGGCAGCGTCATGGGCACCCTGGCTTACCTGCAGATGCAGACGGGTGTGGTTGAGAATACCTTTACTGTCGGTAATGTTGCAATTACCCTGGACGAGGCAAAGGTTGACGAATACGGCGCTCAGGTTGGTACCGACAGAATCACTGCTGCCACTACCGCTACTGGTGCTGCAGTAGGCAACAAGTACAAGCTGATTCCTGGCCACACCTACAAGAAGGATCCTACTGTTACTGTTAAGGCTAATAGTGAGGCTTGCTATGTTTTTGTTAAAGTCGTGAATGGCATTGAAGGCATTGAGGCTGACACTACTATTTACAATCAGATTATTGCTAACAACTGGATTGCTTTGAGCGGCGTAGACAATGTGTACTACAAGGCAGTTGCCTCTTCTATCAGCGACACCAAATGCGTTGTTTTCGAAAGCTTTAAGCTTAAGACGGATGCCAATGTTGCTGACTATGGCAATGCTACTATCGAGATTACTGCTTACGCAATTCAGGCTGATGGCTTTAACGGCGATGTAGCTGCTGCATGGACTGCTGGTGGCTTCGGTAACTAATCTTATTAATTTTCCCAATAGAGAGGATGTTGTCTTATGACAATGAGAAAGAAACTGCTGATCACCATCGCATGCCTGTCCTGCATTCTGTGCATCATGGTCACCGGCACCATCGCATGGCTGATCGATGACACGCCCACTATCACGAATACGTTCACTCCCAGCAACATTGAGGTTGACCTGACTGAGACTGCAGACGTTTTTAAGATGATTCCCGGTACTGCGATTGAGAAGGATCCCAAGGTTACTGTTGATACCGATATTCCTTGCTATGTCTTTGTGAAGGTCGAAGAAAATCTTGGTGCATGGTCTACCTTTGCTAGCGGTGAAAAGAACTTTAAGACTTTCTTGGAATACAGCATTGCAGATGGCTGGACTGCTGTCCCTGGTAAAACTGGTGTTTACTATTTTGTGGCTGCTGGCGATTCCAGCAAGAATGTCCTGGCGGGTAACACTGAATACCCCAATGGTGTGATTACTGTAAGTGGCGCAAATGTTACCAAGAAAATGATGGATGCTTTGTATGATCAGAATGGTGAGGTAATCGACAACCTTCCTAAGCTGCAGTTTACTGCTTACGCAATCCAGAGTGACTATTTGGCGTATGGCGATGCCGTAACTGAGGATGAAAAGGCCATGGTTGCTTGGGAAGCTATCAACACCCCTGCTACTACCTAATTCCCCGTCGCAAAATAACACAAAGGAAGTGTAAAGCATGAAAAAGATTCTCGCAATCGTCTTGGTCATGTGCCTGCTGTGCATCACTGCCATCGGCACCACCCTGTCCTACTTCACTGACACCGACATGGATAAGAACACCATGGTCGTCGGCAATGTGAAGATCGAGCAGGTTGAGCAGAAGCGTGACGAAAACGGCAACCTGGTGAACCTGGTTGCAGACAACAACAATGTAACTTCTCTGGGTAAGCTGTATCCCTATATTGGTACTGTGACCACTACTGATGGCTGGTTTGACACCGCCAAGAACGCTGTGGACAAGATCGTTACCGTGAAGAACATTGGCTCCGAGGCTGCCTACATCCGTACCCTGTTTGCGTTTGAGGCTGTCGGCGGTGCGGATCCTATTGATTCTGCCACTAAGAAGATTCATGTCAACTACAGTGATGCTTCTGTTGGCGAGTGGAAGTACATGGGTTCTTTTGAAATTGAGAACGATACCACTTACTTCGTGTACTCTTTCACCTACAAGGATATTGTCGCTGGCAAGACTAATACCACTACTGTAGAGACCGCGCCCAGCCTGAAGCAGATTGCCCTGGATTGCAGCGTTGGCAATGAGTTTGCTGGTCAGATCGAGGGTAGCTACGATATCTTGGTTGTGTCCCAGGCCGTTCAGGCTATCGGCTTTGAGAATGCAGCTACCGCCTTTGTCGAGGCCTTTGGCGCTCTCAATGCTGAATGGTTTACCCCTCCCACAACCCCCTAATAGGAGTAACGCATTATGAAGAACATGAAGAAACAGCTTGCCTGCAGTGTCCTCTGCCTGGCTCTGCTGCTGATTATGATGCTCGGCACCACCGTGGCATGGTTTAGCGATAGCGCTTCCAATGTCAACACCATGGTCGTCGGCAAGATCAGCATCACCCAGACCGTTCAGGATGCCCAGGTGGTCGTTATGCCCACTGTGGTGATTGACAGAACCGTCACCGTCACCAACGACGGCAACCAGCCCGCCTATGCGCGTACCCTGTTTGCTTTTGAGGACAATGCGATTGCTGGCGATTCCAAGTCTATGCTGGATTACATGAACCTGGGTGATGCCAACATCACTTTCCCTGTTGATGCTCAGGGCGAGAAGATCCAGTTTAGTGTCAATGGCACCACCTACACTGTTGGCTATTATCTCCACGGTGAACTGGTTGCCGGCGCTACCTATACCTGCCTGAATACTGTCAAGCTGGACGAGACTGCTCCCAGCGCTTGGCAGGAGGCATCTGTGGACGGTCAGTATTCCATCCTTGTTCTGTCTCAGGCTGTGCAGACCGCAGGCCTTACTGGTGGCGCCGCAAGTGCCTTGAACACCGTTTTCGGCGAAGTGAATGCTACCAATGTCGGTAAGTGGTTCACCGAGGTCCTGAACGCTCAGGCAAATCCCTAATTGTTAAGCACCGATCCCTGCTCCCGGCGACGGGAGCAGGGGAGTGCAGGTCATAGCTGGGCATCTTCACGAAGGTGCCGATCTATGCCCTGTAAATTTGATTTTTTCTTCCGAAAGGGGAATGTACATATGAAGATTACTCGGAAAGGGAAGCGGCTGCTATTGCTGGCGTTGGCGCTATTGCTGATTGTTGCCGCCGTTCCAGGCATTGTTTTAGCTAGCAATGCACGGAACACCGCTGATTATTCTTCCCATAAGGATGGAACTGCGAAGTTCAATATTTACGAATATGCGCTTATTTACATTGCGGATGATCCGACCAAGGGCTGGGGTAACAATACCTTAGATCCTGCTAAGTACGGCGATTTGGTAATGATCATCGATGAAGTTTATGTGGGTAATGGCGGTCTATGGTACAAGGTAAAGGCAGCGCAAGGCCATACGCTTCCGAGTGAACTGGTTTCTTATCCTTGGATCTATCAGAACGACGTGCCGGATATGGGCTACTACAAAGATGCGCTAATTGTCACGCCGCCTGCAGAGGAGCCTGGCAACCCTCTAGATAAGATTGTCGTTGAGGGAATTCCTGAAGGTGCCGTCGTGGAAGCAGAGGACTTATCAGACATAATGGATGACGATTCCAATTCCGGTATTTATGACATCAAGGTTAAGGATGAAAACGGAAACTACTGGCAACCTACCCCTGGCGAGACGGTTAAGGTTAGTATTCCTGCTCCAGCCGGCGCTGAGACGGTAACCGTTGTTCACTTCTTGGAAGATCCTGAGATTATCAAGTATATGCTTGATAACAATTTGCTGGAAGCTGTTGATATTAGCTTTTTAGTTGACGCCGAAGACTATTTGGCCCTTGAACCTGCGGTTATTGCTTATCAGCAAGCCACTGGTACGGACTCTCTGTGCTTTGTACCGGAGATTTTTGAAAATGTTGCTGTAATTAACGGTGTTGCAACTGTAGATGCAAATGGCTTCTCTGTATTTACCAGTTATCCTCCTAATGCTATTGTGGAGAACACAAACGCGTTTAATAACTTGCCTAGTACAGTATATGTCCGTCCCGGTGAGTGGATTAGATGCTCTGTTAGTGGTTTTATTGCAACCATCGACGTTGAAACAGACAATTCTAAAATTGCGCAAAAAGTTAGTGGCTCGGATTTCGCTTTTATAGGTACATCTGATACATACATTCATGTTTCTGCTTCTGCGACAGCCGGTCAAAATTTCGAAATAAATGCATTCTGCTTAATTCCATGGCTAAATAAAACGGTTAAGTTTATTGTTGTTGATGATTTTGACTATGGTGATGTGCATATTTGTTTGCTCCCTGAGACAAACAGTACATTTACTAATCCCGCTTCGACTTATACCGGGTCTGAGGGGCTCTATTTCTACTCCAATAGCGGAACATTGGGCAACGCCAATGCAAAAACCATATATAATACTTCCCCTGCATCCATGATTAAGGTAAGCGATGTGGAGACCAATGGTACATACGATGATCCTGACCTACCCTTGGTTCTTGGTATCTATGATGCAGCCAACGCAGATAACTTTGTGACTGCAGATTTCAATGCCTTGAAGGATGATATCATCGCCAAGTTCTGCGCGAAGAAAAAAATTGCGGCGGACAGATATCACTATTATGAGCTTGATGTCCTGGCCATCAGACAGGAATTGGTTGGTAACAATGATGGCTGGTACATCATCTGTAAAGTCAACTATACTGCTGACTATAAGATTACCTATAACCCCAATTACCCGGACACTCGATTTGACCCACATAGTTTTACCGCAGGCGATGCAATGCCGGTTGAGCAGACAGTACAAACCAATAACCAAACCACTGTTACCACAAATATTCTTGGTAACAAAGGTATGGAAATGCAAGAAAAAACTGAAGATGGCACCGGTACCGATACGGCCACCTTCGTATGCTGGTCTACTGATCCCCTCGCAACGGCAGAGGAAGCGAATAAAAATAAAAATAACACAGTAGAAGATAAGTATTATTTCCCTGGTGAGCAAATTACTTTGACCGGTAATGTGAAACTATACGCTGTTTGGAATCTTGACTTCGATTTTGATATTGCTGATATTCAGTATGTCTGCAATGTAACAGATGAAGACGGTAACATCGTCAGCGATAGTAGTAAGGAATTTGCTTTTATTGCGGACGCAAAGCTGGAAAGTCTTACCTACCAGAAGTATAACGGCGGTATAGCGGTAGGTAATCCGGTTACCTTTGGCGCTGATGTTCAGTCCCGTACCTTCACTCTGAAGAACGGTGAATATATCATTATCAGCGATGTGCCGATTGAAAAGGCATCCGTCACTTTCACTACTTCTGAATACATAGGCTTCTCTGCTGATACTGAAAAGGCTGTCAGACTGAACACCGAGACCGCTACATACAGAGTGATTCATGTATTTGAACGGGAAACATACCAGATCGCCTATGATCTGACGGATGACAACAATGTCACCGGTACAAACCACGCGGATAACCCCACTACTTACACCGTCGAATCCGGTAAAATCGTGCTGAAGGATCCCACACCTCCCGATGGGTATAAGTTTGTTGGCTGGGCAGAGGGAAATACCATTGACTCCGGTTCTGCCGGAGAAAAGACCTTCACAGCCATTTGGGAACCCGCATTGACCTCCTTGACGATTACTGTGTCCGGTTGGGAGGCAATCGACATGGATCAGGCTTTCCTTTTCCGAATCGAAGGAAATGGCGTGAACATGGTTGTGAGCGCTCGGGGCGAAAACCCGGTCGTGATCAACGGTCTGACCATCGGCGAAACCTACACTGTGATTGCAAAAGATACTTGGTCCTGGCGGTACGATGTGGCAATAGGCGGTGTTCGTGGTGATAATAATATCACGATTCCAGAGGGTGGTATAGGAATCAATGCCGGCACGCTGTCTGTTCAGTTTGAGCTGGGAGCGGACGGTACGATTACCTTCACCATGGCGCGGGTAGAGGATCAGTGGCTGGATGGCAACGGCTATTACAGCGGAAACTAAGGAAAGGATGAGCAGACTATGAAACTGAACAAACGGGCCGTAGCGCTGCTGATTTCCTTGGCGCTCCTTGCAACCGCAGTTGTTGGCACCACGGTGGCCTTTATCTTCGCTAGCTCCGGTCCCGTAAACAACACCTTCACTCCTGCCAGGGTGGATTGTGCGGTCACAGTGAGCAACGATGGCTATTCTGTCACGAATACCGGTGACACCGCTGCCTACATCCGCGTGGCGGTGCTGGTCAACTGGAAAACTGCTGACGGCCAGTTCTATGCCCAGGCACCCACTTTTGAAGTGAAGACCGGTGGTGACTGGATTAAGGGTGCAGATGGCTATTATTACTACATCAAGTCGCTGGCACCTGCTTCGGAAACCACGAACGGAGATCCGGTACCTGCGGAAAGTACGACATCCCTGACCATAACAGTGACCCCATCCGAGTTGGCTGGCTATGAACTCTCCATTGAGGTGGTTGCTTCCGCCATTCAGACCACTGCTGATGCGGTTGCCGAGTGGAGCAATGCGGTACAGGTCGACGGCGAAGTGCTTGCACGCAAGTAATTGAATCAAATCAGCCCACCGGTATTCGGTGGGCTGATCTTTTTGTCGAGAACAATCGAAAACGACAAAGAAAAAGGTGGAAACGATACAAAACCATTGACAAATGCCTCCCGTCTGCGTAGAATATACTTGCGGTGGCGGGCCTGGGATGTCCGTCACGCAGAAAGGATGCATACGAAAATGATCAAAACTTCGGATCTGTTCGATCTTGAACATACTTTGGCAGGCGCGTATCTCGCCAGCTTCCAGTACCCCTGGCAAGCTCTTGCAGGGATCGGGGATGTGATCCTGGAACTGGGCCGGAACCTTGGCCCGGACTACACCCAGGTCAGCCCTTCTGTGTGGGTTCACAACACCGCTGAGGTGGCCCCAACGGCGTATCTCGGGGCGCCCTGCATCATCGGCGCAAAGACCCAGGTGCGGCACTGCGCCTTTATCCGGGGCAGCGCGCTGATTGGTGGCGGCTGCGTGGTGGGCAACAGCGTGGAAATCAAAAATGCCATCCTCTTTGATGGGGTGCAGGTGCCGCATTTTAACTACGTCGGTGACAGTATTTTGGGCTACAAGGCCCACCTGGGCGCCGGTGCGGTCACGTCCAATGTCAAGTCCGACAAGACTCAGGTGGTGGTAAAGTCCGCCCAGGAGGCCATGGAGACGGGCCTGCGGAAGTTTGGCGCCATGGTGGGTGACAGGGTAGAGGTGGGGTGCAACAGCGTCCTGAACCCCGGCAGCGTCATCGGCAGGGACAGCATCATTTACCCCACCTCCTGCGTGCGGGGTGTTGTGCCGGCACGCAGCATTTGGAAGACCGGCGGCAAGATCGTCAGCAAGGAGGAACGATAATGGGAAAGTATTTTGGCACTGACGGCTTCCGGGGAGAAGCCAATGTGAATCTGACCGCGGATCACGCCTACAAAGTGGGTCGTTTTTTGGGTTGGTATTACACCCAGCTGAAGCGCCGCAGTGGAAATGACGGCCCGGCCAGGATTGTCATCGGCAAGGATACCCGCCGCTCCAGCTATATGTTTGAATACAGCCTGGTTGGTGGCCTGGTGGCCAGCGGCGCGGATGCGTATCTGCTCCATGTGACCACCACCCCTTCGGTGGCCTTTGTTTGCCGTACGGAGGGCTTCGATTGCGGCATTATGATCTCCGCCTCCCACAACCCTTACTATGACAACGGCATCAAGCTGATCAACGGCTTCGGCGAAAAAATGGATGAGCAGGTCACGGACCTGGTGGAAGCCTACCTTGACGACCGTTTGGAGGCTTTTGGAAGGCGTTGGGACACATTGCCCCTGGCAAAGCGGGAGCAGATCGGCCGGACGGTGGATCATGTAGCCGGCAGAAATCGCTATATCGGCTACCTCATCGGCCTGGGCATGTACTCCTTCAAGGGGCTGAAGATCGGTTTGGACTGTGCTAACGGCTCTGCCTGGAACATTGCGAAAAATGTTTTCGATGCCATGGGGGCCAAGACCTACGTGCTGGGCGTGGAGCCGGACGGCTGCAACATCAACCGGGGCGTTGGTTCTACCCATATGGAGGCCTTGCAGAAATTTGTCCTGGACAATGGCCTGGATGTGGGCTTTGCCTATGACGGCGATGCGGATCGCTGCCTGTGCGTGGATGAGAAGGGAAATGTGATCTCCGGTGACCATATCCTGTATATTTATGGCAAGTATTTGAAAGAGCAGGGGGAATTGACCGGAAATACGGTGGTCACCACGGTGATGTCCAATTTCGGCCTGTATAAGGCATTTGATGACTTGGGGATCGGCTATGCAAAGACTGCGGTAGGTGACCGGTTCGTGTACGAATATATGATGGAAAACGGCTGCCGTTTGGGTGGTGAGCAGAGTGGCCACATTATTTTCTCCAAGTACGCCTCCACCGGCGACGGCATCCTGACATCGCTTAAAATGATGGAGGTCATGATGGCCAAAAAGAAGACCCTCAGCCAGCTGTGCGAAGGGTTGCAGATCTATCCTCAGGTGCTGAAAAATGTAGCCGTTCAGGATAAGGAAAATGCCCAAAACGATCCGGATGTCCAGGCGGCGGTGGCTGCGGCTGCTACCCAACTGGGCAGCAGCGGCCGGATCCTGGTGCGTCCGTCGGGTACAGAGCCGAAGATCCGGGTGATGGTGGAGGCGCAGAGCCTTTCCCAATGCCAGGAGTTGGTGGATTCTGTGGTGGATGTCCTTGGGCAGAAGGGCCATAGGGTATAATAAAACTCCCACGCAAGGTGACACTTGCGTGGGAGTTCTTGTTTTTACAGAAGATTGGGGTCGTAAACCGCACGGGCGCCGCCGACGAATTTGGGGCGGGTGCGGGCAGCCAGCACGGTAGCCTCACCGATCTTGTTATTGTCCAGGCGCAGAGGCACCGCTACTTTTTTCAGGTGCATTCCGATCAGGGTAAAGCCGATATCCAAACCGGCATCCGCCCGGATCTCTTCCACAGCGATGGGATCTGAAAAACCGGCATAAGCCTGGGTGGCCAGAGAACCGCCCGCCTTGGGCTGAGGGATCACATTTACCGGTTCTGCAAAGGGAAGGGCGCTGCGTTCCGTGATAATGGCCCGATTCAGATGCTCACAGCACTGAATGGCAAGCCAGATCCCTTTGCTGCGGGCAAAGTCGTGCAGCCCTTGGAAAATCTGCGCCGCGGTTTCCGGGCTGGAGTTGGTACCGATTTTGGAGCCGATCACCTCGCTGGTGGAACAGCCTACGACCACGATGGCGCCTTTGCTCAGCTTTGCTTTTTCAAAAAGCTCCGCAAGCGCAGCTTGCGCCTGCTGGTAGATGGTGCTCATTCCCATTTGATACGCTCCTTGCTGAATATTTTTCGTGTAATCATCTGTCTTCGATTATAGCATAAAGAAAACAGATGTTCAAGGGAGATTTGTATGGGCATATCCATGTCCCCGGGGGATAAAGCCGGGAATGCGGGGTTCGTTTGCTTGCTTCCGGAAAATTCCTGCGCTTATCGTTTGGAGGCTTTTGTGATCAAGTCTCCGTATACAGGTGTCGCAAGCCCAAAACCGCCGGAAACTGTGAGGATCTGTCCGGTAGTATAGGCTGAGGCATCGCTGGCAAAATAGCAGACGGCTTCTGCGATCTCTTCCGGAAGCCCCATACGGCGCAAGGGGATGTGCTTCATAAACAGATTGCGGAAATCATCGGAAAGATGCTTTTCCACAGCTTCCGTTGCGGTCATGCCGGGAAGGACGGCATTGCACCGGATATGATGTTTTGCTTCCTGCACGGCGATCAGCTTGGTCAAATAGTTGATGGCAGCTTTGCTGGTGCCATAGGCGACCTGAGAGATATCCGGCACAAGACCGCCCACAGAGGAAATGTTAATAATACTGCCGCCTCCTTGTGGCCCCATATGCTTGACGGCAGCCTGGCTTGCCATAAAAACGCTTCTCAGGTTATCTTACGAAAGAGGGAGAAACCGTAGAGGAAGCGAAGGCAAGACTGAAAAAAGAGAATCCATAAGGAAGCGGCGGCAGAGAGGTATGTATCTCCCTGCCGCCGTTTTGGATGCATGTAATTACAATGGTAATTTGCGATGATTGGTATTTTGTTATGGATAATCCTTGGACGCAAAAGAATATGAAAAAGTGCAGTAAGCACCAATCTTTCTGCGGATACAATCCGGTTCGACAAATTGGAATTTGTCAAATGCTTTTTACTGGATGCAGTTCAATATATCCTCTTGTACCGATAGGCTCTAATTGAATACGGGGGTTGTTATCATCCCAAGCGTATCCAATGCTTTGAGGGTTGTATTTTTTGATTGCATCCCATACCTGCCCAATTGCCTCACCAAAGTTTTCCTCTTCAAAAGGTTCGCCCTGGAACATGATGTATTTGCATTTAGGTAGTTCGATGACCTCAAATCCGTCGGGGATTTCACCCGAATAGTCCGTGGCTACCTCTACACCCTGCACATATTCAGATGTTCCTGT
>JAZREG010000012.1:0-4702 GCA_045660725.1 Faecousia sp.
CTTTGCGCCGCTGGCGATGTTCAGCAGGCACTTGCGGCCAAAGGCCAGGCGATCCTTGTAATCCCGATTTGCCTTCAGCTTGGCATCCATATAGGAAGCATAATCCAGCAGCAGGAAGAAGAGGTCAGGCTTGTGCCAGGAAGCGCCGTCCAGCAGGGCACGGTACAGTTCCTTCTGATCCTCATCCGTAGGCACGGTGCCATCCACCAGCGTGTCGATGGCCCGGCGCAGCCGGTCATTGATGTCGTAGATGCCACGGGCATAGTAGCTATCCTTGCACTCGTTGATCTGCTCGACGGTGTGGCCGAAGATATACTCGTTCTCGATGCCGGCCTCCTTGGCGATCTCCACATTGGCACCGTCCAGGGTACCCAGGGTCACAGCGCCGTTGAGCATCAGCTTCATGTTGCCGGTGCCGGAGGCCTCGGTGCCTGCGGGAGAGATCTGCTCGGAGATATCCGCGGCAGGGATAATATGCTCAGCGTAGGAGCAGTTGTAGTTCTGCACGAAGACCACCTTCAGCTTGTCGCTGACAGCGGGATCGTTGTTGATCATGCGGGCGATGCGATTGATATAGCGGATGATGGCCTTGGCACGGGCATAGCCGGGAGCGGACTTCGCACCGAAGATGAACACGGTGGGATGGAAGTCGGTCAGGCTGCCGTCCTTCAGGCGGAAGTAGATATCCACAATGCTCAGCGCATTGAGCAGCTGGCGCTTGTACTCGTGCAGACGCTTGACCTGCACATCGAAGATGAAGTCGGGGTTCAGCTGAACGCCTTCCTTCTCCGCGATGATCTTGCACAGCTGTTCCTTCTTCACCCGCTTCACAGCGTTGAACTGGCGAACCATATCATCGTCGATCATGGGCTTCAGCTTTGCCAAACGATCCAGGTCCTTCAGGAAGTCACCGCCGATGCGGTACTTGATCAGCTGGGTCAGCTCGGGGTTGCACAGGCCCATCCAGCGGCGGGGGGTAACACCGTTGGTCTTGTTCTGGAACCGCTCGGGGAAGGCAGCGTACCACTCCTTGAAGCAGTCATCCTTCAGGATCTGGCTGTGGATCTCGGCAACACCGTTGATGTAGGTGCCAACGTAGATGGACAGGTTTGCCATGTGGGCAGTGTTGTCCCGGACGATGAACAGGTTGGGATGCTCGCTCTTGAGCTTGGCGTCGATACGCAGGATGATGTCCACGATCTCCGGCACCACGCTGCGCAGCAGGTCCAGATTCCACTTCTCCAGCGCCTCACCCATAACGGTGTGGTTGGTGTAGGAGAAGGTCTTCTGGGCGATGGCAAAGCTCTGGTCAAAGTCCATACCCTCAACCATCAGCAGGCGGATCAGCTCAGGAATAGACATAGCGGGGTGGGTATCGTTCAGCTGTACAGCATAGTACTCCGCAAAATGGGTCAGGTCGCTGCCGTGGGCGCTCTTGTAGACCCGCAGCATATCCTGCAGGGATGCGGAAGACAGCACATACTGCTGCTTGATGCGCAGGCGCTTACCCTCCCAGGTGGAGTCGTTGGGGTACAGGACACGGGAGATATCCTCGGCCTTGTTCTTCTGTGCCAAAGCCCGGAGGTAATCCTGGTCATTGAAAGCGTTGAAGTCCAGCTCTTCCTCAGCCTCGCACTGCCACAGGCGGAGGGTGTTGATATTCTCAGTGCCGTAACCGATAACAGGGACATCATAGGGAACAGCCAGGACGGTGTGGTCAGGGAACTTGACCTTCACAGTGTGGTTGTAACGACGGTAAGACCAGGGATCGCCGAACTTGGACCAGTCATCCGCATTTTCCTTCTGGCTGCCATGCTCATCAAAGCTCTGCTTGAACAGGCCGAACTTATAGCGCAGGCCGTAGCCGGACAGAGGAATATTGGTGGAAGCGGCAGAGTCCAGGAAGCAGGCAGCCAGACGGCCCAGGCCGCCATTGCCCAGCGCAGCATCCTCGACATCTTCCAGGATAGCCAAATCCACGCCCCGCTCCGCAAACAGCTGCTTCATCTCGTCCAGAATGCCCAGGTTGTACAGGTTGGAGTAAACCAGCCGACCGATCAGATACTCGGCGGAGATATAGTAGGCCTTCCGCTGATGCATACGGGTATGCTTGGAGCGGTTCCAGTTGTCGGAGATGGACATCATCACCGCCTGGCTCAGGGCCTCGTGGAGCTCCTGGGCAGAAGCTTCCTGCAGGGAAACGTCATAAGTGTACTTCAGCTGGGCCTCGGTCCACTTCAAAATGTTCAGACAATTATAACTCATGATTCGATTCTCCATTCTTTTTTGTGGAAAAATTCACATTTTAAACGCGGCCATACAGAACCGTCAGCTTGCGGATCTTCTCTGCCAGTTCTGCAGTAGCGAAGCCCTTGCGAGCCCGCCAGGTCCAGTTGGTGCCGTCGCAGGTGCCGGGGAAATTCATACGGGCCTCTCCACCCAGATCCAGGTAGTCCTGCATCTGCACCACGCAGGTGTCGGACACGCTGGCCATGGCGGTACGGATGGTACCCCAGACATAGCCCTCGCCCTCGCTCAGGCACATGTACTCCGCAGCATACTCCACCGCGGCCTTGTCAGCGGTGTCGAACCACTGGCGCATGGTCATATTGTCATGGGTACCCACGTAGCACACGGAATTGGTGGGATAGGTGTGAGGCAAGTATTCGGAAGGCTCCCGGGAGTCAAAAGCGAACTCCAGCACCTTCATGCCGGGCAGACCCGAGTCATCCCGCAGATCCAGCACCTCCTGGGTCAGGAAGCCCAGGTCCTCTGCGATCAGCTGCAGCTTGGGCAGTTTCTTCTGCACCGCTGCGATGAAGTCCATGCCGGGGCCCTTGACCCAGCTGCCGTTTTTGGCGGTGCTGTGGCCGAAGGGTACTGCCCAGTAGGCCTCAAAACCACGGAAGTGGTCCAGGCGAACCAGGTCATACAGCTCGCCGGCAGCAGCCAGGCGGCGGATCCACCAGGCAAATTCATCCCGGGCGATCACATCCCAGCGATACAGGGGGTTGCCCCACAGCTGGCCATCCTCGGAAAACGCATCCGGGGGGCAGCCTGCCACAGCGGTGGGTGTCAGGGAAGCATCCATCTGGAACAGCTCCGGATTCATCCACACATCCGCGGAATCATAAGGCACATAGATCGGCACGTCACCGATCATGCGAATACCGTTTTCATGGGCGTAGCCGCGCAGGCTGTTCCACTGCCGGTAGAACAGGTACTGCACAAAATTGTAGAAGCGGATCTCTTCCTTCAGTTCCTGACGGACAGCCCAAATGGCATCGTGATCCCGGAACTTCAGCCGATCCTCCCACTGGTACCAGGGAGCGCCGCAGAACCGATCCTTCAACGCCATGAAGAGGCTGAAATCCGGCAGCCAGCTGGCGTGTTCCCGGCAGAAGGCTTCCAGGGCTTCATTATCCCCAAAGCGGCGGTAAGCCAAACGCAGAACGTTCAGGCGGTTGTTGTACTGCAGACCGAAGTCCACCTTTTCCTCCCGGTCGCCCCAGTAAATACCGGCGACTTCCTGCTGCTCCAGCAGGCCCTCTTCCACCAACAGATCCAGGTCGATCAGATAGTGGTTGCCGGCAAAGGTAGAGCAGGACTGATAGGGAGAATCGCCGTAGCCCGTGGGGGTCAGGGGCAGGATCTGCCAAAGCTTCTGACCGGCCTTCTTCAGAAAGTCCACAAAAGCAAAGGCTTCCCGTCCCATGGTACCCACGCCATAGGGGCTGGGCAGGGATGTAATATGCATTAAAATGCCACTTTCACGCATTGGGGTCGCTCCTTTTTATCGCTATATATCCATTTTATTAACAACCGCAAAAGCCGTTCCGGGGCAATAAACCCACAGGCAGGGATGCGGCAAGCATTTTCCATTAAAAAGTAGAGGAAACAACCTAAAAACTTAAAGATTCAAGAAATGAAATCGTTTCCAAGTGCCACGAATAGAGATTAATACTTTTTTGCCGATTTGTCAAGAGAAACTGATGCGTTGCACACATTTTCTCACTCTTTCATCAAAACAGGCGCTCTTGCGCCCGGGTTTTCGTCATGTTTTCCCGTCGCGGAAAAAGCGGACCTGCCTGCCGGCAGGTCCGCGATGTAACCTAAGATCAGGCCTCCAGGTTGATGCCGGTCTCCTTGCTGAAGACATGGCAAACAGAGCCCAGGAAGTTGAAGTTGATCTTTCCGCCCATGGACAGGGCAGCGATCTCGGCGCCGGTCATGTTCATGGTGTTGACAACCAGAACCACGTCGCGGCCCAGAGTGTTAACGTGCAGGTGGACAGAAGCGCCCATCATTTCGAACAGGTCGATGACAGCGGGAACGCCCTCGTCGGCCAGGGACAGGTGCTCGGGACGCAGGCCCAGAGTGACTTCCTGCTCAGCGACTTCGTTGGCGGCCAGTCTAGCCTGCTTGTCCTCGGACAGAGCCACAACGTGCTCACCCAGCTTGACAGCGTACTTGCCGTCGACCTTCACCAGGGAAGCATCGAAGAAGTTCATCTGGGGAGAGCCGATGAAGCCGGCAACGAACAGGTTGTAGGGGTGGTTGAACACTTCCTGAGGAGTGCCGATCTGCTGGATGAAGCCGTCCTTCATGATGACGATAGGGTCGCCCAGGGTCATAGCCTCGACCTGGTCGTGGGTAACGTAGATAAAGGTAGTATTGATCCGCTCACGCAGCTTGATGATCT
>JAZREG010000013.1:0-12712 GCA_045660725.1 Faecousia sp.
GGAGCTGTCAAAAATCGGATGCAAATCCGATCTTTGACTGAGGGATTGTCGTAACTTTGACAACCCCTCCGGTCAAAATCGAAGATTTTGACCACCTCCCCTTACACAGGGGAGGCTCGCGCTCCGCGCTCCAAACAGCTCGCTAGACTGAAATTTACCTCTCTTTTGGAACCCATAGCAGCAACAATGCCCCGCCATTGGGCGGGGCATTTTCCTTTTATTTACCATTGACCCGGGCTTCGATCCGCTCCAGGGCGGACTTCATCGCCGTATAGGTCTCCTTGGACACGCTGCCCAGGAAGCGATTTTCGTAGGCGGTAATGGCCTCCGGGATCCGCAGCAGCCGCAGGCTGCCTCCGGTGGCGGTCTCATCCGCGATAAAAATGGGCGTGTAGTCAAAACCGGTGACCCGAGACTCCCCGGTGGTGCCGTTTTTTGTGATCTCGATATCCAAAAGGATGGAATAGTTGGTGCCGGCCTTGTCACCATCCCCCAGGAAATCTCCCAGGGAGTAGGCGATCAGCGTACCCGCCGCCGGGTCGAACTTCACCTGCTGGACATAGTGGGAGTGGCTGCCCACAATGGCGTCCACGCCCTCCTGGAGCAGCAGCTCCGTGATCTTGGTCTGGGTCTTGCTGATCTGATCGTTAAACTCGCTGCCCCAGTGCAGCAGGGCGATGGTCACATCGGGCTTTTCCGCCTGAGCAGCGCGCAGCACCTTGGTTATGCCGGCGGTATCCACCTTCTGATAGGCGCTGTTGTAGTCCTCGTACAGGAGATTGACGCAGCTTTCGCTGCCGGCGGGCAGGCCCATGCCGTCCATGCCCTTGGTAAAGGCCACGAAGGCGATCTTCACCCCCTGCACTTCCCGGATGACAAATCCGCCGGTGCGCTTGAATTCCGCCGCATCGGCGAAAGCCCCCAGGGGGGTCAGCCCGGCGCTGTGGATGCCCTGCAGGGTCTGGCGCAGACCGGAAAGGCCGTTGACCACCGTTTGGGAATTGGCCGCCTGCAACAGATCCACGCCGGCCCGCTGCAGACCCTGCAGCAGCTGAACAGGTGCGGATTTATTGGCTGTGCCGTAAGGCGCGCCATAGAGGCTGCCCTCGAAATTCACAGCCGTCAGATCGGAGCCTGCCAGGATCGGCGCCACATCCAGGAACATTTCCGTATAATCATAGCCGCTGACGGCGATGCCGGATTGCACCACCTTATCCGTCACATTCAGGTCACCGCCGGCCACAAAGTGGATCACCGTATCGGGAATGGTGGGAGGCGGCTCGGTGGGCGGGGCGGTGGTGACCGGCGCCTGGGTGGAGGGCGCTTGCAGCGTCGGCGGCTCCTGCCGGCGATTGGCCACCAGCCAGGTGGTCAGCAGCGCACCGGCGCAAAGCACCAATGTGGCCGCAGTGAAAATGACGCCCAGCTTCAGGAGTTTTTTCTGCTGCTGCAGGAATTTTTGCTCTTCCTGCCGCTCCTGCCGGCGCTTATTCAGTTCTTCCCGGTCAAACGCCATGGCAGGGCCTCCCTTCACGTATGTAGTTATTTATTGTACACCATTTCCCGGCGTTGCACAAGCCCCGTCCCACAAAATTCATGTACGCATTTGTAGGGGAGGGGCATTGCCCCTCCCATTACGGCAGTTGTTGCGGAAACGACGGACGGCCAATGGCCGCCCCAACCAAAGAAATGTAGGGGCGAGCATCGCTCGTCCGAAACGGCGTAGTTTTCGTTACGCTTGTGGGAGGGGCATTGCCCCTCCCCTACATTGGCGTTGCGTCCTTTTCGTAGGGCGGGATCAGAGCTGTGCCCTATGATATAAAAAACGGCACCCGGTGGGTGCCGTTTTTTTATGTAAGGAAGCTTAGCCGATATACTTGTCCAGGAAATCATCCAACACGGGCAGCTTGAAATTCTTGCCCAGGAAGGCGATGACAGCCAGGAACACCAGCAGCACGGTCTTGGCCAGGTACAGAACGTTGTTCAGGAAACTGAACGCTCTTTCCACAACGCTCAGGTAGAAGTTCACACCGAACAGGCCCAGCAGGCTGTACACCAGGTTCAGCAGGTCGGGGATCAGGTTGATGACCGTGGAAGCGGCAGAGAAAGCCAGCATGATGGTCAGGATCTTCACCGCGAACTTCTTCAGTCCGGCATCCTCCTCCACCAGCAGAACATAGGCCAGCACCAGCAGCATGGGGGTATAGCCGCCGTACAGGCCCAGCAGGCAGACGATGGCTGCAAACAGGGTCTTCGCGATACCAAGTTTGGTCTTTTCCATGAGAAAACCTCCTAAAAATTTATGATAAGATTAATTTATCACACATTTCCACAAATTGCAACATAAAATCGGAAGGCCCGGCAAGAGGGGGCGCCGGGCCTTCCCAAAGAGAGGAAAATGACAAGATTCTGTTTACAGGTCCAGGCCGGTGCCGGCCTTCACCGCTTCGAAATCCTCGCAGATGGCCTGCTCCGGGGCCTTGGTCGCCAGGGACACCACCACGATGCACAGCCCGGAGAACAGGAAGGCGGGCAGCAGCTCATAGATGGCAAACACGCCGCCCAGCTGGGAGATCACCAGCTTCCACAAAAATACCATCCCTGCGCCGCCGACCATGCCGGCGATGGCGCCCCAACGGTTGATCCGCTTCCAGAACAGGCTCAGGAGCATCAGCGGGCCGAAGGTGGCGCCGAAGCCTGCCCAGGCAAAGGAAACGATGTTGAAAATAACGCTGTCCTCATCCAGGGCGATCACCGCGGCGATCAGGGCGATGACCAGCAGGGTGATCCGGGAAACGGTCATCACCTGCTTATCCGTGGCGTTTTTCTTGGCAACGCCCTGGAAAATGTTCTTGGCAAAGGCGGAAGCGGCAATGAGCAGGTAAGAATCGGAAGAGGAAATGGTGGCTGCCAGGATGCCCGCCATCACAAAGCCCGCCAGGATGGGGGGCAAATAGGAAGTGGACAGGGTGATGAAGATATTTTCCGCGTCACCGCCGGTCAGGTGCTTGGTGGGGAACAGCTGACGGCCCACGATGCCGATGAACACCGCAACGGCCAGGGAGATGACCACCCAAACCATGGCGATGCGGCGGGAGGACTTCAGCTCCTTTTCTTTGCGGATGGCCATGAATCGCAGCAGCACCTGGGGCATACCGAAGTAGCCCAGGCCCCAGGCCATCATGGAGGCGATCTTCAGGAAGCCATAGTCGGTGGCCGCGCCGAAGACAGGCTTGCCTGCCTGTACCAGCTGGCTGCCGTTTTCCCCCAGGGTGGGGGTGGCCATGCCGAAGAAATCCAGGAAGCCAGGGATGTTTTTGGCATTTTCCAGCACCTGGCCCAGGCCGCCGGCCTTCAGGGTGCTGATGATCACGATGACGGTCAGGGCGATGATCATCACGATGGCCTGCATGAAATCCGAGGCGCTCTCTGCCAGGAAGCCGCCCAGCAGGGTGTACAGCAGCACGAAGGCCGCGCCCAGGAGCATCATGGAAATGTAAGAAGTACCAAACAGCGTGGAAAACAGCTTGCCGCAGGTGACGAAGCAGCTGGCGGCATACACGGTGAAGAACACCAAAATAAACACCGCGGACAGGGACATGATCACTTTCTTATTCTCCCGGAAGCGGTTGGAGAAGAATTCCGGCAGGGTAATGGCGTTGTTGGCCCGGATGCTGTAGCGGCGCAGCCGCTTGGAAACCAGCAGCCAGTTAAAATATGTACCCACCGCCAGGCCGATGGCCGTCCAGGCGGCGTCGGCAAGGCCGCACCAGTAGGCGACCCCCGGCAGACCCATCAGCAGCCAGCCGCTCATGTCCGAGGCCTCCGCGCTCATGGCGGTGACCCAGGGGCCAAGGCTGCGGCCGCCCAGGAAATAATGCTCGGAGCTGGCGTTGGCCCGCTTGGAAAAATACAAGCCGATGGCCACCACAGCAGCCATGTAGATCACCATTGCGATCAAAATTTGAATGTTACCCTCCACGAAAAATTCCCCTCTCTTGCTTGGATGGGTGTTACTATAGCAGAAAGAAAACAAGAACGCAACACAGAACAAAGTGTATACTTCACTTTGACCATTTTGCGTTCTTGTTGAATTTATCGTTGTGCTGCAACGGCTTTTTTATAGACCGTAGTCTATACGAAAAAATATACAGAAAATAAACTATTCATTATTTTCGATTCGCTTCAGGAAAAAGGGCATCATCTGTGCCGCCCGCTCCGTCAGGGCGTATTCGCCGCCCACCAGGCACCAGTCATAGATCAGCGCCCGCTCGCAGAAGGCGTAGTACCGGACGATATCGCCGGCAGACATGGCCTTCGTCAGTTCGCCGCTGGCCTGCCCCGCCACCGCCAGCTTGCGCAGCAGCTTGTAGTACACCCGATTGTGATCAAGCAGCTGCTTTTCGCTTTTGGTCACCAGCTGGGTGGAATAGAGCTTCTTGATCAGTTCCAGGTCGATGGTGTTCTCCACCATGGAAAACAGCTCCCGGTTCAGCATCAAAAGGGTCTGCACCGTGTCCACCCCGGGGCGGATGGCTTCTTCCAATTCCTCATACTTTTCGTCGAAGAGGTAGGCAAGAGAGCCCAACAGGGCGTCCTTGCTGTCGAAATAGTGGTAAAATGAGCCTTTGGAGGTGCCGGATTCAAAAATGATCTCCTCGATGGTGGTATCGTCGTAGCCATGCTCGTAAAACAGCCGCCAGGCGGCAGACACGATCTTGCTTTTGGTGTTGCGGGTGTTCTTCTTGGGCATGGGGCATCCCTCCTTTTTCTACATTATATAATACAGGAAAAGGATTGTCAATTTCCCGCATTTCGGGAAAACCCACCCTACAAAAAGGACGCAATGCCAAAGCAAGGGAGGGGCACTGCCCCTCCCCTACATTATTACGATTGGGTCTTTTTCCTCTCAAACGATCCCCTTCAGCAGGAAATACACCAGCACCGCGCCGCCCAGAAGGATGCGATACACGCCGAACACGGCAAAGCTCTTCCGGCGGACATAGGCCATCAGACCACGGATCACCAGCAAACTCACTACAAAGGACACCACACAGCCTACGATCAGCACCATCAGCTCCGTTCCCGTGGGGGCGACACCCTCCAGGAGGAATTTCAGCAGCTTCAGGGCGCTGGCACCCAGCATGGTGGGAATGGCCAGGAAAAAGCTGAATTCCGCGCCGGCAGAGCGGGAAACGCCCAGGAAAATCGCGCCCAAAATGGTGGCGCCGGACCGGGAGGTGCCGGGGATCAGGCTCAGACACTGGAACGCGCCGATGGCAATGGCGGTCTTCAGGTCGATTTCGCCCACATCATGGATGGCAAACTTGCGGTTTGCGTTCCGCTTTTCCACCAGCAGAAAGGCGATGCCGTAGACGATGAGCATGGCCGCCACCACCGTGGGCCGGTACAGGTGGGCATCCATCCAATCATCCAGCAGCAGTCCCACCACCGCAGACGGCAGCACCGCCGCCACCACCTTCAGCCACAGGCTCCAGGTCGCCTTCTTTTGGGCCGCGTCCTTCTTCGGGGAGAAGGGGTTGAGCTTATGGAAAAACAGCAGGATCACCGCCAGGATCGCACCCAGCTGGATCACCACCTGAAACATCTCATAAAACGCGCCGCTGACATCCAGCTTCACAAATTCGTCCAGCAGGATCAAATGACCTGTGGACGACACAGGCAGCCACTCGGTGATGCCCTCCACGATGCCAAACAGCACTGCCTTCAAAAATTCCCATAACCACTGCATAAGAAAATTTCCTTTCCGTTGCGTTCTTCGCCAAATATTATACATCCGCGCCGGCAGATATGCAAGGTTTTTCCGCCTGTTCACAAATTCGGGGAAAACTCTTTAAAATTTGTTCATGCATTTCGGGAAAAATCGGTTATAATGATAGAAAAAGAAACCTATGCCAAAACAGGAGGGATAACCATGGCCATCTCTGTGCTGATCGTGGAGGACGACCGCAACATCGCGGAGCTTCTGCAAATGTATTTGGAAAAGGAAGGCTACGCCGTGACCACCGCATTTGACGGTGGCCAGGGCCTGGAAAAATTCCGGGCCAACCAGCCGGATCTGGTGCTGCTGGATGTGATGATGCCCGTTATGGACGGCTGGGCGCTGTGCCGGGCCATCCGTGCCGAATCCCAGGCCCCCATCATCATGCTCACCGCCAAGTCGGAGACCAACGACAAGGTCCAGGGCCTCCGGGCCGGCGCCGACGACTACATCACCAAACCCTTCGAAATGAAGGAAGTCCTGGCCCGGATCGAGGCAGTGCTGCGCCGGGCGCCCAACACCCTGACGGAAAAGAAGTCCCGCCGGCTGGAATTCGACCGGCTGACCATCGATATGGACGCTTTCTGCATTCTGGTGGACGGCAAGAAGGTGGATACGCCCCCCAAGGAGCTGGAACTGCTGTTCTATCTGGCCGCCTCTCCCAACCGGGTCTACACCCGCAACCAGCTGCTGGACGAGGTGTGGGGCTTTGACTACTTCGGCGACAGCCGCACCGTGGATGTCCACATCAAACGCCTGCGGGAAAAGCTGGAGGGTCTGTCTGACCGGTGGGGCCTGCGGACCGTTTGGGGCGTGGGTTATAAATTCGAGGTCATCGAATCATGAAAACATCCTTCAGTCGGTCCTTTCTGTCCTTTGCGGTGCTGTTTTTGACGGCGCTGCTGCTCATCGGCTTCTCCTTTCAGCTCCTGGTGCGCTCCTTCCTGACCGACCGGGCTATGGACGCCCTGCGGCAGGACGGTGAAAGCATCGCGGCCCTGGTTCAGGCCTACTCTGACGACAAAAACCTGGATACCCGGGATTTCCACATCGCCCTGTCTGCCGCCGCGGCAGTTTCCGGAGCGGATGTGGTGGTGTGCGACGCCGGCGGCATGATCCGGCTGTGCGCCGATGCCCCCTTCGGCTGCGTCCATGTGGGCTGGCGGGTGGACGAAAGCTTTTTGGAGCGAACCATCCGGGACGGCGGCACCACCTACACCGGTACCATCAGCCGGCTTTATCCGGAGCAGCGGTATGTGCTGTCCCTGCCGGTGCGCAGCGATGCCGGCACCATCGTGGGCATCCTGATCATCTCCACTCCCACCACCGGCACCCAGGCGGTGCTGCAGCGGATCTCCCGGATCTTTATTTCCGTATCGGTACTGGTGCTGGCGGCCGCGGTGGTGTTCCTGACCATTTTCACCCGGCGCAACACCGCCCCCCTGCGCACCCTGGCCAAGGCCGCCACGGATTTCGGCCACGGGCAGCTTTCCGCCCGGGTCAACATGGAGGAAAACGCCTCCCAGGAGATCCGGGAGCTGGCGCTGGCCTTTAACAACATGGCCTCCTCCCTGGAAAAAAGCGAATATCAGCGCCAGGAATTCGTGGCCAACATCTCCCACGAGCTGAAAACCCCCATGACCACCATCTCAGGCTTCGTGGACGGCATCCTGGACGGCACCATCCCGAAGGAGCGCCACCGGCAATACCTGGAGCTGGTTTCCGGGGAGACCAAGCGGCTCAGCCGCCTGGTGCGCAGCATGCTGGATATCTCCCGGCTTCAGGACCGGGGCTTCCCCCCGGAGCAGCGGACCCGGTTCGACCTGACGGAATGCTGCGGCCGGGTGCTGATCACCTTTGAAAAAAGCATCACCGAAAAACAGCTGGATGTGCAGGTGCAAATGCCGGAGCATCCGGTGTACACCTCCGCCACCGCGGACGCCATCACCCAGGTGGTGTACAATTTGGTGGACAACGCGGTGAAATTTTCCACCCAGGGCGGCACCCTGGTGCTGTCTGTCACGGAAGGCGGCAACAAGATCTATATCAGCGTCCAAAACGACGGCCCTACCATCCCCCCGGAGGAGCTGCCCCTGGTCTTCGACCGGTTCCACAAAATGGACAAGAGCCGCTCCCGGGATCGGGAAAGCTGGGGCCTGGGCCTGTACATCGTCCGCACCCTGGTATCCTCCCACGGCGAAAACATTTCCGTCACCAGCCGGGAGGGCAAGACCACCTTTACCTTTACGCTGCCGCTTATCAACTAAGCCGCAGGCTTCTCGGCCCCCGCACTTGTGCGGGGGCAAGATAAGGAGCGTCATTGGATGCTCCCCCCGGTTGCTGTCGCAGCCAGCCCCCTCGTAAACGCGGGGGGCAAGAAGTTGTTCTCTTTCTGAAATTCCCCCTCTGTGAGGTTTTCTTATGGCTAATTTCGACCACAATCTTGATCCCTGGGAGCAGGACTCCTACGAGACCGGCTCTACCCAGCCGCCGAAAAACCGGGGCGGCATCATCGCCGTGACTTTGGTGGCGGTGATCCTGCTGTGCGGCATTTTCAGCGCCATGAACGCCCTGAATTTCCGCCCCCTGGAAAGCACCACCCCCTCTGACCCCAGCGACGGCCTGCAATTTATGCCCTCGGCCAGCCACACCACCGACCCCGGCAATCCCGACGACCCGGTGCAGGCGCCTCAGGGGGGAAATGTATCCGTCCAGCTCCAGCCTCTTCCGGAAGCGGTGGAGAACATCCCCCAGGCCGGTGGCTACTCCCTGCAGACCATTTATGATATGGCCATCGACTCGGTGGTGAGCATCACCTGCACCACCGCCGAAGGCAGCGCCGGCGGTACCGGCGTGGTGCTGAGCCGGGACGGCTACCTGGTGACCAACTGCCATGTGGTGGTGGACGCTTTGGAAATCTCCGTGCTCCTCACCGACGGCCGCACCTTCTCCGCCGCCATCGTGGGCGTCGACCATCTTTCCGACCTGGCGGTGCTGTATATCCAGGCCAATGACCTCTCCCCCGCCCAGTTCGGCGACTCCGCCACCATCCGGGTGGGCGACGCCGTGGCCGCCATCGGCGACCCCCTGGGCATCGCTCTGCGAGGCACCATGACCGACGGCATCATCTCCGCCATCAACCGGGACATCGTGCAGAGCGGCTGGACCATGTCCCTGATCCAAACCAACGCCGCCCTGAATTCCGGCAACTCCGGCGGCCCGCTGCTCAATTGCTTCGGCCAGGTCATCGGCATCAACACCATGAAGATCAGCGCCTTTTCCGACAGCGCCGGCGTGGAGGGCCTGGGCTTCGCCATTCCCAGCGCCACCGTCAAGGAGGTGGCCGAGCAGCTGATCGCCCAGGGCTATGTTTCCGGTCGCCCCCGGATGGGCGTGACGATGCAGAACATCTCCAGCCAGTATCTTAAGTATTACAACCTGCCCGCGGGTATTCGGATCGTCCAGGTGGAGGCCGACAGCCCCGCCCAGACAGCCGGTCTGAAGGCCGGCGACATCCTCCTGGCGGTGGGGAGCAACCGGGTCACCTCCATCGACGAGGTGAACAAAGCCATCTACGCCCACAAGCCCGGCGATACTGTGCAGCTGACCCTGTACCGCTACGGGCAGCAGCTGACGGTGAATCTGACCCTGGGCGAAGCCGGGGCATAAGGAGAAGACCATGAAGCCTGTATACGAAAAAGAATTTTCCGTCACCGCCGCCATGGTGGATCGCCACGGCCGACTGCGGCCCAGCCAGCTGCTGCATATCCTACAGCAGGTAGCCGGGGATCACAGCGCCCTGCTGGGTACCGACCGGGAGACGCTCATGGAACGCGACCTCTTTTGGGCGGTGATCCGTCACCGGGTGCAGATCACCCGGCTTCCGGAGGTGGGCGAGCAGCTTACCGCCACCACCTGGCCCATGCCCACCACCCGCACCGCCTTCCCCCGGTCCACGGTGGTCACCGACAGCCGGGGCAACGAGCTGTTCCGGGGCATCAGCCTGTGGGTGCTGATGGATGCCAACACCCGGGCCATGGTGCTGCCGGGCAAAAGCGGTGTCACCGTGGAAGGCCAACTGACAGGCAGCGAATTGGCCGTCCCCGGCTCTTTGGCCCTGCGAACCCTGGAACACAGCACCTCCCGCACCGTCCGGTATTCCGACCTGGATGTGAACGGCCACATGAACAATTGCCGCTACCTGGATTGGGTCACGGATCTGCTGCCCGGGGATTTCCACGGGGCGCATCCCATGGCGGAGTTCACCCTGTGCTACCTGTCGGAGGCCCGGGAGCAGGAGCGTTTGGACCTGCATTGGGAGCTGGACAGCGAGGGAAATCTCACGGTAGATGCCCTCCGGGAAGGCGTAGAATCCACAGGTCACGGCCGGGTGTTTTCCGCCCGTGTGCTGTTTGAAAACGGTGTTCTGTAAACCACCCCGGTTGCGGCGCAATTTGTGCGCACCCCGGAAACATTCCTGAAAATTCCCTGTAAATCCATGGATTTACAGGGTTTTTTCTTACTTTGCCTGTGGAGAAACCTGTGGAGAGTGTGGAAAACTTATGTTGACTGTGCAGAGAAATAACGACTTTTTCACATCTTATGTCAACCAAAATTCGACGGAAATTATGTCGTTTCCCAATGTAGGGGCGATTGCGGAATCGCCCGCCCCGCAAAATGACAAAATCACAACAAAACCAGGGCAAAGGGATTGCTTTTTCATACATAATATGGTATTCTTTTATGTTGAGAGAATATCCCGACACTTGAATGATAAAAGGAGCGACCCTTATGGCTTCTCAAGAGAAGATCCGCAATATCGCAATCATCGCCCACGTCGACCACGGCAAGACCACCCTGGTGGACGAGCTGCTGAAGCAGGGCGGCATTTACCGTGAAAATCAGGCGACCCAGGACCGGGTCATGGACTCCGGCGACCTGGAGCGGGAGCGTGGCATCACCATTTTGGCGAAGAACACCTCCGTATACTATAAAGACTGCAAGATCAACATCGTGGATACCCCCGGCCACGCCGACTTCGGCGGCGAGGTGGAGCGGATCCTGAAGATGGTCAACGGCGTTATCCTGCTGGTGGACGCCGCGGAAGGCCCCATGCCTCAGACCCGGTTCGTCCTGGGCAAGGCCCTGGAGCTGGGCCATAAGGTCATCGTGGCGGTGAACAAGGTGGACAAGCCCGATGCCCGTGTTCATGAGGTCATGGACGAGGTGCTGGAGCTGCTGCTGGACCTGGACGCCACCGACGACCAGTTCAATTCTCCCACCGTCTTCTGCTCCGGCCGTCAGGGTACTGCCTCCTACTCCCCCGACGAGATGGGCAAGGACCTGACCCCGCTGTTTGACACCATCGTGCAATACATCGATCCTCCCCAGGGCGATGAGACCGCGCCTCTGCAGCTGCTGGTAAGCTCCATCGACTATAACGACTATGTGGGCCGCATCGCTGTGGGCGGGGTGGAGCGTGGCACCATCCGGGTGAACCAGGAAGTGACCATCTGCGACTACCATAACCCCGAGTTGAAGCAGAAGGGCAAGGTCGTCGCCCTGTATGCCTACGACGGCCTGGGCAAGGCCCCCATCCAGCAGGCCTCCGCCGGCGAGATCGTGGCCCTGTCCGGCATGGCGGACATCACCATCGGCCGCACCCTCTGCGCCCCGGACACCATCGAGCCGCTGCCCTTCGTCAAAATCTCCGACCCCACCATCGAAATGACCTTCGCCGTCAACGATTCTCCCTTTGCAGGCAAGGAAGGCAAGTTCGTCACCTCCCGCAACCTCCGGGACCGGCTGGAAAAGGAGCTGCTGAAGGATGTGTCCCTGCACGTCACCGAGGCTTCCACCGACGCCTTCAACGTGGCCGGCCGCGGCGAAATGCACCTTTCTATTCTCATGGAGACCATGCGCCGGGAAGGCTTTGAGTTCTCCGTGTCCACCCCCCGCGTGCTGACCAAGGAAATCGACGGCAAGCTCTGCGAACCCATCGAGCGGATGGTGGCCGACGTTCCCGAGGAATGTATGGGCGCCGTCATCGAGAAAATGGGCCGCCGCAAGGGTGACCTGCTGGGCATGACCCCCATGGGCAGCCGTTACCGCCTGGAATTTTTGGTTCCCTCCAGAGGTCTGTTCGGCTACCGCAGCGAATTTTTGACCGATACCCGGGGCGAGGGCATCATGTCCTCGGTGCTCCACTCCTACGCCCCCATGAAGGGCGAAATTGAGCGCCGGCTCACCGGCTCTCTCATCGCCCACGAGTCTGGCGAAGCCGTGTCCTACGGCCTGGGCGCCGCCCAGGAGCGTGGCGCCCTGCTCATCGGCCCCGGCACCCCGGTGTACGCCGGCATGGTAGTCGGCGTGTGCAGCCGCAACGAAGATATGACCGTCAACGTGTGCAAGCGCAAGCAGCTGACTAATATGCGTGCCTCCGGCTCCGACGACGCCATCCGCCTGGTGCCTCCCAAGGTCTTCTCCCTGGAGCAGTGCCTGGAGTTCCTGGCCGACGACGAGCTGCTGGAATGCACCCCCAAGAGCCTGCGCATCCGCAAGCGGGAGCTGGATCACGCCGTCCGGATGCGGAATCTGATGAAAAAGCGCGCCCAGGAAAATTCCTGAGGAAACAAAGAGGTAGAGAAATGAAAAAGATCCTATGCGTGATCCTGGCCGCCTGCCTGCTGGCCGGCTGCGCCGCCAACCTCCCGGCGGTGACCACCACCCAGAAGCCCACTACGGTGCCTACCACCACCCAGCAGACCGTTCCCACTACCACCACCCAGGAAGTGCCTCCCACCACCCAGGAGTCTGTCCCTCCCACCACGGTGACCGAGCCTCCTGTGACCACTGCCCCCCCCCCCCCCCCCACCACGGGGCCCCCCCACGCCCCCCCCCCCCCCCCCCCCCCCCGCCCCCTCACCCCCC
>JAZREG010000014.1:0-1997 GCA_045660725.1 Faecousia sp.
TTGACCAAAAACCAATTTTTTGGCCCCCGTCCTTTTGGCCGGCGTCCCTTTTACTGTTATTTCATAGGCAGCGTGTGGAAAATTTCCGCGGTGATGGCCTTGAACTCGCCCATGTCCGTGGTCTTGCGCAGCCGCTTCCACAGCTTTTCGCTGCCGTCAAACCGGGTGATGAGGAAGTGCCAGTTTTCCTTCAGCCGGAACATGGCGTTGCGGCCGCCGCCGAAGGCTTCTGTATAAGTATCCAGCAGCTCGTTGTGGAAGGCCTCCAAAGTTTCCCGCTTCGTGCCGCCCCGGAGCATTCCCGGGTCGGCGATCAGCCCCCGGCCCAGCATCACCGACTCCACCTGGGGGAACTGTTGGGAAATAGCCTGAATATCCGCCAAGGATTCCAAATTTCCGTTGTAGCACAGCTTATTTTTGCTGTTTTCGGCGGCGTAGCGGAACATTTCCATGTCCACATCCCCGTCGTAAAACTGTTTCCGTACCCGGGGGTGGATGGTCAGTTCTTTGATGGGATAGCGGTTGAATACCTCCAAAAGGGCGGGGAATTCCCGGGCGTCTTCCACGCCCAGCCGGGTCTTGACGGAAATGGGCAGGCACGATGCGGCAAAAACCGCCTCCAGGAAGGCGTCCAGGGCGTTTGCGTCCCGGAGCATGCCGCTGCCCTTGCCCTTGGAGAACACGGTTCCCGAGGGACAGCCCACATTCAGGTTCACCTCGTCATAGCCCCGGTCAGCAAAGACCTGGGCAGCCCACAGGAAATCCTCCGGCACCTTTGTCAGCACCTGGGGAACGGCCACGAAGGCTTCGCTGCCGGCCATGGGCAGTTCCCGGTCTTCCTTGTGGGTTAATGTCCGGTGGATGGTGGGGGAGAGGAAGGGCATATAGTAGCGGTCAATACCGCCGAAATACTTGTGATGCAGCCGGCGGTAGATACTGTCGGTCAGCCCCTCCATGGGGGCGTAGTAGTAGCGCATAATCGTTGCTCCTGTATGGAAAGTTGGAGTTTTGCGAACATCCACTGTAGGGGCGGGGCAGTGCCCCGCCCATCGGAAAATTCGACCTCGATGGGCGAATTTTCTGTAACGCTTGCGTTTTGCGTGGATTTCACTCCATTACGGAGCAAAATCCACGATGGGAGGGGCACTGCCCCTCCCCTACAAAGATATGCGATAAGCTGGAAGTTGCTTCTCTCATTAAACCACAAAAGCCGCCCTTTTTCAAGGGCGTCTTTTTGCTTACAGTTCTGTGATCACGGGCAGGATCATGGGGTTACGCTTGGTGGTCTTGTAGAGATAGCCGGAAAGATCGTTCTTGATGGCGCTCTTGATAGTGGCCCAATCCCGGCTGCGCTTGCGCTGGCACCGCTCGATGGCCTCCATGGCCACTTCCTGCAGCTCCTCCATCAGCGCCTCGGATTCCTTTACATAGATGAAGCCGCGGGTGATGATATCCGGGCCGGTGATGACGCTGCCATCCTCGGCAGAGAGGTTGACGCACACCACGATCATGCCGTCCTCGGCCAGGTGTTTCCGATCCCGCAGCACCACGGCGCCCACATCGCCCACGCCGGTGCCGTCCACAAAGACCCTGCCGGCAGGTACGGTGCCGGTGAGCTTGCAGGTCTTGCCGCTGAGTTCAAATACGGAGCCGATTTCACCAATGTGGATGTTCCGGGGGTTCATGCCCATGGTTTGGGCCAGCTTGCTGTGAATCTGCAGATGCCGCTGTTCGCCGTGAACCGGGAGGAAGAACTTGGGCTTTACCAGGCCCTGGATGATCTTCAGTTCCTCCTGGCAAGCGTGGCCGGAAACGTGCAGACCCTCACTCTTTTCGTACACCACATCCGCGCCCTTGCGGTACAGCTCATTGATGATCCGGGACACGGCCTTCTCGTTGCCGGGGATGGCGGAGGCGGAAATGATGATCCGGTCGCCGCCCACAATGTCGATCTGCTTGTGGGTGTTGAAGGCCATGCGGTACAGGGCGGACATATT
>JAZREG010000015.1:0-3999 GCA_045660725.1 Faecousia sp.
GGCTCCAGAACAGCAAGTAAATTGTAATCAGAAGAGGGGCCACAACCGCAGCTATGGCTGCCAAGGAGGCGAATCTTCTGCGAATATTCTTCATACCGGTCTCATCTCCCTAAATAAAATCAAAACGATTGTGTTTTTTGCATATATCCTCATTATACGAATTGCTTATTCTCTTGTCAATCTACTTGACTCCCCGTATTCCCGGGCATAAAGTATGAAAATACCCGGAAATCCAAAGGGATTCCCGGGCTTCTTCATTACATAGCCGTGAGTACAGTATTCTTCTCCGGAATGCTGGGAATGCCGCCGGGTGTTTCCGTGGACAGGCTGGCTGCGGTAGATGCGAAGGCACCAATATAGCGCAGGTCTTCTGCCGTCAGTTCCGCAAAAGGCTTGTTCAGCTCCAGCAGACGGTAAACAGCGCTGCCGCCGAAAATATCACCGGCACCGGTGGTATCCACCGGGCTGACCTTGGGACTGGCAACCTGGCAGATGGCATGATTCGTCTTCAGCAGGCAGCCCTCGGGGCCAAGGGTGACCATAGCCAGGGATACGCCGAATTCGTTCAGAAGCTTGTCCGCCCCCTCTTCCGGGGTGCAGTTCCACAGGAACTCCACTTCATCATCGCTGATTTTGACCACATCCGCCTGCTGCAGGCTCCAGAGGATCTGCTCCTTCGCTTCTTCCTCGCTGCGCCACAGGGGCTTGCGCAGGTTGGGATCACAGGTGACCAGCTTGCCCTGCGCTTTGGCGTAGGCCACACATTTCTGGGTGGTGGTACGGACAGGCTCATCGGTCAGGCTCAGTGTACCGAAGTGGAATACCCTGGCTTCATCGATCAGGGACTTGTCCACTTCTTCCCAACTCAGCCGGGTATCGGCACCGGGCTTGCGGGCAAAGCTGAAGCTGCGGTCGCCGGTGGCATCAAAGGTGACAAAAGCCAAGGTGGTAAAGACAGTAGGGTCAACCACGATACCCCGGGTTTCGATACCCGCATCCCTGACGGTACCAACCAGCAGATGACCGAAGGTGTCGTCACCCACCTTGCCCAGGAAGGCGGTGGATTTGCCGTACTTGGTCAGGGCTGCCAGGAAATTGGCAGGCGCACCGCCGGGCAAGGCCTGCATCAGAGGATAACCGTTCGCATCGGTGCCACGGGAGGCAAAGTCAATGAGCACTTCGCCCAATGCTACTACATCAATCATCGTTTCTCTCCTTATTCGTCCTTTGCTTCGGGATATTCGGTACACAGCAGTCGGTAAGGCACTTCGTCCTCTTCGATGGCGGGGAAACGGCCCATGGGAGGATTGAAGCGATTGTCGTTGGCATCGTCATTGCACTGGGAGACCTCGCCCAGCAGAACATCGCCGGTACCAGGCTCAACTTCAAAGTCATGGTACAGGTACTGCTGGATGAAAATGCTCTCACCGGGAGGCAGACGAATCTGGGTGCCGGCGGGAACGGTATAGGTACGGCCGTCGGTATGGACGGTAACATCGGATTCATAGTCAATGGACTCATCGGGATAGGAGTTATACACACGGATCAGAACATTGCCGCCGCCGCGATTGATAATGTCCTCGGTCTTGAACCAGTGGAAATGGTTGGGAGAATACTGGCCTTCCTTCAGGTACAGCAGTTTCTCGGCATAGACCTTGGGATACTTGTCGGCCATTTTCTGATGGCCGTTTCGGATGGTGATGAGGGAGAAGCCCATCTTGTCGAAATCACCCATGCCGTAGTCGGTAATATCCCAGCCCAGGCAGCAGTCCCGAACCTCGTCATATTCGTGACCCTTGTTTTCCCACTCCTCTGGGGTAAAGTGGCAGAAGGGGGGCAGATAGCAATGGTACTTTTCACACATGGTTTCCAGCTCACGCAGAGCCTTGTTGATTTCAGAACGCTTCATTCATATCTCTCCTTTATAGATTTCCTGTGTAAAACCTTAATATCAATGTACCATTCTCCCATACCGTTGTCAAACGGATTGGCATAAAAGGTGACATTTATCTTGCGAAAAGATGGTTATTACAATGTGTACAATTTTGAGAAGCCATTTCGTATAATATGACAATCAACAACCGTCAGATTGAGGCTTTGCCTTGTATCAAGAAAGACTAAAATGAAAAATACAGGAGGTGATTGATGGAAGATCATCTATTTCAAGGATCAGTACTTCAATCGAATGCTCCCCGGCAGGCATACGGTTCCTGCTTATTTACCAATTCCGATGCTGGTGCTGCCGTATCATTCTGCTGAACGCCCCATAGAGGCTCCCGATGGGTTTGATGGAACATATCATCCGGAAAGCTTAGCGAACGCACCCAAAAGGGACTCATTTAAATAGAAAATACCTGGAAGTATGAGTTCGGTGAATAAAGAAGACCCACAGCCGATCCTGAGCAGGAAGGCTGTGGGTCTTAAACTTTGGTGTAAAAATGAAGGGCTCCCACTCGATCACTCAAGTGGGATTCTTTCAGTAAGTGCAAATACATTTCTCACAATGTACAAGGTTTGTATTTGAGGGAAAGAAAAAAGAGCGTTCTTTTCAGAACGCTCTTTTTCGCATGGTGACCCGTACGGGAATCGAACCCATGTTACCGCCGTGAAAGGGCGGTGTCTTGACCGCTTGACCAACGGGCCTGGTAGCGGCGACCTGACTTGAACAGGTGACAAGCCGGGTATGAACCGGATACTCTACCAACTGAGTTACGCCGCCATGTGTGGCCAAGCTGATGTTCGGCACCGCCGAATCAGCTTCATCAGTATACAACGGGTAATCGTTTTTGTCAAGAACTTTTTTCAAAAATTTTCGTTGTTTTTTTCGGCCCCCTGTTGTATCCTAACGGAAAGGAGTTGATCGCATGAAACGAATGGTGACCATGCAGGACTTAAGCTGTCTGGGAAAATGCTCCCTGACGGTGATCCACCCCACCCTCTGCGCCATGGGGGTCGAGTGCGCCGTGCTGCCCACGGCCCTGCTTTCCACCCACACCGCCTTCCCCGGCCCCGCCGTGACGGATCTTTCCGGCTGCGTCGGCGGCATTTTGGAGCACTGGCAGCGCATCGGGGCGAAATTTGACGGAATCCTCACGGGCTATCTGGCAAACGAGGCCCAGGCCGACCTGGCTCTGGAGCTCATCGTCCGCTTCGGCGGCCCGGTGGTGATGGATCCGGCCATGGGCGACCACGGGCGGCTCTACTCCGGCATCGGCCCGGAGATGGTGGCGGCCCACCGGCGTCTGTGCAGCCGGGCGGATCTGGTGATCCCGAATCTGACCGAGGGCGCATGGCTCGCCGGGCTGACCTGGCAGGAGCGCTCCGACCTGGAATTTTGTCAACAAATTGCGACGGAGCTGTTGAAAACCGGCGCAAAAGCCGTCCTGCTCACGGGCTACGCCCCCACGCCGGAGTCCATCGGCTTCTATTTCACCGACGGTCAGACCGAATGCGCCCACGCAGGCCCCCGGATCCCCCGGAGCTGCCACGGCACCGGCGACCTCTTCGCCGCCGTCACCATGGGCGGTCTGATGAACGGCCTGTCCGTCCCCGAATCCGCCCGATTGGCGGCGGAATTTGTCCACAGAGCAATCGCAAATACGCAGAATGATTCCCGTTTCGGCGTGGCCTTCGAGCCGGAACTGGGATGGCTGGCGCAGAAATGCAGAATGCGGAATGCATAATGCAGAATGTGCTTGAGGAGCAAACGAATCTTTGTAGGGGCGATTCAAGAATCGCCCCTCTTTTCGATGCTCGCCCAGCTAATACAGTAGCACCCACTTTCGACCCCCACTGTCATTGCGAAGCCCGAAGGGCTGTGGCAATCCGTAACCCCTTGCGGCGCTTTGCGCCGCCCGGCCCCGGTGGGGCCGGAAGGATGCGGATTGCCACGGTCGCTGACGCTCCCTCGCAATGACAGGGGTGGACGATGGCTGGTTCCTCTGCGCCGGGAGATTGTCGATTTCGCTAGGTTGTACTGTGGAACGGTCATAACCGTTC
>JAZREG010000016.1:0-12489 GCA_045660725.1 Faecousia sp.
CATTTGATTGGTTCAAGTCCCGCACATTCTTCATGAAACAACAAAAAGGACATCCTGTTGGATGTCCTTTTTGTTGTTTGGTGGGCGAGGCGGGACTTGATTTGCGTTTTCGTCCGGGAATGGACGAAAACTATGGTGTTCCTGCCGTCGAGCCGGCAAGAAGCAACGGTCCCCCGGACCGTTGCATTTGATTGGTTCAAGTCCCGCACATTCTTCATGAAACAACAAAAAGGACATCCTGTTGGATGTCCTTTTTGTTGTTTGGTGGGCGAGGCGGGACTTGAACCCGCACGTCCGCAGTGAACACTAGAACCTGAATCTAGCGAGTCTACCAATTCCACCACTCGCCCATATGTAATTTGTGCCGGGTTTTCCTCAGCGCCACAGTATATTACCACGCAGCTTATGATTTGTCAATACTTTTTTCAAGAATTAAAGAGAAAAAAGAAGCCTTCATGCATATAGATACTTCCCTGCTTTATGTTTCCGGTCAAAAAATATCGGCACGAAATCGCAAAAACACGAGAATATTTCTATTCCATTTACCGCCCAAAGGTGTATAATGAAATTGTAACCCCTGCCAAACATCAAAATCGTTGAAGGGAGCGAGCCATGAAATTCATCCATGTCTACAACCCCCAGTATTTTGAGGGTCTGGTCAAGAATGACCTGTTAAATGACGATTCCGGTTTTAAGATCCAGCATGTCTTTTCTTTATCTGATGATATGAAGTTCAATCAGCTGGCAGCCAAGGGCAGCCGGCTCCACAGTCTTATCAAGGATGGAAACTATCCTTTCTATGTGGACAGACTCACCGGCGGCGTTACTTATCACGAATATGATTTTGATAAGGCACTGATCCGGGAATACCGGGAGCTGCTGGGTCCCTGGTTCTTAGGCATCCAGCTTCACGAAAGCGCCAGCAATCGCTGGCACGATTGGAACATGGTTCGCAACGCTATGGACGGTAGTAAAGGACCATATGACGCCGCGCTCCTGCGGCAGAGGACAATGAGCACCTATGCCCGCACCCCCTCCGGGGAACTGCTGCCAGGCTATATCCAGGATCCGCCGGAAGCTTACGCCCAGCGGAGATATCCCGAAACACTCACAGAATATCGGCTGGATGTAGAGGATATGTTCCGCCGCCGCATGGCGGAGACCGACGGATGCATCCTGCCATGCGATAGCTTTTACCTCATGACCGGGATGCAGCAGGATCTGGGTATGCGTACCTTTATGCCGGAGGTGGGTTGCCAGATTCCCCAGATGCGTGTTGCCGTGGCGGTGGCCAGAGGCATGGCAGGCTATTCCGGCAAGCTTTGGGGCACTTATTATGAGACCTGGCGCTATACCGCAGAGGAAGGCTATTCCATGCCCTGCTACAATACCGATCCCGGCAACGAGTGGTATCTGTCCCAGGAGCAGCATCCCGACGATTTCACATCCTTCGGTCCCAATGGTGGCAGCTCCCGGCTGCTGCAGAACCGAATCTATTACCACAGCCTCATGAGCGGTGCCGATTACATTGCCGAGGAATGGGGTCTTAACTGCAGTTATACCGACATGCAGACCTTTGAGCTGTCCCACTACGGTCTTGTAAAGAAGGCGTTTATTCAGGATACCCAGCAACTGCGTGGCATCAAGGCCAGAATTCCCTTTGCGGTGATCTTACCGGTGGAGTATGCCTGCGTGCAGATCCCGGGTTCCCAAGACCTCTACACCCCCGGTCAGTGGCGCCAGGAATATATGGGGGTACCGATCACGGACGACGAAAAGCGCATTGTGGGCCAGGCGGAGGATGTTCTTAAGTTCCTGTTCCGTCGGGATCCGGACAAGATCCACGGCAACGAGGGGCATGTGCTCACCAATTCCCGGTTTGGCGATCTCTTTGATATCATCTACGAGGACGCGCCGGAGACGGTTCTGAGAAAATACGACTATCTCGTTGACGCTACTCCCGATGGCCGCTTTGGTGCCAAACAAAGGGATCGGTATTTCGTTCTGAACGGCCGGGATCGGGAAGCTTTGGCCCGGCAGATCGATACGCTTTCCGCACAGCTTCTGCCCTGTACCGCCGATAATCTCCACTGGCTGCTATCGGAGGACGAAAAGGGCTGCCGTTACATCACCGTCTTCAATAATGAAGGCAATCGGCGCAGCATCCATAACGGAGACAATCTGATCCCCGCAGCAGATGGCACCACAGTGCTGACCTTCCGGGATGCCGCCCAGCCGGAAATTATCCGTGCCGGCAGCGATGGTGTCAAGTTGCAGCATATGGATGGCAACCGCTGGCGCTTGTATGTTCCTGCCGCAAGCTTTGCCATTGTGCGGTACTGAGATCGGAGGAGCCTATGAACGAATTGCAGCTTCGCGATTTACATTTAGAGGATCAGGCTTGCTACTGGAAGCTGGCCTGCATCGCCTTTCACAGCAAAAATGCCGGTCTGGAGGACGAAAAGGCCTTTTTGGAATCCTGTGCCAGGGAGGAGAAAAAGGCTAAGGAAAATCCCACAACTCTGGGCAATACCGTTACCCGCACAGGCATTTTTCAAGGAGAGCGGCTGTTGTCAGCGCTGACAGCCCATGCCTTTGAAGTACATTTCGACGGGAATATTTGCGAGTTTTGCGGGATTGGCGGTGTCATGTCTGACCCCTCCGCCAGGAGAAATGGCGGTGTTTCCCGGCTGCTGCGAGATGCGCTCCAAAAAGCGAAGGAGCATGGACAAATTTTCTCCCACCTGTATCCCTTCCAGACCTCCTTCTATCGGAAGTTTGGCTATGCACACTGTGCCTATGGGCAGCGGTGGACGATCCCCGTCCAATATCTGCCGGAGATTCCCTATCAGATCCGGTGGTATGAAAATAGTTCTGCGGAGCAGCAGGCGGTCAAGGAAATTTATGAAACCTTTGCGAAAGGCTACAATCTCTCCTTCTGTCGCAGTGAGAACCGCTGGAACAGTTTGTTCAGCAAATGCAAACCCTATTCCGGCAGCAGCTTTTCCTATCTGCACGAGGGAAAACACGGACCGGACGGTTTTCTGTCCTACCGCACACAGACCAGTGATGACAAACCCATGACGATACTCGTGGACCATCTGTATTTTACAAATCCTGCAGCCCTTCGGGAAATGCTGGCATTCCTCGGCAGCCAGCGTTCCTACGCTTCCGAAGTGCAGCTTCCGCTGCCCTTGGACGTGGATATCTCCTTCTGGCTGAAGGAAGTTTGTGCCGCCTATGACAAATGCAATGTTCGCAGAGAAACGGTGCATATGGGTGCAAGCCGCGTGGTGGATGCGGAAAGTGTTCTGAAGCTTGCCCGGTATCATGGCAAAGGTACCGCCAGCATTTGTATCGATGATCCCGTCTGTCCATGGAACAACAGGACCTTCCGTGTGGAATTTGACGAAACCTGTCTTTCCGTGACAGAAACACAAACATGGGATATTCGGCTTGGGATCGATGCTTTTACCGCGCTGATCCTTGGCAGCCGGGATCTTACCGATACCGCTTACATGGATGGTGTAGAGATTCGGGAGAATCTTGAAAACCTGCAAAAGATCTTCTACAGAAAGAACCTGTGGATCGATGATACTTTCTAAGATATTTCTTCTGAATACAACGAATGTAAAAACCTTGGTTTTCGACTGCACGAAAACCAAGGTCGTTGTATATGATCAACAAAAAAGAGACAGCCTTTCGACTGTCTCCTTGGTGGGCGAGGCGGGACTTGATTTGCGTTTTCGTCCGGGAATGGACGAAAACTATGGTGTTCCTGCCGTCGAGCCGGCAGGAAGCAACGGTCCCCCGGACCGTTGCATTTGATTGGTTCAAGTCCCGCAGGTCTACCGACAGAAAAAGAAGAGATATCCTATTGGATATCTCTTCTTTTTGGTGGGCGAGGCGGGACTTGAACCCGCACGTCCGCAGTGAACACTAGAACCTGAATCTAGCGAGTCTACCAATTCCACCACTCGCCCATACCTATTCTCTTGAACTCCAAGCTTTCGCTCAGCGCCTGAGTATAATAGCACGATGTGCGAAATTTGTCAACAACTTTTTCCTGATTTCAGAAAGTTTTTCTTATCAGGAAATGCGAAACAAAGAGATGTACTTTCCTCTTCCTTTTTCCGCAAAAAAGTGATATACTGATGAAAAACATTCTTGGAGGTATCCCATGGCCTTTCTGCCCATCTGCAAACAGGATATGCTGGACCGGGGCTGGACCCAGTGCGACTTCGTCTATGTTATTGGCGATGCGTATGTGGATCACCCCTCCTTTGGTCATGCCATTATCAGCCGCATCTTGGAGCATCACGGCTACAGCGTTGGCATCATCTCCCAGCCCAACTGGAAGGACCCCGGCTCTGTGCAGATCTATGGCCGTCCCCGTTTGGGTTTCTTAGTCTCCGGCGGCAATATGGATTCCATGGTCAACCATTACTCCGTAACGAAGCACAAGCGTAAAACCGACGCATTCACCCCCGGCGGAGAGATGGGCAAGCGCCCAGACTATGCCACCATCGTCTACTGCAACCTGATCCGCCAAAGCTTCAAGGATGTTCCCATCCTTATTGGCGGCATCGAGGCCTCCCTTCGCCGCCTTGGCCACTACGATTACTGGTCCGAGACCATGAAACGCTCCATTTTGCTGGATTCTCAGGCAGATATCCTCATGTACGGCATGGGCGAAAAGTCCATTGTGGAACTGGCGGATGCCCTGAACGCCGGCATGGAGGCCAAGGATATCACCTACATCGACGGAACGGTATATAAGACCGCCCAATTGGACGAGAGCCTTCCCACCATCGTACTGCCCAGCTTCGAAGAGGTCAAGACCAACAAGCGAAAGTATGCGGAAAGCTTCAAGACCCAGTATGGCAATTGTGACCCCTTTACCGCCAAGCGGCTGGCAGAACCCTACGGCAAGGAATTCGTGGTACAGAACCCGCCCCAAAAGCCCCTGACCACCGATGAAATGGATGCGGTATATGACCTGCCTTATGAACGCACCTGGCATCCCAGCTATGCGAAAAAAGGCGGCGTTCCCGCCATTGAAGAGGTGAAATTCAGCCTGGTATCCAACCGTGGCTGCTTCGGTGCCTGCTCTTTCTGCGCCCTGACCTTCCATCAGGGCCGTATCATTCAGACCAGGAGCCACGAATCCATCCTGAAGGAAGCAGAATGCATGGCTAAGGAAAAGGATTTCAAGGGCTATATCCACGATGTGGGCGGCCCTACCGCCAATTTCCGCCATCCTGCCTGCGAAAAACAGATGTCCAAGGGCGCCTGCGGCGGCAGACAGTGCCTCTACCCCACCCCGTGTAAGAATATGAAAGCTGACCACAGCGATTATGTGGCTCTTCTGCGCAAGCTTCGAAAGATCCCGGGTGTGAAGAAGGTATTCGTTCGCAGCGGCATTCGCTTTGACTATCTGCTGGCGGACAAAAAGGATACCTTCTTTAAGGAGTTGGTACAGTTCCATATCTCCGGTCAGTTGAAGGTCGCTCCGGAGCATGTCTCCGATGCGGTGCTGGACCGCATGGGCAAGCCCAGAAACGCAGTTTACAACAAATTCGCGGACAAGTATTTCGCCCTGAACAAACAGTACGGCATGAATCAGTACCTTGTCCCCTACCTCATGTCCAGCCATCCCGGTTCCACCTTGAAGGAAGCCATTGAGCTGGCGGAATACATCCGGGAAATGGGTTATAACCCCGAGCAGGTACAGGACTTCTACCCCACCCCCTCTACCCTGTCCACGGTAATGTATTACACAGGCCTGGATCCCCGGACTATGGAAAAGGTCTATGTTCCCACAGATCCGCACGAAAAGGCCATGCAACGAGCGCTGATCCAGTACCGCAACCCCAAGAACTACTACCTTGTACGGGAAGCGCTGCTGAAGGCCCATCGGGAAGATCTCATCGGCTCCGGCCCCAAGTGCCTGATCCGGGCCGTACCGCCCCGCACCGGCAAGCCCTCCGCTCCACCCCCGAAAGCCCCTGCAAAACCTGCTTCCCGGGCAAAAAAGGCACCTGCAGCCCCAACCAAAAAGCCCGTTAAGAAGAAAAGATAACCTTCGCCCCGCCGGAATCCCCGGCGGGGCCTTTGCATAGGATGTTCCATACATCTGAATTGAGGTGGAGCAATGGAACATTCGGTCAATCATATTACCCTCCGGGGAAGTCTGCAGACTCTCCCGGAATACTCCCACGAAAATCATGGGCGAAAATTTCTGAAATTCTTCCTGGAGGTACCTCGGCTTTCCGGTGCGGTGGATATCCTTCCTGTAATCGCGGAAGAGCAGGTACTCACTTCTCTTGACCCCAGCGCCGGAAGTATGCTGCGCATCTGCGGTCAGATCCGTACCTATAACAGCCGGGAAAACGGCGTGCGGCGGCTGATGATCTATGTATTCGCGGAAACGATCATCCCCGAAGAAGGAGAACCCATCAACGAAGTGCTGTTGGAAGGGCCGATCTGCAAAGAACCTATCTACCGGAAAACCCCATTGGGTCGGCAGATCTGTGATGTGATGCTGGCGGTTCCCCGACAGTTTCGCCGGGCGGATTACCTGCCCTGCATCCTTTGGGGTCGTACTGCCCAGGAGATCGCCGGATGTCATATCCGGGAATGCATTCGAATCCAGGGCAGACTGCAAAGCAGAATCTATACAAAGGTAACGGAAGAGGGCAGCCAGGAACGTACCGCCTACGAGGTTTCCGCATTAACTGCAGATATTTTGGATGAGATCCTGTAGGGGCTTTTCTTTTCCTCTCTTTTGTGATAAAATGTGACAAAAGGAGGAATGCGTATGAAAGAGAAAGTCCTCGAAATCATTGATCTGCTGAAGCAGCGGTACCCGGAGGCCCCCTGTGCCCTGCACTATACCAAAGATTACGAATTAATGATCGCCGTCCGGCTGTCCGCCCAATGTACAGATGCCCGGGTCAACCTGGTGACCCCGGCCTTATTTGCGGAATATCCCACCCTGGAGGCCATGGCCTCGGCGGACATCTCCCGTGTGGAGCAGCTGGTACATTCCTGCGGCTTTTACAAGCACAAGGCCCGGGACATCGTCCTGGGATGTCAAATGCTGCTGACGGACTATCAGGGACGCGTCCCCGGCACGATGGAGCAGCTCCTGCGTATTCCCGGTGTAGGCAGAAAGACCGCCAATTTGCTGTTGGGTGATTTGTACGCCCAGCCAGGCAGTGTGGTCTGTGACACCCACTGCATCCGCATCTGCGGCCGCTTAGGACTCTCCCAGGGTAAAGACCCGGAAAAGGTGGAAACCCAGCTGCGGGCCATCCTGCCCCCTGAGGAAAGCAGCGATTTTTGTCATCGGATCGTGCTGTTTGGACGGGATTGCTGCACTGCCCGAAATCCCGATTGCGGTAATTGTCCCCTGGCGATCCATTGCAATGAGATCAACAAAACCTAATGTGCTTTTCCCCTCCCTGTCCGCATAGAGTATGGACAAGGAGGGGTCTTTTATATGAAAAAGCTTCCCATAGTTTACGGTGCGATGGTCCTGACCGGGGTCAATCTTCTTTTACGGTTCGTCGGTACTTCCTTCCAGGTTTATCTTTCCGGGAGGATCGGCCCGGAGGGTATCGGTCTTTTGCAGCTTGTAATGAGTGTTGGTTCCATGGCTTTGGTAGCCGGTACTGCCGGAATCCGAACAGGCACCATGTATTTATCTGCGGAAGAGATTGGGAGAAAAACCCCAAATAATCTAAAATGGGTGCTGTCCGGATGCATCTTGTACAGCATCGTCTTCAGTATACTTACAGCGGCGGCTGTTTACATATTTGCACCAATCATCGCCGTATACTGGATCGGAAACAAGGAAGTTGCCGATGCACTAAGGCTGTTCGCTTGCTTTCTTCCGGTTTCCTGTCTGACAGGGGTCATGATCGGATATTTCACAGGGATCGGCAGAATCGGCACTCTGGCGGTAGTAGAGGTATTGGAGCAAGGGTGCAGCATCCTTTGTACCATTGTGCTACTTACCCATTGGGCAGGAACGGATCCGGTGCGATCCTGTATGGCTGTGATCCTAGGCAGCAGCCTTGCCGGGTGCGTTACCCTCATTTGTCTTGCAGTTTTGCGCCTGCCGGACAAGGATTCCAAAGGTCCAAGGATACCAATGGCAAAACGCCTTGCCCAAACCGCACTGCCTCTGGCGGTGGCGGATGATCTGCGCACAGGAATCTCCACCGTAGAAAATTTGATGGTCCCCAAGCGACTTGCGCTCTATTCGGGGACCATCTCTCCCCTGGCAGCATTCGGTACTGTCTGCGGTATGGTTTTCCCGGTACTCATGTTTCCTGCCGCCCTTTTGTTTGGCCTTACGGAATTGCTTATTCCGGAGCTTTCCCGGTGTAGGGCCGCAGGAAGCATGGAGCGGGTGACACATCTGGTTACAAAAGGGCTGCGTTTTGCCCTGCTATATGGCGCCCTTTGCGCAGGGATCCTGTTCCTAATCGCCCGGGAATTAGGAGAAGGACTCTATAAAAGTTCGGAGGCAGGAGAATACCTTCTTTGGTTTTCCCCTTTGGCGGTTCTTCTTTACTGTGATATCGTAACAGATGCCATGATCAAGGGCTTGGGCCAGCAAACCTACAGCGTCCGCTACAATATCCTCACAAACTGCATGGATGTTACACTTCTTTACTTCCTGCTCCCTGTGTACGGGATCTTTGGCTATTTTGTTAGTTTCCTTGTGACCCATGTGGTCAATTTCATTCTAAGTTTGGGGCGACTTTTGAAGATCGTCCCCATAAAGCTTCGGCTGTGGGAAGCGGTGAAAACCATACTAGTGACCGTTATCTCCGTATGTTTTGCAGGCTTCATACAGCCGGCATGGTGTCGGGTGGCTATTTTTCTCGCTGTGCAAGTGTGTTTGCTGGGGATTTCAGGCCTGATAAGCATGGAAGATCTGCCAATAGGCAGAAAAAACGTGACCCTGCAATGAGGGTCACGTTTTGATCAAAGGCCTTTCAGAATATTCAAAATGAAGTTCCAGGTTCTCTCCACGGAAGCGATGTTCAACTTTTCACGGCTGGTGTGGATATCCTGCATATTCGGGCCAATGGATACGCAATCCAGCCCGGGCAGCTTCTCGGAAAGCAGACCGCACTCGAGGCCGGCGTGGATGGCCATAACCTCGGGAGTCTTCTCAAACATTTCCGTATACACCCGAACCATTACATCCCGTAAGGGGGAATCCTGCCGATACTCCCAGGCGGGGTAATCACCGACTTCGGTGTAAGTGCCATCATAAAAAGCTGCCAACTCGGAAAGTTTGGATAACAGCTCCCCCTTTTCCTGATTGACGCTGCTGCGGACAGCGAAAGTAAGCGTCAATTCTTGTTCCATGCGAACAACGCCCAGGTTGAGGCTTGTCTGCACCAAGCCTTCAATATCCTGACTCCAGGCCTGAACACCATTGGGAGCAGCATTCAAAAGCGCAATCACCTTAGCGGTGCATTCGCTGGTCAGAGCGTTGCCTCCCAGGGCGTCCAAATTATCACCGTAGATTCTAGCCGACGGCTCATCAAAGTGCCCACGGATTTCCTCTTCCAGCTGCTGACAAACATCGTTGATCCGCTCGGCATTCATCCCAAGCATCACCAAGCTGACACTGGCCGTATGGGGGATGGCGTTGTCCTTTGCGCCGCCTTCCAGCTTGGTAATACAGAACGGCATAACTTCCTGAACACGGGCCAAAAGCTGTCCCATGACCTTATTGGCATTTGCAAGATTCTTATGAATCTCCACGCCGGAATGTCCACCCTGAAGACCCTCCACAGTCAGCTTTACGCAAGGTCCGTAGACGATCCGGCGCTGCAGCGGCAGGTGGATGGTTCCCCTGGCACCACCGGCACAGGAAACCGTAAAGATGCCTTCCTCTTCAGAGTCCAGGTTCAGCATGGTACGGCCCTTCAGACGGGAAAGATCGATGCCGGCAGCGCCGAACATACCGGTCTCCTCGTCCACGGTGCAGATGACTTCCAGGGGCGGATGGGCAATGGTCTTATCCGCCAGGATCGCCATTGCGAAAGCGATGGCAATGCAGTTATCGCCACCCAGGGTGGTACCACGGGCAAAGACATTGATACCGTCGTGGGTCACATCCAGGCCCTCCGTTTCCATATTGATGGGACAATCGGCATCCTTGTCGCAGACCATGTCCATATGACCCTGGAGGATCACCGGAGGGTGATCTTCATAGCCGCAGGTTCCTTCCTGATAGAAGATCACATTGTTCAGTTCATCCTGCTCATAACGGATCCCCTGCTCCTGAGCAAAGGAAACCAGATAGTCGCTGATCTGCTTGGTGTTACCGGAGCCGTGGGGCATGGAACACAGCTTCTCAAAATATCCAAATACTGCCTCGGGTTTGAGGCCGGCAAGTTTCATCGCATTCATAGGGTCGCTCCTTTCGGTAGATGGCTATATCCTAGCACACATAGGCGAAAAAGTCTATAAAAAAACCGCAGGGCAAAGCCCTTCGGTTTTATGAAGTTTGGATTAGAACAGGCACAGGGACAGGGTCAGAACGAACCATGCCAGTGCGACCCACTTGGTAGCAGAAGCCAGCTTCTTATCCAGACCGCCAGCCTTGCTCAGGAAGGTTTCAGCTTTGCCGGACAGAGCGGACAGGCCATCCTCCTTGCCGGACTGAATGGTAACCACTGCGATCAGGGCGATGCTTGCCAGCACCTCCAAAATGGTGATAATGGTCTTCAGGACTTCCATACTTTTACCTCCCTCCAGGGTAGATTACATAATTCCCGGGTATTATAACACCTGTTACTGAAAAAAGCAAGAGGGAATCTGTAATTTTTTTATTTCGTTACCCAGTTTCCGGTGGCCAGGCAATTCAGATAAGCCTCGATGAAGGGATCCAGGGCGCCGTCCATCACGGCGTTGACATTGGAAGTCTCGCAGCCGGTGCGGGTATCCTTGACCAGGGTGTAGGGCATAAAGACGTAGTTACGAATCTGGCTGCCCCACTCGATCTTCTGCTGGACGCCCTTGATATCAGCGATGTTTGCCAGGTGTTCCCGCTCACGAATCTCCACCAGCTTACTGCGCAGCATGCGAAGACAGGTCTCCTTGTTCTGGAACTGGCTACGCTCGGTCTGACAGGCAACCACGATACCGGTGGCCTTATGGATCAGACGCACTGCGGAGGAAGTCTTATTGATGTGCTGGCCGCCTGCGCCGGAGGAACGGAAGACCTGCATTTCGTAATCCTCGGGACGGATCTCGAAGTCCTCAGAGTCATCCTCGATCTCGGGGATGACTTCGATGGCGGAGAAGGAAGTCTCACGACGGGCATTGGCATCAAAGGGAGAAACACGCACCAGGCGGTGAACGCCGTTTTCGCCCTTGAGGAAGCCGTAGGCATTGTCGCCCTCCACCAGGATGGAAGCGGACTTAAGACCGGCTTCGTCGCCTTCCTGATAGTCGAGGATCTTATAGGCAAAGCCATGACGCTCGGTCCAGCGGGTGTACATACGGTAGAGCATCTGACACCAATCCTGTGCCTCGGTGCCACCGGCGCCAGCCTGGAAGCTCATAATGGCGTTATTCTTATCATACTTGCCGGTGAGCAGGGTCTCCAGGCGGCAGGACTCCATTTCCGCAGTGAGGGCGGCAAAGCCATCCTTCAGTTCCGGCAGCATGGAATCGTCGTCCTCTTCTTCTGCCATTTCGCAAATGGTCATCAGGTCGTCCCAAGCAGAGACCATCTTCTCAAAGCGCTCGATCTTCATTTCCGCCTGCTTGGTCTTGACCACGATCTTCTGGCTCTTCTCAGGGTCATCCCAAAAACCGGGGGCTTCCTGCATTGCGTGCAGACGCTCCAATTCGTTCTTCAGGCCCTCAAGATTCAGGGATGCGGCCAGGCCATCCAGCGCAGGACGAATATCATTCAGTTTCTGCTTATAGCTATCAAATTCAATATTCATGTCAGTATTCTCTCATTTCCTGCAAATTTGCATAGTTCAATTTATTATAGCGTAAATTGCAGAAACTGTAAAGTAGTAACTTAAAAAAATCTATATTGCATTATCGGTCGCTGGGCAGACGATCCGCGTCCCGGTAGATCCAATCGTCCAGGTCCAGCACTTCCTCTTTCTTTTCTTCCATATTCTCACTCCCTTTTTAGTCCTTACCGGATAGTATATGCCCCCCGACGGAAAAAATTACCGTATTTCATTGACAGACGAAGCTTTTTTCGTTACAATACCATCCGTAGATGCGCCCGTAGCTCAGCTGGATAGAGCATTCGCCTCCTAAGAATCAGAAGAGGTTATTCCTTTCAGCCCAATTTCATATGTATGCCCCCGTAGCTCACCTGGATAGAGCGTGCGCCTCCTAAGCGCAAGGTAGTGAGTCCGAGTCTCGCCGGGGGTGCCAAACACCGTGATTTTACCGTAAATCACGGTGTTTTTATAATTTATAGTC
>JAZREG010000017.1:0-11532 GCA_045660725.1 Faecousia sp.
TGTGTCAAACGCAACATCAATTATCTTCACTTTTTCATCTCGTAATCGGAGTGCAGATTTAGACAATCTCAGTCGCCTAATATAAACTGCGGGTGTCATATGGAGCAAATCCATAAAAAGTCTATATGAGTACCAGGTCGAATACCGTGATACACTCGCAAGGTCAGCCATTGTAATATTTGTATCAAGGTGCATTGCGATGTAGTCCTGCATTCTTTGAACCGCTTCTATATGCCCATCCATTTCTGTTCACCTCCTTATGCTCATATTATAGGGGAACCCGAAAGGTCTTTCTCGACTTAATTTGCTGAAATAGTGCAGCCGCCGACATATGAGAGCGGGTGTTTCTGTCTGTGCGACATATTCAAGTTTGTCTAACAGTATTGAGATAAGAATTGTTATACAATCCCCACAATCAAGTCAATCAACTTTTGGAACACTTCTTTTACGCGGTTGGTTGTTTCTGTAACTTCTTCATGACTGAGTTTGACAGGCAATACACCGGCTGCCATGTTTGTAATGCAGCTAATGCCGACTACCTGCATGCCGCAGTGTCCTGCCACGATTGCTTCCGGAACAGTGGACATACCTACTGTGTCTGCTCCCATGATGCGGAACATGCGGATTTCTGCCGGTGTTTCGTAATTAGGTCCGGAATACATTGCATATACACCCTCCCGGAGAAAAATGCCGGCTTCCTGCGCTTTCTCTTTGATCTGCGCACGAAGGGACGCGGTATATAAGTCAGACATATCCGGGAAACGCGGACCAAATTCATCCATATTGGGGCCAATCAATGGATTTGCGCCGGAATAATTGATATGGTCGGAAATGAGCATCAAATCACCGGGTTTGAAATCCAGGTTTACACCACCACAGGCGTTGGTAAGCACTACTGTTTTTACACCAAGTGCTGCCAAAACACGAATGGGCAATGTAATTTCCTGCTGCGGGAGTCCTTCGTAATAGTGAATACGCCCCTGAAGCACGACGACTTCCTGCCCGCATTTGGTGCCAAAGACCAGAGCGCCGCTGTGTCCCGGGATTGTAGGAATCGGAAAGTTTGGGATTTCGCTGTATGGAATGCGAACGGCATCTTCCAAGGTATCGGCATATCCACCTAAACCACTGCCTAATACCAAACCGATGGTGGGGCGAATGGATACACGAGCGCGGATATAATCCGCCGCTGCCTTAATCTTTTTGTAATCAATCATATTAAAGCTCCTTACCATAAAATTAATTCAGGTTTCTCTGCGCATATTATAAAATAGAATCGTTGCAATTTCTACTGTTATTTCATAATGCTTATCAAATCCTTATCGTTGCGGATAAGAATATTGCAAGGCAAAGAGAAAAAAGTGGGCTGAAATCAAGCGATTTCAGCCCACTTAAGCGTTCATATGCGATTATTCCCACTCAATGGTGCCCACGGGCTTGGGGGTCAGATCCACCAGGACACGGTTGATGCCCTCGACTTCGTGGGTGATCCGGTCCACGATCTTGTGCAGAACAGGGTAGGGGATCTCCTCCACGGTAGCGGTCATGGCGTCCTTGGTGTTGACGGCGCGGATGATGGCGGGCCAGCCTTCGTAGCGGCTCTCGTCCTTCACGCCGACGCTCTTGATGTCCGGCACGACCACAAAGTACTGCCAAACCTTCTCGCTGAGGCCGCAGATGTCAAACTCTTCCCGGAGGATGGCGTCGGCTTCCCGCAGGGCGTGCAGACGGTCACGGGTGATGGCACCCAGGCAACGGACACCCAGGCCGGGGCCGGGGAAGGGCTGACGGTAGACCATGTTGTGGGGCAGGCCCAGGGCCTCGCCGACCACACGGACTTCGTCCTTAAACAGCAGCTTGATGGGCTCCACCAGGTCGAACTGCAGATCCTCGGGCAGGCCGCCCACATTGTGGTGGGACTTGACAGCCTTCTTGCCTTCGGCAGCCTTGATGGACTCCAGAATGTCGGGGTAGATGGTACCCTGAGCCAGGAAGGAGATGCCTTCCAGCTTGCGGGCCTCATCCGCAAAGACAGTGATGAATTCCGTGCCCATGATCTTACGCTTGGTCTCAGGGTCGGACACGCCGGCCAGCAGACCCAGGAAGTGATCGGTGGCATCCACATAGATCAGGTTGGCATCCATGCCTTCCTTGAACATCTTGATGACGCCTTCGGACTCGTCCTTGCGCATCAGACCGTGGTTGACGTGGACGCAGACCAGCTGCTTGCCGATGGCCTTGATCAGCAGGGCGGCAACCACGGAAGAGTCAACACCGCCGCTGAGGGCCAGCAGTACCTTCTTGTCACCCACCTGGGCGCGGACTTCGGCGATCTGCTCCTCAATAAAAGCATTGGCCAGTTCAAAATTGGTGATCCGGGCCATGGATTCGGGACGTACATTATTGGACATAGTTTGGCCTCCAATTTAAAAGTTTAGGTTCGATGGTAGTATTATAAACCTATAAAACGCATACTGCAAGATTTTTTTTCGTGGAATGCAAATTTTGTAGAAGTTACAGGGCGAGGGCGAAAAATGCTGGGTTCTTTGTTGCAAAATGGCGGAACTGTGCTATAATCAAGAAAAAAGTGCGGGAGGCCTGGAATATGGGTGTCGTAGTTATCGGCGCGGTTTTTGTGGACATTAAGGGGTATCCGGATGGCGCGTTCATCCCAGCCGGCAGAAATGCCGGCCGCGTGGAGCAGATCCACGGCGGTGTCGGCAGAAATGTTGCTGAGGATATCGCAAATGTAGAACTTCGGCCCACGCTCGTGAGCTTGGTGGACAAGTCCGGCACCAGTGAGGATGTGCTGCGGAAATTGCGCAACCACAAGGTCAATACGGACTACATCCGCGCTACCGACGACGGTTTGGGCACCTGGCTGGCGGTATTCAACAATGAAGGCGATGTGTGCGCCTCCATTTCCAAACGGCCGGATCTGCGGCCTGTCGGGCAGATTTTGGATGACCACGGAGATGAGATCTTCCGGAACGCGGACAGCGTGGTGATCGAGATCGATATCGACAAAGAAGTGGTCAAGCGGGTCTTCCGCCTGGCACAGAAGTATCAGAAGAAGGTCTTTGCGGTGGTGTCCAATATGAGCATCGCCCTGGAACGCCGGGATTTTCTCCAATCCATCGATTGCTTTGTGTGCAACATCCAGGAGGCGGGCATCCTGTTTTCGGAGGACTATTCCGGCCTGACCCCGGAGGAAATGATGCAGACCCTGGCCAGGAAGGTCCGGGACGGCAGGATTCCCAGCATGATCGTTACCATGGGCGGCGATGGTGCTGTGTACGCCTCTATGGATGGGGAAATGGGCATCTGTCCTGCCCGGAAGGTGCAGGTGAATGACACCACCGGCGCCGGAGATTCCTTCTGTGCCGGCGTAGCCATCGGCCTGACCTATGGCAAGACGATGCAGGAGGCTTGCCAGATCGGCGCGCAGCTGGCAGCGTCTGTGATCATTACCTCGGAAAATGTATGTCCCCGGTTCCTGCCGAGAGAGCTGGGTCTGGAAATCGATGTGTAAGCGTAAGCCGCGGGGCTCCCCGCGGCTTATTTCTTTTGGAAATCCCGGGAGGAAGGAAAGAAATCCTTGCATTTTAGAAAGAATGTGGGTATAATAAACTGATTCATTTTACTTATTTTGAGGTTTTGCTGTGTATTTAAAAAGTTTGGAGGTTCAGGGTTTTAAATCCTTCCCGGATAAGACCCTGATCCGGTTCGGTGATGACATCACCGCCATCGTGGGCCCCAACGGCTCCGGCAAATCGAATATTTCCGATGCGATCCTGTGGGTCATGGGTGAGCAAAGCACCAAGACCCTCCGTGGCGCCAAAATGGAGGATGTGATCTTCGGCGGTACCCTGAAGCGTTCTCCTGTGGGCTTCGCGGAAGCGACCCTGACCCTGGACAACTCCGACCGGGCGCTGAGCTATGACGCGGATGAGGTCATGGTTACCCGGCGGTATTACCGCAGCGGTGACAGCGAGTACTACATCAACCGCCAGTCCTCCCGGCTCCGGGATATCCATGAGATGTTCATGGATACGGGCCTGGGCAAGGAGGGTTACTCCAACATTGGTCAGGGCCGTATCGATGAGATCCTGTCCCTGAAGAGCGCTGACCGACGGGAGATCTTTGAGGAGGCGGCAGGTATCTCCAAGTACCGCCACCGCAAGGAAGAGACCGCGCGGAAGCTTGCCCACACTGCGGACAACCTTCTGCGCATCGGTGACAAGGTTTCCGAGCTGGAGCTGCAGCTGGAGCCTTTGCGGGTGCAGGCGGAAAAAGCGAAAAAGTACCTGGAGCTGAAGGACGAGCTGCAGGGCGTGGAAGTTGCGGTCTGGCTGGATATGCTGGACAAGCTGTCTGCCGCCGCCAAGAAGGCCGTGGAGGACTATGCCTCCGCGTCCTTCGTGCTGCAGCAGGCCCATGAGGAGCTGGAGCAGCTGTACCAGGCTGCGGAGGCCTTTGGTCAGATGCTTCGGGACAAGGACGGTCAGCTGGAGACGGTTCGGCTCAAGTCCAATATGCTGGAAGCCACTCGTCAGCAGCTGGAGGGACAGATCGCTGTCCTCAGCGGCAACATTGCCAATAACAACGCCAACATCGCCCGGATGGAAGAAGAGCAGAAGGGGACGGAAGATCGCAGTGGCGGCATCATCGCCCAGATCGAGCAGACCCGTCAGCGGATCACCGAGATCGAGGAGGAGCTGGCCCGGAAGAAGCAGGCGCTGGAGGCGCTGCAGCAGGAGCTGTCTGTGATGGCAGCCAATGCCCAGGGCCTGACCCGGCAGTATTTGGAGCTGCGGGGGCAGGAGACCAGCCTGTCCGCCGAACTGGCTGGCCGGGAAGCGGATCTGCGTGGCTTGGAAGACAGCCGTGAGCAAACCGGCCAGCGGGCGCAGCAGCTGCGCTCTGACCTGGCAGCCGGCAAGGAGCGCCACGGCCAGGCTGAGGAAGCCCTGAATGCCTGTTCCCGGCAGCTGAAAAAGGCCCGGGAGGATGTTACCGCGGCCAACAATACCATTTCCGGTTATACCCTCCGGCAGAATACCCGTGCCAAGCGCCGGGACGAGCTGGATCAGAAGGTCAGAGAGCTGACCGCAAAGCTGGATTCCGTTACCGCCAAGACCCGGGTGTTCCGGGCAATGGAGCGGGACTTTGAAAGCTACCACAAGGCTGTCCGTTTGGTCATGCAGGAAGCCCAGCGGGGCGCTCTGCGCAACGTCCACGGCCCTGTGTCCCGGCTGATCCGCACCGACGACGAATATACCGTGGCCATGGAGATCGCCTTGGGCGGTGCCATGCAGGAGATCGTGGTAGATACGGAAGCCGACGGCAAGGCCGGTATCGCTTTCCTGAAGCGCACCGGTGGCGGTCGTGCTACCTTCCGGCCTCTGTCCAATACCCAGGGCAGACTCCTGCAGGAAAAGGGCCTGGAAGATTGCCGTGGCTATGTGGACATCGCCTCCCGGCTGGTCAGCTGCGACAAGCAATATCAGAACATCGTTGATTACCTCCTGGGCAGAATCGTCATTGCCCGGGATATCGACAGCGCCATCGCCATGGCGAAAAAGTTCGGCAACCGGTTCAAGATTGTTACCCTGGATGGCCAGGTGATGAATCCCGGCGGTTCTATGACCGGCGGTAGTGTGAACCGGGAAGCCGGTATCCTTTCCCGGGCCAACGAGCTGGAAAAGCTCACCGCCCAGGAAAAGCAGCTGCAGGAGCAGCTGCAGGCAGCCCAGGCGGAATTGCAGGAAGCCCAGCGGTTGGTGGATCAGGTGGAGTTCCAGCTGACCGCCGCCAAGGATCAGCTTCGTGAGGCGGAGGACGCCTGCCTGCGGCTGGAAGGCGAGGAGAAGCAGCACGCGATCCTGCTCCAGGCCATTACCGATGCGGAAAATTCTGCTCAGCGAGAGCTGGATGCTTTGGAACAACGCGATCGTACAGACGGAGAGCGGCTGGCTGCTATGAAAGCGAAGCTGCAGGTGTATACCGCCCAGCTGGCGGATGTGCGTGCCAAATTGGCTGCCCTGGAGGATAGCCAGACCGAGGCTGCCGCATCCACCGCCCAGATTACAGAGCAGATGACCGGCTTGAAGACGGAGTTTGCTGCCCTGGAAGCCGAGCGCACTACGGCATTGTATCATGTGGAAGATCTGATGCAGCTGCGCAGCGCCATGGAAGGCGACCGGCAGAAGCAGCAGGCTCTCATTGATGCCTTCCGCCGGGACAATGAGCGGCTGGCCGAGGAGATCCGTCTGCTGCAGCAGCGGCAGGAGGAGAACGCCCAGCTGCTACAGCAGGAGCAGGAGAATCTGCAGCAGGTCATGGCAAGCCGTGCGGAAGCGGAAGCCTCCAAGACCCGTTCTGAGCGGGAAGCCCAGGAAAAGAGCAAGGATATCCTCAATATGGAGCGGGCCTGCGCCCTCTTGGAGCAGAAGAAGCTCACCGCCACCATGGAGGAAAAACAGATCATCGACAAGCTGTGGGACTCCTACGAGCTGACCCCCGGCACCGCGGGAGAAAAGCGGGGACAGATCGAATCCGTCACTGCCGGCCAGCGGCGTATTGCGGATCTCAAGCGCAGGATCACCATGCTTGGCACCCCCAACCTGGGTGCCATCGAGGAGTACGCCCGGATCAATGAGCGCTACACCTACCTGTCTGAGCAGCAGGAGGATGTGCTGAATGCCAAGCGGGAACTGGAGAGCATCATCCGCGGCATTACCAAGGAGATGACCGCCATTTTCATGGAGGAATTTGCCAGGATCGACCACTACTTCGGCCAGGTCTTTGAGGAAATGTTCGGCGGCGGCAAGGGCCAGCTGCTCCTGGAAAACCCTGAGGAGCCTCTGACCTGCGGCATCGAGACCCGTGTCCAGCCCCCCGGAAAGCAGGTCAAGACCATTACGCTGCTTAGCGGCGGTGAGAAGGCCTTCGTGGCAACGGCACTGTACTTCGCCATTTTGAAGGTGCGGCCTACGCCGTTCTGCATCCTGGACGAGATCGATGCGGCCCTGGACGACCGGAACGTGGAGCGGTTCGCGTCTTATCTGCGGAATTTGAGCAAGAAGACCCAGTTTATCGTCATCACCCACCGCCGTGGCACCATGGAGGCATCTGATGTCCTTTATGGCGTGACCATGCAGGAGCAGGGTGTCAGTAAGCTGATTCGTCTGGATCTGAACCAAATGGAACAGCAGCTGGGTATTGTGGAATAAGGAGTATTCAATGGGATTTTTTGATAAGATCAAGGCGGGCCTGACCAAGACCCGGGACGCTATGGCGTCCACCCTTGGCAATGTGTTTTCCGGCTTTTCTCAGCTGGACGACGATTTTTATGACGAGCTGGAAGAAAGCCTGATCCTTGCGGATCTGGGCGTGGACACCGCCGTTAAGGCCACCGACCGGCTGCGCAAGGTGGTGCGGGAGCAGAAGCTGAAGACTCCGGAGGAAGCTAAGAATGCCCTGAAGGAGATTCTGGTAGAGATGCTCAATGTGGGCAGCAGCGAGCTGAACCTTTCCACCAACCCCGCTGTGGTGCTGGTGATCGGCGTCAACGGTGTGGGTAAGACCACCACCATCGGCAAGATCGCCACCCAGCTGGTGCGCCAGGGCAAGAAAGTGCTGTTGGTAGCCGGTGATACCTTCCGGGCGGCAGCGGCGGATCAGCTGGAAATTTGGGCCGGCCGCAGCGGCGCCGAGATCGTGCGGCAGCATGAAGGCGCTGACCCTGCCTCTGTGGTGTTCGACGGCATCCAGGCCGCTAAGGCAAGAAAGGTGGATGTGATCCTGGTGGATACCGCCGGACGGCTCCATAACAAGCAGAATCTGATGAATGAGCTGGGCAAGATCAGCCGCATCGTGGAGCGGGAGCTGCCCAACGCGGCCCGGGAAGTGCTGCTGGTGCTGGATGGCACCACCGGTCAGAACGGCCTTGTTCAGGCAAAGCAGTTTAAGGAGATCGCCGGCGTTACTGCCATGCCAGTGACCAAGCTGGACGGCACCGCCAAGGGCGGTATCGTCATTGCCGTTTCCGACGCTCTGCAGATTCCGGTGAAGTTCATCGGTGTGGGCGAGCAGGCGGACGACCTGATGCCCTTTGAAGCCCGCGGCTTTGTGGACGCGCTTTTGTGAGGTATGAGCAATGAAAGTTGTTCTGGCAAGCAAAAATAAGCACAAGCTGGTGGAGATCAGCAAGATCACGGAAAAATTCGGCTTTGACCTGGTGCTCCAGTCCGAACTGGGCGTGGACATTGATGTAGAGGAAAACGGCACCACCTTTGAGGAAAACTCCTTCATTAAGGCCGACGCCGTGATGAAGGCCACGGGTCTTCCTGCTCTGGCCGACGACAGCGGCATTGCGGTGGATGCCCTCAATGGTGAACCCGGCATTTATTCTGCCCGGTATGGCTTTGATGAGAGCCTGGATGATTGGGGAAGACTCCTGCTGCTGCTGAAGAATACGGAAAATGTTCCCGATGGCCAGCGCCAGGCGAAATTCGTCTGCGTCATTACCATGGTCACTCCCGAAGGCAAGACCATTCAGGCCCGGGGCGAGATCCACGGTGAACTTTTAAGAGAACCCAGGGGTGAAAACGGCTTCGGCTATGACCCCATTTTCTACTATCCGCCTTACGGAAAGTCCACGGCGGAAATGAGCCCTGAGGAAAAGAATCAGGTGTCTCACCGGGCCAATGCCCTGAAATTATTTAACGAAAAGCTTAAGGAGGCAGGTTATGCTGACAAGTAAGCAAAGAGCAGAACTGCGCGCCCAGGCCAACAGCCTGGATACCACTCTGATGGTGGGCAAAATGGGCGTCACCGAAGCGGTGATCGCCGAAGCGGAAAATCTTCTGACCGCCCGGGAACTGGTAAAGGGAAAGGTGCTGGAAGGCGCCCTGATGAGTGCCCGGGAGGTTTGCGACGAGCTGTGTGAGGCCACCGGTGCTGACGGCATCAGCGTGATCGGCACCAAGTTTGTGATCTATCGCTTCAGCCAGAAGTGCCAGGAAGAAAGAAACCAGACCGGCCGGGCAAAGCGCAAGGCAACGCCCAAGTCTAAGTCTGACCCTGTGGGTAAGGGCATCCGCGCCCGCCGTGCTGTGGCAAAGCAGCAGCGTGAGCAGCGGAACCAGTACTTCCGGGAGCAGGCAATTGAGCGGGCCATTGAACGCAGCAGGGAAAAGCAGCTGCGGGGCGAGGATTAACAGAAGCTTAGGGGGAACATAAATGGAACGGATCGGTATTTACGGCGGTACCTTTAACCCGCCCCACCTGGGGCATATTTTGGCTGCCTTGCAGGCGGTTCGTTCTCTGCGCCTGGACAGGCTCTTGCTGATCCCTGACCGGGTGGCGCCCCATAAGGTGCTGCCGGAAGGGTCTGCATCTCCGGAGCAGCGGCTGGAAATGCTGCTGCGGGCGGTGGCGGAGCATCCGGAGCTGGAGGTTTCTGACCTGGAGCTGCGGCGGGACGGTGTAAGCTACACCTATCTGACCATTCAGGAGCTGAAGGCGCAGTATCCCGAAGCCCAACTGGTACTCGTTATGGGTACGGATATGTTCCTGTCCTTTGAAAATTGGAAAAACACCCACATCATCCTGGAAAACGCCTCTTTGGGCGTGTTGTACCGGGGTGAAAAAGGGGAGATGGAGCGGATCGCTGCCCAAAAGGCCCATATGGAGACCCTGGGGGCGACGGTGGAGCTGGCAGAAAATCAGGCCCTTCCCATCTCCTCCACGGATGTGCGGCGGATGCTGATGTTCCGGTGTGCCGACGATGTGCTGCTGCCGGCAGTGAATGCCTACATTCAGATGAACAATCTTTACGGCACCGGCAAGAACTGCCGTTACCTCCCTCTGGACAAGCTGGAGGAGACCGTGGTGAGCCTTCTGAAGCCCAGCCGGGTGGCCCATGTGCTGGGCTGCCGGGATACGGCAGTGGCGCTGGCAAAGCACTGGGGCGCGGACGAGACCGACGCTGCCCGGGCAGGATTGCTGCATGATATTACCAAGGCTCTGGACGGCCCCCATCAATTGACATTGTGCCGGGAGTATGGTATAGTGTTGGATGCTTTTTCCAACAAAAATCCCAAGACGCTGCATGCGCTCACCGGATCCCTGGTGGCACAGCGGATCTTTGGAGAAAATGAGGCGGTGGTCAGCGCAATTCGCCATCATACCACGGGAAAAGCGGATATGAATCTGCTTCAGAAGATCATTTATGTGGCAGACTATATGGAACCCAACCGGGATTTCCCCGGTGTGGAGCAGTTGCGGCACCTGGCCTTTACCGACCTGGATGCTGCGCTGAAGCTGGGGCTGGAGATGACCCTGGAACTGCTGGTTCAGCAGGGCAGGGAAGTGTCACCGGAATCCCTGGAAGCTTTGGCTTTTTTGAATTCTTAAATTTGCAAGGAACCTTTAGGAAAGGAAGAAATATATGTTGACACCGAAAGAAGTCGCTTACGAAGTTACCAAGGCCCTGGACGAAAAGAAGGGCATGGACATCAAACTCCTGCGGATCGATCGCGTCTCCTCTTTGGCAGACTATTTCCTGATCTGCACCGGCACCTCCAATACCCATGTTAAGACCCTGTGCGATTACGCTGAGTACACCCTGGAGCAGCTGGGCGAGCCTATGCTGGGCAGAGAAGGCCACCGGGGCAATTCCTGGGAGCTGCTGGACTTTGGCTCCATCGTGGTCCACGTCTTTACCGACGAGGCACGGAAGTTCTATGACCTGGAACGGCTGTGGGCGGATGCGGAAACTGTGGATCTGAGCGGAATCGTTCTGCCGAACTAATTTATCATTGTTCATATGAGGTGATGCGTCATGGCAATCTATGATTTTAGCAATATCGAAAAGAAATGGCAGAAATACTGGGAAGAGCATGAGACCTTCCACACCGACGTGTGGGATTTCAGTAAGCCCAAGTATTATGTGCTGGATATGTTCCCGTATCCTTCCGGTGTCGGCCTGCACGCGGGCCATCCTGAGGGCTATACCGCTACCGATATCATGTCCCGCATGAAGCGCATGCAGGGCTTCAACGTGCTGCACCCCATGGGCTACGACTCCTTCGGTCTGCCCGCGGAGCAGTATGCGGTGGATACCGGCAACCATCCCAATGGTTTCACGCAGAAGAACATCGAGACCTTCTCCGGTCAGCTGCGGGAGCTGGGCTTTGACTATGACTGGTCCAAGGTCCTGGCGACCTCCGATCCTGACTTCTACAAGTGGACCCAGTGGATCTTCAAGAAGCTGTGGGAAGCCGGCTATGCCAAGCGCATCGAGATGCCTGTCAACTGGTGCGAAGCCCTGGGTACCGTTCTTGCCAATGACGAGGTCATCGACGGCAAGTCCGAGCGCGGCGGCTATCCTGTTGTGAAGAAGAATATGATGCAGTGGGTCATTGACCAGCCTGCCTTTGCGGAAAAGCTGCTGGAGGGCCTGGATGAGGTCGATTGGCCTGAATCCACCAAGGAGATTCAGCGCAACTGGATCGGCAAGTCCAC
>JAZREG010000018.1:0-20355 GCA_045660725.1 Faecousia sp.
TGGAAGATGGTGGGAACCATCAGGCCTCTGGGAGTATCCACAGCCACGCCCAGGTTCACATGACTAAACAGACGGATGTTGTTGTCGTCCAGCATGTGGGCGTTCAGGTCGGGGTGGTTCTTCAGAGTGCGGGAAACAGCGTACAGGATCAGGTCACCGATGGTGATGCCTGCGTACTCGCCGCCGGCAGCCTTCAGCACCTTGCGGTAGTTCAGGATGGCGGTAGCGTCGAAGGAAGTGGTGTGGGTCAGCTGTGCCATGGTGTGCAGGCTGGTGGTCATGGACTTGCTGATGGCACGGCGAATGCCGCTGAACTTCACATCCTTGTACTCATCCTCAGCTGCGGCAGCCACAGGAGCGGCAGTGACAGCGGGAGGATTGGCGATGAGCTTCAGCACGTCACGCTCGATGATACGACCATTGGGGCCGGTACCCACAGCGTAGGAAGGATCCACGCCGTGTGCCTTTGCCAGCTTGGCGGCGCGGGGAGAAACGGGAGCGCCGGCCTTAGCCTCGACAACCACTTCAGCAGCGGCAGCGGGGGCAGCCTCTTCCACTACAGCAACTTCCACAGCAGCGGGAACCTCTGCGCCGGGCTTCAGGCAATCAGTGGGCTCGCCGTGAGGACCGACAGCACAGACATTCTCCATGCAGGGAACCTCGTCGCCTTCGCCAAAGAAGATGGCCAGCAGCTCGCCTTCAGCAGTGGACTCGCACTCGAAGGAAGCCTTGTCAGTTTCGTAAGTAAACAGCACATCGCCGACCTTGACCTGGTCGCCGACCTGCTTCAGCCACTCACCGATGATGCAGCTTTCCACGGTGATGCCGGCCTTGGGCATGATAACAGCCTGGGCCTTGGTGTTGCAGGCAGCTGCGGGTGCAGCGGCAGCGGCGGCAGCGGGAGCTGCGGCAGGAGCAGCTGCGGGAGCGTCAGCGGCGCTGCCGCCCTTCAGAGCGGAGCAGTCCTCGCCCTTAGTGCCGATCGCGCAGACGTTGACCAGGCAGGGAACCTCGTCGCCTTCGCCAAAAAAGATCTCCAACAGTTCGCCCTCGGCGGTGGATTCGCATTCAAAGCTTGCCTTATCGGTCTCGTAGGTGAACAGGACATCGCCGATCTTGATCTGATCGCCGACCTGCTTCTGCCACTCACCGATGATGCAGCTTTCCACGGTAATGCCCGCCTTGGGCATGATTACTGCGGTTGCCATAGAATTACCTCCTAAGTATTATTTAAGATTTACCAATGTTATTTATAACATTTTGTAACACAAGAGTCAATAGCCAAATCAAAATAAAAGAGAGAAGGTATCCTTCTCTCCCCTATTCTTACAAAATCTTGACGTCTGACTGCCGGGCGGCAGCAAGAATGGCCTCCGGAAGGGCACTGTCGCTGAGCAGGTAATCCACCTCGTCGAAAGACGCGAATGTATACGGCATCAGACGGCTGAATTTTTGCTGATCACAGAGCATAACGCTGGTGCGGGCCTTGCGGATCACCAGGCGCTTAACCAGCATATCACTTTCCGTACCACAGGTAAAGCCCGCTTCGGCGCTGCAGCCGGAAACGCCTACCAACGCCAGGTCAATATTGATCTTTTCCAGCATGTCCAGGGTCGTTTGCCCGGAAAGTGCCATATTTTTCCGGCTCATGATACCGCTGCAGAGGGTAATCGTCGGCTCATGAAGCCTGCAAAGCTCCATGGCGATGTTGGGGCCGGTGGTGAAGATTCGCAGGGGGATGTCCGGAAGAAGCCGCGCCAATGTCAAATTCGTGGTGCTTGCGTCCAGGAACACAGAGGTACCGGGCTGGATCAGGGCCAGGGCCTTCTCCGCAATGGCGCGCTTGCCGGAAAGGTTCTCCCGGAGACGCTCTTCAAACCCGGGATCGCCGGTGTGACGCACAGAACGGGCGCCGCCCCGGACCTTTACGATCTCCCCCAGCTGGCTCAAAATATCCAGATCCCGATGGATGGTCATCAGGCTCACATCCGGGCAAAGCTCCTGCAATTGACGAATGCTTACGGTGCTGTGAAGTTCTATGAATTGTCGGATTTTCTCTTGACGAATATGGTTCATATTGTTCACCCAATGTTATGTTTGGTTTATTTTAACATAAATATAACACCCGTTTTCTTCTCTGTCAAGCACAATTTCCCGCTATCTTCCAACTATGTCCGTCGAAGGAAACGTAATGTGCGTAAATGATTGACACGCTTTTGATAAATTGCTATACTTTTCTAAAAAAGGAGGTTTTACTGTGGATAGTACGCAAATGTGGTCTATATTGCTCCACTTTGGCAGTAATATGTGGCGCAAAAAGGGCGCGCTGAACTCCGAATACAAGGACGAGGAGGAAAGCATTTACCGGGATTTCTTCTACACTGACTGGGAAACCTGGCAGAAGGTAACAGAATTTCTCCCCTCCTGCGGCATCAATACCGTACTCATCGATATGGGTGAGGGTGTATGCTACGATCGCCATCCGGAACTGGCTGTCAGGGGTTCCTGGAGCAAGGCAGCCTTCCGCGAGGAGCTGAATCGGCTCCGCGGTCTTGGGCTGACTCCCCTGCCGGATTCATGACCGCCCCCTGGTATGCTACCATGCCGAAGTACAAGTATGCCCTGCTGAATGACGCTTTTAAGTTCGGCAAGGCAAAGGACGCTGTATTTCCTGATGAATAACACGAAACCCCGTCTGCGGATGCAGACGGGGTTTATTCAACCGAAAAGATGTTTATCTCCCTCAGAAACGAAGACATCAGGATCCTTCCTGGGGCAAGCGGACACCCAAAACATCCCGCAGAACAGGCAGCAGGTGTTCTGCCCAAACTGCGCAGCCCTCCTCGTTGGGATGGCCGCCGTATTTTGTGGTTTGACCGGCCCCGCCTACGCTCAGGAAGGTGGCCACATCCAAATATCCGTCGCACTTCGGCGCCAAAACATTGCGAATATAGTGATTGTGCGCCTCCCACAGGTCACGGGCCTGTTGATTAACGAAATCAAAGGGTGGAATCGATTGCAGGATCACTTTCTTTCCCCGGCTTTTCAGTACATCCACCAGGTACTCCAGATTTTTTGACAATTTATCGCCATCTCCCTGGACAATGTCATTGATGCCAAAACACAACACCACACAATCGTTTTGCAGCGCCTTTTCCAACCAAATACCCTGGCTGGCCGCATCTGAGGCCCGGCCATAACCAATGCCCAAATTCCAGCCTGCATACCCAGGCCCAAGGCGCTTCATCACGCTGTGACACCAATGGCCGTAGGAATCCGGCGCGGTTCCGATGCCCTGGGTAATGGAATCTCCCAGGAAACCAATGCGCATCTTTACATCCCGGCGGCAGCCAACCATACCGGGAACAGGCACATCCTCACATAAGACAAACCGGTCTGCCTGCTTTCGATAGGAAGGAATATTAATCTCCGGATGGCAAGGGATCCTGTCACCCCGGTACCGGATCTGCACACATAGGTATTCCCCATCCCGGACCGTCAGGGGGAAAGCATCGGTGGAAAACAGTTCCCCCGGGGATGCGGTCTTTTCCAGCGCCCCGTCAAAGGTCACATCGGTCCAAACTCCGGACTCCAAACCGGGATCCTCCGGACCCTGACAGACGCAGCAGGATACCGACAGCGTCCAGGTCCCGCAAAGCTGGTTTGCACAGCTACGTGTGCCATCCGCGAAAGTGCTGTCTAACGTATTGGAGAACAGCAGCGAATACTGATCTGTGCCGCCCCACAGCAACCGGTAAAACACACGGCTTACCCCTTCTCCCCCTGCAAACAGAGATTGATTGGAAGTGCCCGCCGTGGTATTGGAAACATACTCCTGAAAATATGTCATAGTTCTGTTCTCCCGATCGGAATTTTTCCATTATTGTAACAAATCTAACGGTAGAATACAAGACGAAAGACTCCTGCAAAAAACGCACCGTCACACAATTTGTGCGACGGTGCATTGTTTTAGTAGATGCTCTTCAGTTATATAGACGGATATTACTTACAGGCGGGATGCTTATTTGGCCTGCATTTTCTTGCCGACCAGGATGCCCACAAACGCTCATGCCATTAAGAAAGCGATGCTGAACACTTTTTCCGATCCTGCGGATTGACCTGTACGATGTTTTGTCGTTCCGGAAAATCAACACAATAAGGCAAAGAAAAAGACCGAAAGAGCTGATGCTCTCTCGGTCTTTTTGGTCCGAGTGTCGAGATTCGAACTCGAGGCCTCTTGAACCCCATTCAAGCGCGATACCAAACTTCGCCACACCCGGATATTTTATTGCGTTTCCTCAACGCCTGAGTATTCTAGCATACCTTGCCGAAAAATGCAAGCCCTATTTTGCATTTTTTCAAACTTTTTTTCTAAGGGCGAAAACCAAACATTTCCACTGTCCCAACCTGGGTAAAAACCACAAACATACCAAATTCAAAGAAAACCGGCCCCTGGATCAGGAGCCGGCCTCGTATCTCATTCGCTGATATTGGCCTTGATGACCTTGCCGATGTTCCACAGCATAGCCACCTTATCTTCCGCCAGCTTCTTCTCTTCCTCGTTGGCGTATTCTACAAAGACCGTATGGCTGCCACAATCGGCGCACTCCACCTGCACGCTCCAGCCACCCTCATGGACGAGGATGCCGGCACCACGGCAGCAAGGGCAATCTTCCAGTTCAATAAATCTATCCATAATGTTCTCCTTATCTGAAAATAGTTTCTGCACCGTCATAGATCTCCAGGCGACGGCATACCGAATGATCCGGTGCGTATTCCGGCAGATGCCGGGTGATCGCCCCAGGGATCTGCATAGGATTCAGGCTGGGTTCCTGGCAGCATACCAGGGCCTCCACCACCACAAGCCGGTGGTTTTCCGGTGTAAACGAGATCGTACGGATCAGGGGCAGAATGTTCTGCTCTACCGGGCCATTCTTACCGTGTTTTTCCACGGGCAGCTCGTCACGGGCAAACAGCGCATCCATCGCCTCCACAAACCCTGCCGGTACGCCGGCATCATAGGTAAGGGTCAGCCGGCAGCGAAGCAGGGCGATCTCCCTGGTCTTGCGGCCACTGGGATAACACTCCAGAACCTTGACGCCCTCCACAAGGGTGGCATTGAGCTTACCGGCGATCGCTGCCACATCGGAGCCTTCACCGTCCAATTCGAAGTCCAGCAGCTCACAGCAGCTTTCCACACCCACAGACATGGGCAATGCAATGGCAACAGAAGGCCGGGGATTAAAGCCCTGGGTGTGCTTCAGGGGCAAACCGGCCCGCTTAAAAGCTCGTTGAAACAGCCGCATCAGGTCCAGGTGAGACATCCAAACGGCGTTTCCGGTCTTCTCAAACAACAATCTAGGCATCGCACCGCACCTCCTTCAGGAGCTTGTTGGCACCACAGCCGGCACAGCCCTCCCGGCAATCCGGGGTGACCTGCCCATTGTATGCACGTTTACGCTCGCACAGCAGGAACTGCTTTCTCAGGCCCACATCGATGGTATCCCAGGGCAGGATCTCGTCCTCCCCATAGCCACGGGTGGTGTAAAACGCAGGATCCACACCGCATTCGCGGAAGGCATCAAACCAATAGGAGTAATTAAAATACTCATCCCAGCCATCCAGCTTGGCGCCGTTGCGCACCGCTGCCTCGATCACAGGGCCAAGCCGCCGGTCACCACGGGCGAACACCGCCTCCAGGCGGCTCAGATCCGGCTCATGGTAATCATACTCAATGGATTTGGAATAGAAATGGCTCTTAAGAAGTTTACACCGGCGCAGGTACTCCTCCGGGGTGATCTGCTGTTCCCACTGGAACGGAGTATGAGGCTTCGGCACGAAGAAGGCGGTAGCCACATGGACGCGCAGGCCGCGCTTTTTGTTGGTGGCATGGGCCTTCCAGGTCTGAATGACCTTATAGCAAAGCTCGGCGATCCCCAGCACATCCTCATCGGTTTCCGTCGGCAGACCCAGCATGAAGTACAGCTTCACGCTGCTCCAACCACCGGAAAAGGCCCGGGCGCAGGTATCCAGGATCTCTTCCTCCGAAAGGTTCTTATTGATCACATCCCGCAGCCGCTGGGTGCCGGCCTCCGGCGCAAAGGTCAGGCCGGATTTGCGTACTGCCTGGATCTTCTCCATCAGCTCCCGGGAAAAATTGTCCGCACGCAGAGACGGCACAGAGAGGCTCACCCGCTGGCTTTCACAGTACGGGATCAGGGCATCGGTCAGTTCCTTCAGCCCCCGGTAATCGGAGGTGGAAAGGCTGGAGAGAGTGATCTCATTATGACCGGAATCTTCAATGGTCTCCACCGCCTGGCGGTACAGCACCTCAGGACCTTTTTTGCGCACAGGGCGGCAGGAAAAGCCCGCCTGACAGAATCGGCATCCACGAATACAGCCTCGGAAGACCTCCAGGTTGGCTCTGTCGTGGACGATTTGGGTAGAGGGTACGATCATCTTGGTGGGCCAGTAGGCCTTGTCCAGGTCCTCCACGATCCGCTTGCACACGGTCTCGGGGGCACCTTCCAAGGCAACGATGGCAGAGAGCGTACCATCTTCCTTATATTCATGACGATAGAAGGAAGGCACATAGATGCCGGGAATCTTGGCGACCTCCCGAAGGAACTGATCCTTCTCCCAACCCTCGGCCTTGGCCCGGTCGTACAGGGAAAGGATCTCAACGGTGATATCCTCACCCTCGCCCACGGAGAAAAAGTCCACAAAATCCGTCAAAGGTTCCGGATTATAGACACATACACCGCCGGCAAAGACCATGTTGTGCAGTCCCTTGCGGTCCTTGGAACGCAGCGGCACACCGGCCAAGTGCAACATATTCAGGATATTGGCATAGGACATTTCGTAGCCGATGGTAAAGGCCAGCATATCAAAATCCTTCACAGGATCGCCGCTTTCCAGCGCCCAAAGAGGGATATTATGGGTGCGCATCTGGGCTTCCATATCGCCCCAGGGGGCAAAGACCCGCTCGCACCACACCCCATCCATCTCGTTCATAATGCCGTACAGGATACGCATGCCCAGGTTGGACATACCGATCTCATAGGTATCCGGGAAGCAGAAAGCCACCCGTACACGAACCTGAGAAAGGTCCTTCTTGATCTCATTAAATTCTCCGCCGGTATACCGTGCCGGTTTCTGTACCCCAGGCAGGATCCGCTGCAGTAATTCGTTCATAGCTGTACTCCTTCAAAGGATGTTCCATGCTATTGTACCGCCTAACGCCCGCCAATGCAAGGTCTTTTTCCGAAAACAATCGAATCAGCACCACGAGAATAGGCAGCACCCCAAGGAAACCAACCCGTAAATAACAAAAACAGAAGAAGAACATACCCATAAGCAGGCCGAAAAAACATCTGCGGACCCCGGCGCAGACTCGCTGAGTCTTCTGCGGAGGCAGGAACATCCCCAAAACGCAGCGCAGCGCCCTTCCCCCATCCAACGGCTCTACCGGCAGCAGATTGTACACCGTTTGCACAAAAGCGCATACAGCGACCCTTGGAAAAGAGCGATACAGAAGACACAGCATAGCCCCCGCCAACGGCCCTGCCAGGATGCACGCAATTCGTTTGCCCCGGGACAGATCCGCAGCCTCCAGCTGAGCGCCACGATGGTCAAAAGAAAAGCCATTTATCTTTCCGCCGCAGGCATACACCGTCGAAATATGGCCCAGTTCATGCATGGCTGTGGCTGCAAAAGCAGCGCAAATCCAGGGCAGCGGCAAAACCAGGAGCATCAGCGCCCAAAAAAGGAAGACGAAATTCCTGTCACGCAGAGGCATGGGCAAGGATCTCCCGACAAAAGGCAGTGATTGCATCCGGCAGGGACACCCCATCCATTATGGAACCGACCATATTCTCCAATGCAGCGGCTGTTACCACAGAATCTCCGGGCAACAGCACCTCCTGAACCCATGGCAGCGCCCCGACGTGGATCAATGTTGCCACGAGAACCATGGTAAGTACCAACGCAAGGGCACCGAATGCAAATCGTCTCTTTTTCGGCTCGGCGCTGCGTTTCTCCTCCCCCAGCGACCCATATACGACACGGTATGCCATAATCCATCCCCTCCCGTACATTCTATGATCTTAAAACCGGAATGATACCGGGCCAAAACCCAATGAACACTTGACAACCGCTGGAAAGTTCATTATAATATCGTGGAAATCGGGGTGTGGCGAAGTTTGGTATCGCGCTTGGTTCGGGTCCAAGAGGCCTCGGGTTCGAATCCCGACACTCCGACCAAATATGAAATCCCACCCGACAGGGTGGGCTTTCTTATTTACCCCGTCGGGATTCAAACAATCAAATGCGACAATCCATGGGATTGCCGCAAGCGGTCTAATGTCACACACAAACAGAACCACAGGAGGCATCCTTATGGGAAAAGCCATCAAAAACTTCATCGCGAAGGAGACCGTCCTTTGCATCGCAGCCCTTTGCGCCATAATCACCATGTTCCTGGTACCCCCAGACATGGAATACCTGCATTACATCGATTTCCGGGTGCTGTGTCTGCTGCTGTGCCTGATGGCGGTGGTGGCAGGGCTGAAGGCCATCGGTCTTTTCCATTGGCTGACAGGACAGCTGCTGCATCGAATCCGCAGCGGACGGATCCTGGGCATCACCCTGGTGCTGCTTCCTTTTTTCTGCTCCATGTTCGTTACCAACGACGTAGCGCTGATCATCTTCGTCCCCTTCACCCTGATGCTCCTGGAGCAGCTGGGCTGCGGCAAAAGTATTATCCCGGTTACGGTGTTTCAAACCATCGCCGCCAACCTGGGCAGCATGGCGACCCCCGTTGGCAACCCGCAAAACCTCTATCTTTATGCCTTCTATAATCTGAGCATCGGCGACTTTTTCTCCGTTACTTTGCCCCTTACAGCGGTAAGCTTTGTGGTACTTACCGTTGCCTCCATTCCCCTGCTGCCCAAAACCTTGCCGGAAAAAGCGATCGAGCAGACACAAATCTCTGACAGCAAGCAGCTGCTGGTGTTCCTGTCGCTGTTTGTATTGAGCCTGCTTACCGTCTTCCGGGTGCTTCCGTATTTGCTCACTACCGCCATTACCGTAGTGGTTCTGTTCCTGGTAAACCGGAAACTGCTGAAAGAGATCGACTATATGTTGCTGCTGACCTTTGTCTGCTTCTTTACAGTTTCCGAAAACCTGGGACGCATTGACGCCATCCGGACGTTTTTGCAGCAACTGCTCAATTCCAACACTCTGCTCACCGCTGTGGGCACCAGCCAGGTCATCAGCAATGTGCCGGCTGCCATCATGCTCTCCGGCTTTACCGACGCCTGGCAGCAGATGCTTGCCGGAGTGAACATCGGCGGCCTGGGAACCCCCATCGCCTCCCTGGCAAGTCTAATCACCATCAAGTTCTATCTGCGCTGGCCCAACAGTAAGATCATGCGATTCCTGGGATATTTTACGGTGGCCAATCTTGTCGGACTTGTGTTGTTGTCGCTCTTTGCCCGGATCATTTAATAAATGTGGACCCGGCAGCCTTTATGGCTGCCGGTTTTTTCGGCTACAACTGATATCACGAACAATATCTCACACTATTGTATAGATTTATTTCCCAAACCATGATATATTCTTATTGGAAGGAGCGAATATTATGGACATCAATTCTATTTATTATCAACTAACAAGTGTAGATATTAATATGCAAAAGGCCATTTGGGATGAACGTGGTAAGGGATACTATGGAGAATACCTTCTTTTCTGTGAGTTATACAAACATATTCCCGGCAATGGTAAAATTCTAATGAACTTAAATGTACCGGTTAATGAGACCAAAACCACGGAGATTGATTTGGTACTGATTCACGAATCCGGCATATATGTTTTTGAGATTAAGCATTACAAAGGCACTATATTTGGAATGGATACTGACGAATACTGGACGCAGTATTTTAGAACATCGAAAAACAGCATTTTTAATAACCCCGTACATCAAAACGAATATCACATTAATGCTCTCAGACAACTTTTCCCCGACGTTCCATTATACTCATGCATTGTATTTACCAGTCCCGACTGCGACCTTAAGACAGAAAACAAGAATCACTCGGCTGATATTTGTAGGCTTAGTGAAATTAAATCCATTCTAGATTTAAGATTTTCACTTAATGGCAGTAAGTATACAATGCAAGAAATTGACGAAATGTTTAACCAGTTGTCGATTTACTCTCAAATGCTAGAATCCCCCTCGAACGAAGCCCCGGAGGCCTGTTTTCTTTCATGGATTGAACCAACTATCACTGAACTCGAACGCACAAAAAAAGTACTTGAAAACGAACGAGAATATCTCGCATTTAAAGTAGATAAGTTAAAAAATGCACGACTTATATATCTACTATCGGCAATCGCAGTTATGATACTGTGTATCTGTATTTCAATATTCTCCATTAACGCCAAGGCCAATGAATACAACTATAAACTTTCACTATTCGAACAGAAATTCATGCACATAGATGCGATCGATAATCCATATATCGACTCGCTAAACTCCTATGTGACAATTTCAAAAATCGAATTAAAACCATCCACTGATGATACAGTTACCTTCAAGGCACGTATTTCTATAGCAAACAGCATGTGTGGAATCGCTCTTACCGAAGAATCTAAGTATATTGTAATGACCAGGTCTGGCATGGTATTTGAATATAATGTATTTGGAAAACATTTGAATTATAATCGTTCAAGTAATACGCTCGGTAATGGTATTCGCGCATACGGAGACCTTGCCAAAATCTATTTCTACGGAATTGGTGATGTTAACGAAATTGTATATATCAAAATGACGGGCATTGATCTAATAGAAACAGATCGCAATCGCACTGTTATTAAAGATTCTCTTGAGATTGAGCTGTACAGTGCAGTAGAGTAGCATTACAAAAAGGCCACCTATCCAGGTGGTCTTTTTGTGAGTCAATAATCATGTTTATACATAATATTTGCGTTCATGGGTATCCTTACAAAAAGGAGGTACGGATATGTGTACTGCTGTTGCCTGTCATTGGAACGGGCTGTATTTTGGCCGCACCCTGGATCACGATTGTTCCTACGGAGAAAGCGTTACCCTGACACCCCGACGCTTTCCCCTGCAATTTCGCAACGGCATCACCCTGGAACGCCATTACGGTATCCTGGGCATCGCCCATGTGGTCAAGGGATATCCTCTGTACTACGATGCGGTAAATGAAAAGGGCGTTGCTATGGCCGGCCTGCACTTTGTGGGAAACGCCAGCTACTGCGACGCGCAGGGCGCAAATACCGTTGCCCAATTTGAGGTGATCCCCTGGCTGTTAAGCCAATGCAGCACTGCCAAAGAAGCCGCTGCTCTGCTCAAGCTCTCCCCCATCACCCGAGAAGCCTTTGGGAAAGACTACCCGCCTGCGCCCTTGCATTGGCTTTTGGCCGACAAAACCCACTGCTTTACCGTTGAACCCCTTGCCCAGGGACTGCAGATCACGGAAAACCCCATAGGCGTACTGACCAACAACCCGCCATTTCCGCAGCAAGTCAATCACCTGGCCGATTTCCAGCACCTATCCCCTGCTGCGCAAACGAATACACTCCTGCCAGGTTGTGACCTTCCTCAATACAGCCGTGGTATGGGCGCAATTGGGCTGCCGGGAGATCTTTCCTCCAAGTCCCGGTTCGTCCGGGCCGCCTTCACAAAATATAATAGTGTTCTTAACGCAGATCCTGTCACGCAAATATTTCACATCCTGGGTTCTGTGTCTCAAACGAAAGGCTGCTGCCATTTGCAAGACGGCAAAATAGAATTTACCCGATATACCTCCTGCTGTGACGCAGCCAAAGGGATCTACTATTACACCACCTACCACCGCAGAAGGATTACCGCCGTATCCCCAGAATGGGAAGGAGAACAACTGACACAATATCCCCTGCGGGATCAGGAAGATATTCATTGGGAAACCGGACGGGGCAGTTGAAATTCCCCATGCGATGTGATAAAATCCTCCCATAATATCACTTTGGGAGGCAATTATGATCAAGGTCACCATTTTCAACGAATACCTGCACGAAAAGAAGGAAGAATCCATCCGTGCCATCTACCCCAAGGGCATCCACGGTGCCGTAAAACAGGCTGTCGCCGGCGAAGATGTGCTGGTGCGCACTGTGGCCCTGGACGACACTGAGTGCGGTCTTACCCAGGAAGTGCTGGACGATACCGATGTACTGATGTGGTGGGGCCACATGGGCCATCACCTGGTCCCCGACGAGGTAGCACAGCGGGTGCAGACCGCAGTTCTCAACGGCATGGGTGCCATTTTCCTCCACTCTGCTCACCACTCCAAGCCCTTCCGGCTGCTCATGGGCACCCCCTGCAACCTGACCTGGCGGGAAGACGGCGACCGGGAACTGGTTTGGGTCTGCAACCCCGGCCACCCCATTGCCCAGGGCATCGACCGGTTTATCCACCTGGAGCATGTTGAGACCTACGGCGAGCCTTTCTCCATTCCTGAACCCGACGAACTGGTGTTCATCGGCAACTACGAAGGCGGCGAAGTCTTCCGTTCCGGCTGCTGCTGGCGTCGTGGCTACGGCAAGATCTTCTACTTCCAGCCCGGCCACGAGACCTTCCCCATCTTCTATCACAAGGATGTAGTCAAGGTGCTGCAGAACGCTGTGCGTTGGGCAAAGCCCGATTGCCGTGTGGCGCAGATCGACTGTCCCCATGTGAAGCGTCCCCTGGAAGCGTAAAAAATAAGGGAGCTGCGATGCAGCTCCCTGTTTTTTATTTTCTGACCTTCTTCAGCACGATTGCCGTACGGTTGGGCAGATAAATGCGAATGCCCGGTTTACCATCCAGCTCCTCTGTACTATAGTCCATATGGGCGACTCGTCCGTGACCGCCGTAGCAGTAGTCGTCGGAACTCATGCACACCCGGTATTTGCCATGCTCGGGCATGGGGATCCAATAGCCTTCATAGGAGCGGTTGGGATCGAAATTATAGAGGAAATAGGCACTTCCCTTCTTATAACCCAGCACATTGTCCGGATTATTCACCACCAGCTGGGTATCATGGCCGCCCACCACCCGGTACTTCTTGGACAGGGTGAGCATATCCCGATCAAAGGCATTGAGGAATTTATACTTCAGGGCAGGATTGTCCGCAAGACTCCACTGGCGACGGCAATAGTGGTGGCTCCAGCCATTGCCCTCCCGGGGGAAGTCGATCCATTCCGGATGGCCGAACTCGTTGCCCATGAAGGTCAGGTAGCCTTCGCTGCCCAGGCTCATGGTCAGAAGCCGGAGCATCTTGTGCAGGGCCATGCCTCTGTGGATGATGGCGCTCTGATTACCCTCGTCCATAGACCAGTACATCTCCTGATCGCACAGGCGGAACATCAGGGTCTTATCGCCCACAAGGGCCTGATCATGAGATTCACAATAGCCGATCACCTTCTCATGAGGACGGCGGTTGGCCAGTTCAAAGTAGATCTGATTCAGATCCCAATCCTCGTCCCGCTTTTCCTTCAGCAGACGAATCCACATATCCGGCACGCCCATGGCAAGCCGGTAATCAAAACCGACACCGCCATCCTGGATCGGCAGGCACAGGCCGGGCATAGCGGACATATCCTCGGCGATCATAATTGCATTGGGATCGACCTGGCGGACCAGCTCATTGGCCAGCTGCAGGTAAGCCACCGCCTCCGTATCGGTATTCATGGAGAAATACTTCTCATTGCAATCAAAGGAAGTACCCAAACCGTGATCCTGATACAGCATGGAAGTCACGCCGTCAAAACGGAAGCCGTCAAAATGGAACTGGGTCTGCCAGTACTTCAGGTTCGACAGCAGGAAATGCAGCACTTCGTGCTTGCCGTAGTGAAAGCACTTTGTTCCCCAGGCGGTATGATCGCCCCGGGGGCCGGCATGGAAGTACTGATAGTCGGTGCCGTCAAATTCGTTAAAGCCCTCCCGGGTATTCTTGGATGCGTGAGAATGGACCACATCCAGCAATACCGCGATGCCCATTTCATGGGCCGCGTTGACCATCTCCTTCAGCTCGTCCGGTGTGCCGAAACGAGAGGACGGCGCGAAGAAGTTGGTGACCTGGTAGCCAAAAGAGGCATAGTAAGGATGCTCCATCACCGCCATCACCTGAATGGTGTTATAGCCCAAAGCCTTGATCCGGGGCAGGATGTTCTCCCGGAACTCCCGGTAAGTACCCACTTTGCCCTCTTCCTGGGCCATGCCCACATGGCATTCGTAGATGTAGAGCTTCTTTTCCGGCACGAAAGTGGCATCCGACCACCGGAAAGGCGCATCCGGAGCGTAAACAGCGGCGTTCCAGCCATAGGTATAGGGATCCTGTACCACATAGTTGGCGTAAACCGGGATCCGATCCAGCTCCTGACCGTTATGCACTACAATGGCGCCGTAACGCTGTCCGTGCTTCAAAGCATCCCGACCGGGAACGAAAATCTCGAATACGCCGTTTTCCTTTCGCTCCATGGGGCAGCAATGCCGATCCCAATTGCAGAAATCACCGGTAAGGTACATTGCCTCCGCACCCGGCGCCCACTCCCGGTAGATCCAGCCATCTTCCACCCGGTGCAGACCATAAAACAGATAGCCGTTGGCAAAATCAGACAGGCTCTGGCCCTCGGGCAAAAGCTGCGCCTTGATCTTAGCGTAATTCTCCATCCGCAGCTGCAGATCCGCTTCAAAGGGCTTAAGATACGGACTATATTTAAGAATGTTCAGTTTCAATGCCGTCATCCTTTCGTTGGTTCGTTGCCCATGTATTATAGCACACTTTTTTGACTTTTCCAATGGAATTTTCTATTTCTGTCTGCAGAATTCACCACTTGTCAAGAATATCATTCCATGATACAATGCTAAAAACATCCGGAGGTGACGAATATGACTTCCACCATCTATTTGGAAACAGGGTCTACGGATCCTCGATACAATTTGGCATTTGAAGAATATGTGCTGCGCAATTACACCCAGGGAGATATTCTGATTCTGTGGCAGAATGCCAATGCCGTCATCGTAGGCAGAAATCAGAACGCGGAAGCGGAGATCAACAAAGCTTTCGTGGCAGAGCACGACATTCTGGTGGTTCGGCGCAACACCGGCGGCGGTACGGTCTACCATGACATGGGAAACCTGAACTACTCCTTCATCACCGACGTGGATGGCTTGGAGCGGGACACCCTGCACCGCTTCCTGGAGCCTGTGGTGAAGGCTCTGCAGGGACTGGGGCTGGAGGCGGAGGCCTCCGGACGAAATGACATCCTGGTTTCCGGCAAGAAGGTCTCCGGTACTGCCCAGCAGCTGCTCAACGGACGCATTTTGCACCACGGCACCCTGCTGTTTGACGCCAATACCAGCGTACTGGCTGGGGCACTGAATCCTGATCCCACCAAATTCCAGTCCAAGGGCATCGGCTCGGTTCGCAGCCGAGTGGGAAATATCCGGGATCACCTGGGCGGAAATATGGACATGGCAGTGTTTTGGCAGTACCTGAAAGGTGCGCTTTTGGCCGGTGAAACGGTGCAAATGCAGTTGACCCGGGAGGACCTGCAGGCCATTGAAACCCTCAAAGCGGAGAAATACGACACCTGGGAATGGAACTTCGGCCGCTCCCCCAAATATCAATTTGCCAACAAAAAGCGCTGGTCCGGCGGTCTGCTGGAGGTGCATCTGTCTGTGGAAGCAGGCAAAATCAGCGGTCTGCGGATCTTCGGTGATTTCCTAAGCCTGCGCCCCGTGTCGGAACTGGAAGAATTGCTCACCGGCTGCAACTATCAGCAGATTGCGGTCCTGGATGCTCTGAAGGGCGTACCGCTGCACAGTTACCTGGGCAGCATCACCCCGGAGGAATTCGTCGCCACCATCATGAATCAAACGTAAAAAGAGGAAGGGGTCTCCCTTCCTCTTTTATTTTTCGACACTTTGGAACGGCTCCAGGAGCAGGGTTACCCGATCCTCCATACGGGAGGCGGTTTTTATCGCGGCAGCCCGGTAGTGATTTACATCGTCCTGCCCAAAGGGCAGATGGTACACCAAAAGCTGCGCGGTAGGAAAATGCTCCAAAACGAACTGGCGGGGTTTGGGCAAGGTGATCCATGGAAAATCCAGCAATACCGCGCAGATATTCTCATCCTTTACCGCTTCCAGCAGCGCAGGATCGCACAATTTGCAATCTCCGGGGATCAGCACCGTTTTCCCTTCCCAGGTCAGCAGAACGCCGTAGTGGATGGTATCGGCAAACTCCGCTCCCTCATGGGGCAAACGGACATAGCTGACTTTCAGGTCATCCAGCCGGTACTCCCACCGCACTCCTTCCACCGATTCCCAACCGGGTTCCCGGACATCCGGAGCGATGACAGCAGCCTGCGGCCAGCGTTTTGCAGCTTCCAGGGTCAGTTCCCGGGAGTAATGATCCGGGTGGCGATGGGTATAGCAGATAAGATCCGGCGTCTGAAATGCCTCGTGATGCCAAAGCTGCTGCAAAAGGGACTCCGTAACAGAGGAAAACCCCACAACTTTGCGCTGATGCAGCGCATCCACCCATATGCGTTTCCCACCAAATTCAATTGCAACGCCGGCATTGGCGCTGAGGGTCACTCGCAGCATCTCACCACATCCTTAAAGTACGGGCGCACCCAGGTGCGCCCGTTGATTTTATTACGCTTCGATCTCCTTGACGAAGGAAGCCTTGTCCTCTGCCTTGAAATAAGCGGAACCGGCCACCAGCACATCAGCGCCGTTTTCCTTGCAGGTAACGCAGGTCTGCAGATCCACGCCGCCGTCCACTTCCAGGTGGCAGGCGGGATTGACCGCATTGATCATCTCCCGCAGCTGCTTGACCTTGGGCATCATGTCCGCCATAAACTTCTGACCACCAAAGCCGGGCTCCACGGTCATCACCAGCACCAGATCCACCATGGGCAGATACTCTGCCACAGCGGAAGCGGGGGTCTTGGGCTTGACCACGATACCGGGCTTGACACCCAGGGAGCGGATCAGCTCCAGGGTCTTCTTAATGTTCTCAGGGGTATCGGACTCCACATGAATGGTCAGGTAATCGGCACCGGCCTTGCAGAACTCCTCTGCGTACTTGATAGGGGTGTCGATCATCAGATGCACATCCAGCACCAGGTCGGTGATGGGGCGCATTGCCTTGACCAGGGAGTAGCCGAAGGACAGATTGGGAACAAAGTGACCGTCCATAATGTCAACATGCAGCCACTTACAGCCAAATTCCTTACATTTTTCGAAATCCCGCTGCATGTTCATATAATCGCAGGACAGGATAGAGGGGGACAAAATTGCCATAGTAATTACCTCCAGTTAATTCATCCGGCCAATGGCCAGAGCAGCATCGTAAAGGGCGCAGAAGCGGCGGTACTTCCGCTCTGTCCGCTCCGTGGGATTGGGTTCATACTGGTGCAGCATGGTCACCAGTTCCTTTGCCGCCGCATCAAAGCTCTCCCAACGGCCGTCGGCCACCGCTGCGATCATAGCAGCACCCAGGCAGGCCGCTTCCTTCTCCGCGGGAATACGCACAGGCAGGCCCGTGATATCCGCCTGCAGCTGGCACCAGACAGGGCTCTTGGCGCCACCGCCGGTGGCGATGATGCCTGTGGGCTTCAGGCCGTTCTTGGCGATGTAATCGCAGTTCTTACGCAGTACAAAGGACACGCCTTCCATAACAGCACCGGCCATATCGATGGCATCATGCTCCTGGCGCAGACCCCAGAACACGCCGGTGGCATCGGCGTCAAACTCCGGAGAATTGGTGCCCACCAGGTAAGGCAGGAACAGCAGATCGTTGGGCTGCCGCTTCAGAAGCTCCGCATTCATGGTGTCATAGCCGGTTTCGCCCATGCAGGTTCTGCGGAACCACTCCAGGCTGACGCCGCCACTTTCCGCAACAGGCAGCATCACATGGGTATCCGGCAGGAAACCGTAGTGCATGGCAATGCCGCAGTTCTTAGGTGCAGGCTCCTGGCACATGGTGGCCAAAGCCATCACGGTGCCGGTAGACAGGGTGATGCCGCCGGGGGTGATATTACCGGTACCGATCATGCCGGCAAAGTGATCCAGGGTACCCACATTGACCTTGGTCTGCCCGGAAAGGCCGATGGCTGCAGCCAGTTCCGGCAGCAGATCACCCGCGACAGAGCAGGGCTCGCAAAGCTGAGGAAGCTGTGCCTCGGATACACCGATGGCCTCCAACATATCTTTCCAGTAGACCTTGTTGTAAATATTGAAGTAGAAAGAAAAGGTGGCGATAGACATATCCGCCTTCTTCACACCGGTGAGGAAGAAGACCACATAGTCCTTGAGCAGCATATAAGTTTCTGCACCATTGTAGATCTCCGGCTTATGCTTCTTCAGCCACAGGATCTTGGTGGCGGGCCAGGTAGGCAGAACCGCCATCTGGCCGGTAATGGCCTCACAGGTTGCGGCGTCAAACCGCTTTGCCAGCTGCGCACACTCTTCTACGCTCCGCTCATCCATCCAGGAGATGGCATTCATCAGGGGCTTGCCGTCACTGCCCAGCACCACCAGGGACTCGGCCTGGCCGGTGAAGGCGATCTGCCGCAGCTGGGTAATGCCGTTGGCACGGACCATATCCCGCAGCAGGGCAAACAGATCCTGAGCGTATTTCAGCGCATCGAACTCCACAAAGCCATTATCCCGGATATACTCCACAGGACGGCTCTGCCGATCGATCAGCTTCAGGTTCTCGTCATACAGGGCAACCTTAATATTGGTACTGCCCAAATCGATTCCAGCAAACATAGCTTCTCCCCTATTACATCACAAGCTCGATATCCATCATCCTGCAGAAGTCCCGGATGGCTTCCACATAGTTGCCGTAAGCCACGATCACATGCTGGCAGGATACCTTCTGCGCGAACTCTTCCACGGTGCAGGAATCCGGGAAGACTTCCAGGCTGGGCAGCTGAGGTGCGGGATCATCCCAGCCAAACTCATTCCAGGCCGGAGGCTCCTTGGCTTCCGCAGTATAAACATGCATCTTGTACTTGTCCTTCAGGTAAATCAGCCGGGCGCAGGTAACATAGCCGGTCTTGACCTTGGAAACATTCAGAAGGCTTGCATTCAGCAGGCCAAAAGCGGCAGGCAGCACCGTCACATCTCCCTGGGTCACGGACTTGGGAACGAAGTCCGGAACACCGATGAGCATACTGTTTTCGAAGAACTCATAGTACTCCAGGTAAGGCACGGTCTGGCCGGTGATGTACTTCATGATGAGCTGGGTGACTGCACCCATTACATCGTTTTCGGGAACGGTAAGGATATTACAGTAATGCTCCAGCAGCATAAAGACCATAGCAGGCGGGAAACCTTCCAGCTTCTTCATGCCGTCCACATCGATGAGGGTGATGGCTTCCCAGCCACGCTCCCGGATCTTCTTCAGGATCGCCAGGGCATACTTAACACCCTTTTCGATGACAGAATCATCACAGGCCTTCTTGAAGACCCAGTTTTCTTTTACAAACTGAACGCCCTCGGCAATTTCCTTGGCATCGAGAGTATCGATGGCACGGACCATCTCCAGCATCTCATAGGGTTCCACTTCCACGCCGGTCTGACCGCGCATGGAATTGCCCTCGTACTGAGTGCCGTACAGCAGCATATCCCGGTAGCCCATGGTGCCGACCCGGGCGGAGCGCAGGTTCTTCTTGGCGCAGCAAGCAGCAATGTAAGAAGTCAACTTCTCCATGGGCCATTCCTTGCCGATGATGTTGTAGACATACTTAAAGGTGTAGTCCAGAGCCTCAAAGGCAGGCCGCAGAGCGGTGGTGCCAGCTTGTTCGGCAGTGGTAATGATCCGGCCGTTTTCCTTCCAGCCGCACAGGCCCCAGAGGATCATGGGCACATGGCGGAAATGGTCCGTCACGCGGATCACCGCATGGGTGGGCACCCAGCCGGCCACGCAAACAACCAGGCAAGTCAGATCCAGGCCGGCAAGCTTTGCGTAGGCTGCATCAGCGGTCTCATAGGCAGGATCGTCAATCACAAGTCCTGCGTCCACAACATTAGAAATCTTCGCCTGCAGGGCTGCCAGGGCCTCGTCATGCTTCATATTCAGACGCTCGATGGGGGTGTTGACCTCACCGAAACAAACAAATCCAATCGTATTATTGATAATTCCTCCTAATCAAAAGCAGACAACTGCAATGTACATGCCACTGCTCTTCAGTTCCTCAAGGGAAGCGCTGCTATCCCCGGTGGTAATGAGGTTCAGGTGCTGTACATCATCACATACCCGTGCAAATCCCGCACGGCCGATCTTACTGGGG
>JAZREG010000019.1:0-31078 GCA_045660725.1 Faecousia sp.
CAAAATCTTCGATTTTGACCGGAGGGGTTGTCAAAGTTACGACAATCCCTCAGTCAAAGATCGGATTTGCATCCGATTTTTGACAGCTCCCTTTACACAAGGGAGCCTTTGGCGCTCTACCAAACAGCTCGATAAACTCCCAATTTATTCACATTATACCTTATAAAACGGATTTGTAAAGTCACGGAATGAATCCTTCCTTCCGGGACATACTAACCAAAATCCCCAAGAAAGGAAACGCCTATGACAAATATGCGATTGGGGCGGCAGAGCTTTGCGCCGCCCATGCCCCCGGTGATCACCGCATGGGCCAGCGTAGCTGGCAAAAAGGAAAGCGAAGGCCCTCTGGCGCACACCTTTGATTTCACCTCCCAGGATACCTATTTCGGTCAAAAAACCTGGGAACAGGCGGAAAAACAGCTGCAAAAAATGGCATTAGACACCCTGCTGCAAAAGGCAAACCTTAAAAAAGAGGACATTGGCCTGGTTTTTTCCGGGGATCTGCTGAACCAGTGCATCGGCTCGTCCTTTCCTCTGCGTAATACCGGTATCCCCCATTTGGGGCTGTACGGCGCATGTTCGACCATGGCAGAGAGCCTGCTGATGAGTACCATGGCGGTAAGCGGCGGCTTTTCCGACCGGGTGGTGGCCATGACCTCCTCCCACTTTGCCTCCTCGGAACGGCAATACCGATTCCCCCTGGGCTACGGCGGCCAGCGGACCCCCACCTCCCAATGGACCGTCACCGGCTCCGGAGCAGCCCTGGTCTGTGTGGAAGGCAAAGGCCCCCGTATCACCTCCTGCACGATAGGCGCGGTGACCGATCTGGGCATCAAGGATGCCAACAACATGGGTGCAGCCATGGCGCCCGCGGCTTTTGCCACCATCCGGGCCCACTTTGAGGACACGAAGACCGGCCCGGAGGACTATGACCGCATCGTCACCGGTGACCTGGGGCAGTTGGGAAAGGATGCGCTGATGTACCTTGCCCAGCGGGAAGGGCTGAGCCTGGGCGGCAAGCTGGAGGACTGCGGCACTTTGGTCTTTGACAACACGGTGCAGGACGTGCATTCCGGAGGATCCGGCTGTGGCTGCAGCGCCATTACCCTCTGCGGTCATTACCTGGGGCAGCTGCGCACAGGAAAACTGCGAAAGATCCTGTTCTGCGGTACCGGGGCGCTGCTTTCTCCCACTTCTACCCAGCAAGGCTTGCCCATCCCCGGGGTATGCCATGCCGTTTGCATTGAAGGAGAGACTTGATATGGATTATTTGAAAGCTTTTTTGGTAGGCGGCCTGCTGTGCCTCGTCGGGCAGATCCTCATCGACAAGACCAAGCTGACCCCTGCCCGGATTTTGGTGAGCTTCGTGGTCATCGGGGTCGTCCTGGGGGCTGTGGGCCTTTACGAACCCCTGGCTGACTTTGCCGGCGCCGGCGCCACCGTTCCCCTGACCGGATTTGGTTATCTGCTTTCCAAGGGTGTCCGGGAAGCGGTGCAGGAGCAAGGCTTCCTGGGGATCTTCACCGGTGGCCTGGAAGCCTGCGCCGGGGGCATCACCGCTGCGGTGTTTTTCGGTCTGCTGGGAAGCCTTCTGTTCAAAGCCAGGGATAAATCCTGATTTTCCGGGCAAGCTAAGAAAGCGGCTCGACCGCCAAGTACAGAAAATTCGGAGGTAAGATCCATGAATCAGCAGAACAAGAATCAGAACAATCAGAACAATCAGAACCAGCAGAACCAGCAGAACCAGCAGAACCAGCAGAATCAGAACAACCAGAACAACCAGAACAACCAGAACAAGAACAGCCGCTAAAGCCACGGCCCCACCCGGGGCCTGCTACATAGTAATCATTGACGCTACGCTGCCTCCATGGTACAATGACAAAAAAGGAGGCGCAAACCATGAAAAAGACTTACTGCAACCCCCTGGTAGTTCAGGATTATCCCAACGGCAAGCCTCTGGACACAGACCGGGGCAGAGATTCGGATTGCGCGGAATTTCGCTCTCTGGGTGACCCCAGTGTGGTCTACCACGATGGCAAATGGATCATGTATCCCAGCTACAGATTGGCCTATGTCACCGAAGATTTTGTTCATTGGCACCATGTGGACATCGGCATCCACGATGTGCGTTACAGCCCCGCCATTGTCCAGTTCCGGGGTAAATGGTATCTGCTGGGCCACTCCATGCCGGAAATGTATGTCGCCGACAGCCCCACCGGCCCCTTCACCGTTTGCGGTATGCTGTCCGACATCCATGGCAAGCACCAAAAAATCGCCGACGCCTGCTTCCTGGCCGACGGCGACCACCTTTACATTTACTTCCCCAAGACCATCCGGGACGAAGCGACCCCTGCCAACGGACTCGCCTACGCGACCTACGGCGCGGAAATGGATCCGGACGCGCCCTGGAAATTCTTGACCGAGCCGGTAGAGCTGTACCGCAGTGACGGAAGCACCACCTGGCAGCGCTGGGGCGAACACAATCAGGAAAACCGCAAGCTTTACCTGGAAGGACAATGGATTATCAAACGGGACGGCCGCTACTACCTGATGATCTCCGGTGCCGGCACCGAGTTTTCCACCTATGCCCACGGCATTTTGGTCTCGGAGGAAGGCCCCCTGTCCGGTTTCCGTCCCCAAAAGCGCCACGACCCCCTGACCCGGAAGGCCCACGGCCTGATGCGTGGCGCAGGCCACGGTTCCATCGCCGAGGGCCCCAACGGCAGCCTTTGGGTGTTCTACACCAGCATTTTCAACTTTAACCACGAATTCGAGCGCCGGGTGGGCATGGATCCCCTGGGCATCGACGAAAACGGCGAACTGTACTGCCCTGCCGTTACCGACACCCCGCAGTACGCCCCCGGCGTACTGGCACATCCGGAAAAGGGCAACGATGCGGGGCTGCTACCCCTGACCTTCATGATGCGTCCCGAGGCCTCCAGCGCCGCTCCCGGCCGGGACGGCATTTACGCAGTGGATGACAGCATCCTCAGCTGGTGGCAGCCGGCCGCAAACGACCCGGAGCCTACCCTCACCATCTGCCTGGGCGGCCTGCCCTGGGAAATCTCCGCCATCCGCCTTTTGTGGCGGGACATCGGCATGGACAGCACCAACGGCATCCTCCCCGGCCCCTTCCAGTATGTGGTGGAATACGCCGACACCAAGAAGCTGGATTCCTGGGTCACCCTGGTAGGCGCCTCTGAAAATGATGAGGACCTGTGCGTGGACTACCGCCAGTTCGAACCGGTGATCGGCTACGCCATCCGTCTGCGGATCCTGGGCGCCCCCAAGGGCATCACCCCGGGTCTTGCCAGCATCACCGCCTTCGGCAAAAGTATTTAACGAAAAACAAGCCGCTGCCCTTCGGGCAACGGCTCGTTTTTATTTCACAGGAACGAATTTCCCCAACCGGAAGAAGTACAGAAGGGACGCCTTCACAGGCTTCTCATAGATCCGCTCCAATGCGCTGGCATAGGCCAGCACCTGGGGCCGGTAGTGGGCCAGCCGCTGGGGCAGCGTTTCCTCTGTCACCCGGTCGGTCTTAAAGTCCACCACGGTGATCCCGTCTTCTTCAATGAGGGCGCAGTCCACAACGCCTTGCAGCAGGATCTGCTCCCCCTGAAGGGCAGGATCGTAGTTTTCTCCGTCATCCAGGATGGAGAACTTGAATTCCCGGAGCACTTTATCGCTGTTTCGCAGCTTCTGCCCGATGTCTGTTGCGAAGAAGGCCGCGATCTGATCGCAGGGTACCGCACCCGCCTGTTCCGAAGTAAGGAAGCCCGCATCCATCAGCCGTTGCAGCTCCCGCGCCACGCCTTCCCGGTCAGCGCATTCGCCGTAGCGGATGTGCTGCATGGCCAAATGTACCGCAGTGCCGTAATCCTTGCCGCCATACTGGGCAAAGCCGGGCTTGCGCCAGGCGTGCGCACGCACCGGGGCCGGTGCGTTTTCCGCAGCCTCCGCATCCTTATCCCGGCCTTTTCGCTGGGTGGCCGTCTGCTTGGAGGGGGCGCGGGTTGCGCTTTCGTGGCCGTATTGGAACATTAGGCCCCGGCGAAGCCGTTCCTCTTCCCCGGCAGGTAAGCTTTGGTCTGTCGCTTCTTCCTGCGGAAGAGAATTTCCCTCTCGCGGGGCTTCCGCCACCCGGATCTCCCAGGCGGGTTCTCCCGGTTCTGTCTGTCCGGGCCGTCCGCCCAGGGCAAACAAAGCTCCCGCCTCGGTACGGCGCAGCGCTGCCATCAGCACCCATTGGCCGGGGCAAACCACATCCGCCGTTATCAGCTCCACGGGACACAGATCCAGCCGGGAGGCAATACTCTGCACATCTGCTGCCAGGCTGCCGGAGGCGTAGGTCATGATCAACTTATCCCTTGCCCGGGTCAGGGCCACATACAGCACCCGCAGTTCCTCAGAAAGGCTGTCCATAGTGGTTTTCAGGGCGATGGCCCGCTTAGCCAGAGTGGGATAACGGACCCGGTTTACAGGATCCACCGCCGTCAAGCCCAGACCCAGCTCCCGGTCGCACAGCACCTGCGCCCGGATGCTTTCCCGGTTAAATTCCCGGGACAGGCCCGCTACAATGACCACAGGGAATTCCAGGCCCTTGGACTTGTGAATACTCATGAGCGTCACCGCACCGGAGGCGCTCTGTTCCCCATTGGAAACCAGACCCTTTTCCTCCATCCCGTCCAAAAAGTCCAGGAATTGGTTCAGATCCCGTCGTCCCAGGGAAGCAAAGTCGCCGGCCAGGGCGTAAAATGTTTGCAAATTGCCGCAACGCAGGCTGCCATTGGGCATGGCGGCAAAAATCCGCTCCATCCCCGTCAGGGAAAACACCTTTTCCAGCAGCTCCGTCAAGGATACCATCCGGGACTCCCGACGCAGCACCCGCAAAACCGACAGAAAACGCTCCGCCTTGAGGTTCTGCCAGGCCTTCAGGGCATCGTACACCGCACCCTTGCGGTTTTGCCCCCGGAGGGCTGCCAAATCGTCAGCGGTAAAGCCAAACAGGGGGCTTGCCAATGTAGCAATGAGCGGAATATCCTGCCGGGGATTACTCACCGTCTGCAGCAGCGCCCGCAAGGTCGCCACCTCCTGGGTCTGCAGCAGATCCTCACCGCCACCGGTGACGCAGCGGATCCCCCGCTGGGCCAAAGCAGCCTGAAAGGCAGGCCCCACAGAGCCGGGAGACCGGAGCAAAATGGCAATGTCCTCCGGAATGATGGGCCGAAGCGTATCTCCCTGACGGACAAAATGCTTGCCGTCCAGCAGCTGCTCCACCCGTTGGGCCACCAGCGCCGCTTCCTCCGGATAGGTATGCTCCCGAACCTCCAGGGCCAGCAGTTCCACCTCCGGCTGTCCCAGGGGAACATGGGGGCAGCCCTCCCGCAGGGCCTCTGCCTCACCATAGTGCAAGCCGCCCACCGCCGGGGACATGCACAACCGGAAAATATCGTTGACGCCCGCCAGGACGCCACCACCGGAACGGAAATTGTGGGACAGCAGAACTCTTCTGCCCTGCCCCGGACAGGCCTGCGCCGCATCCGGATACTCGTTATACTTTTGAAGGAAAATCCCCGGGTCTGCCAGGCGGAACTGGTAAATGGATTGCTTTACATCGCCCACCATAAAGCAGTTCTGCTTTTCCTGGGTCAGGGCGGTAAAGATCGCATCCTGGACCCCATTGGAGTCTTGATACTCATCCACCATGATCTCCCGGAACCGGGCGCCGATCTCCCGGGCCAAGGCCGTAGGCTGCATGTGGTGCTTTCCCAGGAGCAGATCCAGCGTCCGATGCTCCAGATCACCAAAATCCAGGATCCGCCGGGCTTTTTTCGCTTTTGCGTAAGAGGCGTCAAAGGTCCGCACCAGGGCCACCATGCCCCGCACCGCCAAAGCGCAGCGGCGAATATCCTCCAGCACCAGGGCGCTGGGATCTGCAAAGGCTTTCCGCTTTTTCTCCAGGCCCTTCTTGCACTGGGTACGGACGGTTTTGATACCCTCAGCCAGTTCCAGGTCGGTGATCTTCTTGGAAAATACCAGCCGGCCGTAGTCGATGTCGCCGAAGGAAACCACCTCGTCCCAAGTCTGGCATTGGGCTAAGGCCCGCAGCTGAACGCAGGTATTACGTAGCAGCGCTGCCGGCTTTTCCATTTCCGTGGCCCGCTCAGCCAAATCGGCACAATGCTCCATCGCCTGCAGCTGCAGCTTTAGATATGCCCGCAGATCCTCCAGCAAATATTGGCCCCACATGGTTTGGGCCGCATCCTCCAGGCCGGCGACCTCCGCGCTTTGGACGCATTTTGTTAGCCAGGCCTCCGGATCCAGGTGGCACCGGGCGCTGTCATACACCTTCAGCAAGATCTCCGGCACCAGCCGGTCGGTGCGTCCCAGGCCCTGGGTATCCACAAAACAGCGAAAAGCCTCATCTGTGGACGCCCGGTCATAGGCCTGCTCCAGCACCTTTTCCATCACCGTATCCCGCAGGAGCCGGCACTCATTTTCATCCGCCACCCGGAAATCTCCCGGCAGATCCAGCCGGTAGGCATACTCCCGAAGCAGGTCACCGCAGAAGGAATGCACCGTGGAGATTTTTGCCAGGTACAGCCGCTGTAGCTGCCGCTGCAGATGCTTGTTTTCCGGATCCCGGGACAAATGCTCTGTCAGCTTGGCACTGATTTTGCCCCGCAGCTCTGCCGCGGCAGCTTTGGTATAGGTGATGATGAGAAAATCGTCGATATTGGCGGGATCCTCCGGCTGGATCAGGTAACTCAGGAGCCGATCCACCAGTACCTTGGTCTTACCGGAGCCTGCCGCGGCGGAGACCAGGAGCCGTCCACCCCGGTCATTGACCGCCTGGGCCTGCTGAATCGTCAGTTTTTCAGCCACGGCGGTCCACCTCCTTCTGTACATCCTCCCAAAATCTTTGGGCGGTCATCATCTTGTAATTTCTGCGGCCTTCCACATCCCGCTTGTGGCAAACCGCCCCATAGGGACAGAAGGCACAGGCATCGTGGCTGGTGCCACGGGTATAGGGATTGGCCGTCACATTGCCGGAGGCGATGTCATCCACCATCTCCCGCAAAACGCCGAACACGAAGCTGCGCAGCATTTTCAGCTGTTCCCGGGTGGCCAGGTCACCGGAAAGGGTACCGTCCTTTTTCCGTGTGCAGCTCAGCCGCACCGGGTTCTCCCCAGGCTCCATGGCCTGCAGCACTTCCTCATCCGAAAGCAGCAAGCCCCGGCGCTTCCATTCCTTGCGCCGCAGTAGCTCCGCCTCTTCATCGGTCACTTGGCCATCGGCAGTAACCAGGGGCGCTCTGGCGGGGAAATACTGCACCCCTGCGGCGGTGCTGTGGCCGCCCAGGACGCCCGCCCCGTTTTGCTCCAAAGCAAACAGGTACAAAAGCATCTGCAGCCCCACGCCGTTATACACATCGCAGTAGTCAAAATCCTTCTTGCCGGTCTTGTAGTCCACCACCCGGAAATAGCTGCGGCCGTCCGCTTCCTTCCACAGGTCAACCCGGTCCACAAAGCCCCGGATGGAAGCCGGCATCTGTCCGCCGGCTACCGGGATGGCATCCATCTGCCCGCCGCTGCCGAAGGAAAGTTCAAATTCCGCAGGGCAGAAACGGGATTCCTTCAGTTCCTGCCACAGTTCCGTGACTACCATTTCCAGTTCCCGGCGATTACGCTGGAACAGGTAGGTCAGCCGGCTGGAATCGATCTGCCGGAACCGCTCCGCGGCATAGGCATCCGCATAACCAAAGGCAATCTCCAGGCATTCTTCCAGGGACACCGCCCGGAAGCCGCCTTTTTCACACACCGCCCGTGCGGTCTGCTCCAGCACCGCATGGACAAAGGTACCAAATTCCGCAGGATCCACCGTGGCCTCTTTCCGCTCCTTGGCCCGGAGGCCGTATTTCAGGAAATAGGACATACGGCATTCTGCCTGCCGGTCGATCTGCGAGGCGGAAAGGTGCAGATGCTGGCCATACAGCCCCCGCACCCGGTCAGGGGTCATGCTGCCCAAGGCATACCGGGCGCTTTGCAGGGTTTCCTTGTACCAGTCACCTACGCCCAGCCGCTCCGCCATTTCCCGGGCGCCGAATCGGGCCAGCCAGGCACCGGCCTCCTGCCGGGAGGCAGCGCCGGGGCCATGGGGTGCCTGCACCCCTGCTTCCCCGCCGGCCATCCGGGCCAGGCGGCGGAACAAGTAAGAGGGCTGCTGCCCGGCACAAGACAGGGTCACCGACTGGGAAGCGCCACAAAATACGCCGTAAATTTCCGCAAATTCCGCCTGCAAACCTTCCACAGCGCCACCGGTCAGGGGTACGCCCAAGGCCCGCAACGCGGTACGCTCCTGGTCTGTGAGCAAACCGGCAGAGCCGCCATAGCCCGGCAGAAGCCCTTCCTCCGCACCCAAAAGGAACAGGTGCTTAGGCTGCTGGCAGCGCATGGCGGTGACAGGGCCTACCGTTACCGCATCCAGCACCGGCGGGATCGTACCCACATCATATTGACTTAAAAGCAAGGTCAGCAGCCGGACAAAGGCCTCCGGCTCCCAGCCGGTCTCACCCAGTACATCATGCAGCTGCTCCAAAGCCGACAGCAGAATCTCCCAAAGCTGATCCAGGATCTGTGCCGAGCGGTTGTCCCCCGCCTCGTCCAGTTCCCGGGCCAGGCTGTCCAGCCGCTGGGCAAGGGCCACCTCCTCCAAGAAGGCGTACAGCGCCCGCACCTGGCCGGCCAGGGTCGTTGTCCCCCGAAAATCCTTATCCAGCGCCCCCAAAGGCGCCAACGCCAGCGCCCGGGCGTCATTCAGCTGCCGCAGCCGGGCGGATGCTTCCTCTGTCCACAATTCGCCCAGGCCGTCCGGGTGGTTGACCCACTCTGTTTGCCAAAGGCTTCCCCGGATGCCCCACAGAATGGCGTAATTTTCCACCAGGTCACAGGTATCCGGATCCAGGGGCGACAGCACCGACCGCAAATATCGCAGCACATCCTTCTGTTCAAAGCCCCCCAGCGCCGCCTCCAGGGCAGACAGCACCGTGGAGACCACACTTTTCTGTAATATATCCTCATTGCCCGACAGGTACATGGGGATCCCGTACCGGTCGAATACCAGCTGCAAGATGGGCTTCATGCCCCCCATGTCGGCGCATACCACGCTGATATCCCGGAAGCGGCAGCCATCCCTGATCCGCTCCAGGATCTGTTCCGCCGCCAGGGCAGCCTCCGCCCAGGGAGAATCCGCCCGTACCGCCCGGAGGCATCCGGCCTCTTCCAGGCCGGGAACTGCCCCCTGGAACAGGGCTCTTGCGGCACTTCCCAGGGCATCCTGCCGGTGGGGCAGGTGCTGGATCTGTACCTGCACGCCTGCCCGGCGGGCGCAGCGCAGCAGTTCCTGGGCGGTCTGCCCGGCCTTTTCAAAGGCCAGCAGGTCAGACCCCGGCGCATCGCAGTTTAGTCCCACCGTCACGCAGGGAGATACCCGGATCAAATGCTCCAAAAGGGCCATATGCTGCCGGGTGAAATCCGGAAAACCGTCTATGTAGAACACATGATTTTCCCCAAAATCGCAATCCTCCAGCTGCTCCAGCAGCCAGTTCATCTGATCCCGGGGATCCCGCTTGCCCCGCTGGCACAGGGCATCATAGCTTTCCAGCAGCAAGGACAGTTCCTCCAATTTTTGTGCCAGCGAACCCTCTGCCTTTTCCCCGGCAGCGCGCAGATCCTGAGGAGAAATGCAGCAGCGCTTGAATTCGTCCACTGCATCCACAAGCTCCTGCAGAAATTCCGGCTTCGTCTCCACCTTGGCGTAGGCTTTCAGGCGGCTGCTCAGCATCCGCGCGGCGGCAGCCATAGCCACCAGCCGACCACCGGCGTCCATGCAGGGTTGGGTGGGAATGCCGATGCTGTCTGCCACCCGGCCGGCCAGCCGGGAAAAAGACAGTACCTCCGCATAGCGGCTGGCAGTATCCCCGGCAGCGGCACAAAGCCGCCGCTCCGTATCATGGCTGATGAGTTCCGGAACCATCAGGATCCGGCCACCTTTTTTCTGCTTGACGTCGTCAGCGATCCGGTTCAGGATCTCCTGACGCACCTGAACCCAATCAGTTCCCAACAGCAATCGCAGCATTGTGCCACCCCTTTCACTCTTTTTCTACATCATAGCACATTATCCGTCCAAAAAACAGGGTGTAATCATTTCCGGAAGAAGAAATTTTCCAGCCAACCCAGGCAATCCAGGAGGAAGAATCGAACTTCATACCCCCGGCGCTGCTCCAACGCGCCGGTCAGGTCTTCCGAAAATCCCGCCCCCGCCGCCTGATCGGTGAAATCCTCCCCGGTCTCCGGCATGCACAACCCCGGAAATACCACGCACCACCAGTTTTTTCCCTGGCCGGAGCCGATGGTGACCCGCAGGGCATCGTATACCCCGGCAGGCAGGGCAAAGGTATCGTACTGCCGGGTGGAAAAGGCTTCCTCCTCCAGGGTCACCTTCGCTCGCTGGGAAAACCCCTGCTCCAGCAGCACCCGGTTGGCAGCAGCCTCCAGCTGGGTCAGGTGACCGGACAGGTATGCCAGCGCCTGATCCTTATCCTGGATCTGTCCCAGGGTCTCGGACACCTCCTGGGTCACCGCATCCCGCACCAATAGCTTCACCGCCTGATCGTCCTCGCTGTCCGAATCCGCCACCACGTGCAGCCGGATGATGCTGTCTTGCAGCTGCTGCTTCTGCAGCACAAGATCGGCCAGGGAAAGCACGCAGAATACCACCAGGAACAGAATCAGGAAATTTCGAACTTTTCTCATAAAAAACACCGTCCATACCGGAAATACTTCCAGTATGGACGGTTCTTGACAGATTTATACCGCCTTGGCAATATAGACCAGGGGATAATTTTCCCGGAGCATATTGCACATCACCGCAGCAATTTCAAATTCCGACACCATGCAGTACATCGCAGAGCCGGAACCGGTCATCTGATGGCCCACGGCGCCATAGGTAGCAAAGAGGGACTTAATGTAATTCAGTTCCAAATGCTCCTCGGTCACCAGAGGATCAAACACATTGCACAGGTTCTGACCGATGGTCTGCAGGTCTCCCGCCAGCAGAGCGCTCTCCATAGCCCGGTGGTCCGGGCGCTTACCCACGGTGGATTCGTCCAGCTTCCGGTACATTTCCGGGGTGGAGACGGAGAACTCCGGCTTGCACACCACGAAGAAGCAATCAGGAAGATCCGGCAGCCGTCTGAGCTTTTCGCCCCGGCCTTCTACCATGGCGGTTCCGCAAATCACGCAGAAAGGCACATCGCTGCCCACCTGAGCGCCCAGCTCTGCCAGCGCGCCAACGGAAAGCGGCTCACCGTAGTGCCGATTCAATGCCCGCAGCACCGCAGCGGCGTCGGCGCTGCCGCCGCCCAGGCCGGCTTCCATAGGGATGCGCTTGGTGATGCGGATCTCCAGGCCGTCAGGATCCTTGTGCATGGCATCCAGATATACCTTCGCCGCTTTCCAGGCAAGGTTGCGCTCGTCGCAGGGAATGCCTTCCTTATCACATTTCAGGCACCAGGGCTTGCCGGTACCCACATCGATCTCGATATCATCCCGGATGGAGATGGCCTGCATGATGCTGCGCAGATCGTGGTAGCCGTCCTCCCGCTTGTCCAGCACATCCAGGGTCAGGTTCACTTTGGCGTAAGCGCCTTCATAAAGGGTCGTCATATTCTGTCCTCCCAAAGTCATTTGCACCATTATAGCGAAAACCGCGGCAATTTGCAACGGCAAGGGTGAAATTTTCGAATTCTTTGTATAAACTTTCGCTGCCAGGGGATTCTATAAACAGCCAAATCAAGGAACGGAGGTACTTCTATGGACACTTTGGCACTTATCTTGTCCATCATCGGCAGCCTGAACTGGGGCCTGGTGGGCATTTTCCAGTTTGACCTTGTTGCATGGCTGTTTGGCGGCCAGGGCAGCGTTGTCAGCCGGATCATCTATACCCTGGTGGGCCTGGCCGGCCTGTGGTGCATTACCCTGCTGTTTCGCAAGGGTCAGCGGGTCGACGGCGAGTGATAGAAAAAAGCGGTAGCATCAGCTACCGCTTTTTTTATGTTATTCCGTGGTTTCCTCCGGCTTGGGGATCCGGACGATGCAGGTGTAGGTCTCGCCGTCATAAGTACAGGAAACGGTGATATACCGATTGGGCAGATCCCAGGTGTGGGCAACGCACTTGATCTTGTTGCCGTTGATCTCTACATAGCCCTCTTCGCTGGCTACAAACTCCACCTGAACATTTGCGCCATTGCTGTCTTTCAAATGCAGCGTAAATGTCTTACCGACATTCTCGGTCACATCCTTAAGATTGAGCTTCAGGGCATCCGGATCCTCTTCCGTCTTGTCGAAACGGACACGGACCCAGCACTCCACCGTCTGATCGCCGTAGGTCGCATGCAGCTTGGTATCGCCCCGGTTCACGCCGGTAACCTTGCCCTTGTTATCCACCGTTGCCACATTCTCGTCGTCAATGGTCCAGGTGATGTCGGTAGGCTTGACACCATCGGTCTCCTTGTACAGCGTCCAGCTTTCGCCTTCCTTGCTCAGGGTAAAGTCGGTACGGTTCAGCTTCAGCACAAAACCGGGCACTACAGGCACCGTGGGGGCTGCGGTGGTGGGAGGCACGACCTCACCAAAGGCGCAGACCACCTTGCACTCCAGACGGGCGCTACCGCAGACAACTGTGATGATGGCATCGCCACCGCCAACAGCGGTGATCTTACCGTTGGCATCCACCGTTGCCACATCCGGATTAGACGAATGGAACAGCACTTCATCGGTGGTATCCGCAGGAATCTTCTCCACATTCAGCAGCCGCACTTCCCCTTCCTCCACGAAGTCAATGGCCAGGACAGACAGCTTGATCTCCGTACAGGGGATCTTCTGCGCTGTGGTTGCATTGGTGGAAGTGGAAGGCTGGGTGTTTTGGGTCTGGCCGGGGAGATTGGGGGTTGCGTCCGGCAGGAAGAAACGAATGCCGATATAGGCCGCCACCGCCACAATGGCCAGCAGCAAAACGATCACAATGGCCACCAGGATCTTGTTGCTGCCCTCCTCCGGCTCCTGCTCTTTCGCAGGCTTCGGCTGCTTCTGGGGCTTCTGAGATTCCTGGTTCTGCCGCTGGAAGTCCTTGCCCGTCTTATTGCGCTTGCGCACATTGGACTTAGAGAAACGACCGCCCTTGACATAGCTGTAAGTATTCTCGTCCGGTGCCGTGCCTTCCGCGGCGGTCTGAGCCGTGGTTGCCCGGGCGCAGCCGCAAATGGGACACTGGGTCGCGGTCTCCGCATAAGTGGTTCCGCAAACGTCACAAATGATCTTACTCATGTTTTCCTCCGTTCCGGCGGCTGAGCCGCACTGTATTTCTTCCGGCCTGGTCATTGCCGGGGAACTGCTATTATGGAATCATTATAGCACACAACCCAAATTTATGCAAGTACACAAACCATTCCCACAGATTTTCTCCCATTCCCCATTTCCCTGGGAAAAAGACAGGAATAGTGTTGCTTTCTTCCCCGTTTTATAGTATCATATAAGAAAGTATGCGCTTAAGGAGGCATTGCTATGTCCGAGCCGAAACTGATCTCCCCCCTGCTGGATGGCTTTTTGATGGGCGACCCCATCAGCGACCATCACGGCGTCCGCTGCTGCCCTGCCATGCGGGCGGAAACCGGGGAAAAATATATCGTTAAGATCCTCTCTGTCCCCGCGTCCCAGACCCAGCTGGAAGCCTTGCTGCTGGCCGGTGCTTTCCAGGATCGGGACAGCGCCGCGGAATATTTCAAGGAGCTTTCCCAGGGCATCGTGGAGGAGGCTGTGCTGCTGCAGCGGCTTTCCCGGCTGGAGGGCTTCCTGCCCTACGAAAACTGGCAGGTCGTCCCCATGGAGGAAGGTACCGGCTTTGATGTGTACCTGCTGGCTCCCTACCGCCCCACCCTGGATCGGCTGCTGCGAAAGAATACCATGACCCACCTGGGTGCCGTGAACCTGGGCCTGGATCTGTGCGCCGCTATGGCTGTCAGCCGTCGCAGCGGTTATCTCTACGCCGACCTGCGCCCCAGCAACATTTACCTGACTGACGATAAGGAATACCGCATCGGTGACCTGGGCTTTGTCAGCCTGGGATCTCTGGCCTTTGCCTCCCTGCCGGAACGCTGCCACAGCGTCTATACCGCACCGGAGATCACCGACGCCTACTCCGCTCTGAATGACACCCTGGACATTTATGCCGCCGGTCTGATCCTGTACCAGGCCTACAACGAAGGTCAGCTGCCGGAATCCGGCGCACCTTTGGCCGCCCCCAAGTACGCCGACCCCGAGATGGCACAGATCATTCTCAAAGGCTGCGCTGCAGATCCCCAGGAACGCTGGCAGGACCCCGGTCAGATGGGCCAGGCGCTGGTCACCTATCTCCAGGCCAACCGGATCAATGATGATCCCATCGTTCCGGTGGTTGAGGAAGCCCCCGCCCCCGTTGTGGAGCCCGCTGCCGAGGAAGAGGATGTCCCCGCTACCGAGACCATCCTGGCAGAGGTAGACGAGGCCCTGGAAGGCGCTGTGCCTGTTTGCTATGATATCCCCGCAGAGGAAACCCCTGTGGAAGAAGCCCGCGTGGAGGAAGCCCCTGTGGAGGAAGCTCCTGTGGAGGAAGCTCCTGTGGAGGAAGCTCCTGTGGAGGAAGCTCCCGTGGAGGAAGCTCCTGTGGAGGAAGCTCCTGTGGAGGAAACTCCCGTGGAGGAAACCCCTGTGGAAGAGACCCCCGTTGAGGAAGCGCCGGAAGCCGAAGAAGGCTCGGAAGCATGGGAGGAAGCCCTGGTCGCACAGCAGATCGATCAGATGATGGAGCAGGCAGACGAGCTGATTGCCCACACCCTCCCCGAACCCCCTGTGGTTCCTGATCCCATTGAGATCCCCATTCCCGCTCCCATCGTTGAGCCGGAGGAAGAAGCTGCCGCTCATGAGGAAGTTCCCGAGGAAGAAGAGGCCGCTGCTCCTGAACAGCTTGCTGAGGAAGAGGCGGAAGAATACGCCGAAAGCGATTACGACGAAGAGGAAGAAGAAGTTCCTGCCAAGAAGTCCAGGAAGGGCCTTCGCATCGCCATCATCGCCATCGTCATCGCCCTGATCGCCGCCCTGGCCGCCGGCGCCTACTATTATTACAACAACATTTATCTGCAGACCGTTTTGGGCCTGCACTTAAGCGGTGAGGAAGACCGCCTGACCGTCACTCTGAACACCCAGGTGGACAACACCCTGCTCACCGTCTACTGTACTGACACCTACGGCAACACCCTGAAGCAGTCTGTAGAAAACAATGTGGCCCAGTTCTCCGGCCTGAATGCCGACACCCGGTACAAGGTCCATGTGCAGATCAGCGGTCTGCACAAGCTCATCGGCATCACCTCCGATACCTACACCACCGCGGAATTGACCACCGTTTCCAACTTTACTGCCATTACCGGCGCAGAAGATGGCTCCGTGATCCTGACCTTCGCTGTGGAAGGGCCGGATGCCCACAGTTGGAATATCTACTATGGTTGCAACGGAAACGAAGAGTTGACACCCTCCTTCATCGGCACCACCTACACGATCACCGGCCTGACTCCGGGTGAGGAATATACCTTCCGGCTGGAACCTTCTGAACCTCTGTACATCAGCGGCGAGACCACCCTGACCTACACCGCTTCCAATCTGGTGTATCCGGAAGATCTGGCCATTACCGGTTTCCTGGGCGATACTCTGACCGCGCAGTGGAAGATGCCCGAGGGCGTCAATGTGCCTTACTGGATCGTCCGGTGCTACAACGACGCCGGCTTCGACAAGACCATCCAGGTTGAGGAATGTGCCGCTGTCTTCGCCGGTCTGGATCCCACCACCGCCTACACGGTGGAGGTCAAGGCCGCCGGTATGTCTGTGGCAGAACGGACCTACGTCACCGCCAATCCCGTGACCATCACCAACGCCACCGCCACCCATGAGCATGTGAACCGGCTGAAGGTTACCTGGGAATTTGAAGGCACCGCTCCCGAAGGCGGCTGGCTGGTGCTGTACACCGCCACCGGCTATGCCGAGCAGCAGGTGGTCCGTTCCGATTCCACCGAGGTCACCATCTCCCCGGTGATCCCCGGTGCCCAGTACGAAATTTCCATCCAGCCCGCCACCGGCAGCACCGTGTTCGGCGGCACCCTCAGCTTTACTGCCCCCGAGGCAGAAAGCTTTGCCGGCTACTGGCTGACGGCAGAGTGCTTTGACTTCCGCATGTGCCCCACCCCCGCCAATCCGAATTGGGGTCGCCTGGATGTGACCTATGATCAGTACACCACCGTCTACGCCCCCGGTGCCTCCGCTTCCTATGCCATCTATATCACCGGCCTGTACATCACCTCTGAAGATGAGATTACCACCCTGGTGGTATTCCGGGATGCGGACGGTCACATCGTCAAGACCATGAGCAGCGCCCGGGTGTGGACCTCCATGTGGTATCAGGGCTTCGGCAAGCTGGATCTGCCGGTGCTTCCCGCCACCGAGGGCGAGTACACCGCAGAGATCTACTTTAACGGCGACCTGGTCGGCACCAAGGCCTTCACCATCCAGCAGCCCATCGCACCTACTGAATAATCCATTTACGGCAGCCGCAATGTGCGGCTGCCGTTTTTCCTTGTCTGCACCCCTCGAATTTCCTCTTGCGAAAATCCACGTACTGTGGTATAATGTCCGCACCTACAGGATTTGGAGGCGTTCCTATGAATCGCCATATTTGCGCAGCACAGTTCTTTTATAGCTACTATTACTTTTTTGCAGAAAAAAGGTAATAGCGTTTTGTGCTGCCGGGATATTCCGATACCCGTAAAATAACTTTCCTGCCGCACAGAAAGCCCATCTGTGCGGATATTTTTTGATTGGAGATGTATGATATGATTGCTGTATTGAAGCACGGCACCACGCAAGAGCAGAAGGAACATCTGATCCTTTGGCTGAAGCATATGAATTTGGACGTGCATGTTTCCGATGGTGAAGAGGTCACCGTGTTGGGCCTCATCGGTGACACCAGCCGGGTGGACATGGAACTGCTGGGCAGCCTGGAGATCGTAGACAGCGTCAAGCGGGTCTCGGAGCCTTACAAGCAGGCAAACCGGAAATTTCATCCCGAGGACACCGTGGTCCAGATCGGGGACGCCAAGATCGGCGGCGGCCATTTTGCCATGATCGCCGGCCCCTGCAGCGTGGAATCGGAAGAGCAGATCATTCAGGTCGCCTCCGCTGTCAAAGATGCCGGCGCAAAGATCCTTCGGGGCGGCGCTTTTAAACCCCGCACCTCTCCCTATGCCTTCCAGGGCATGCGGGATGAGGGTATCCGCCTGCTTTTGAAGGCCAAGGAAGCCACCGGACTTCCCATTATCACCGAAATCATGAACATCAGCACCCTGGATCTGTTTGCGGATGTGGACATTATCCAGGTGGGCGCCCGGAATATGCAGAACTTTGACCTGCTGAAAGAGTTGGGCAAGACCAAAAAGCCGATCCTGCTGAAGCGCGGCCTGGCCAACACCCTCCAGGAGCTGCTGATGAGCGCCGAATATATTATGAGTGAAGGCAACGACCAGGTGATCCTGTGCGAGCGGGGCATCCGCACCTTCGAGACCGCCACCCGGAACACCCTGGATGTCAGCGCGGTTTCCGTCCTTCATGAGCTTTCCCACCTTCCGGTGGTGGTGGATCCCAGCCATGCCACCGGCAAGTCCAAGCTGGTTCCCCCCATGGCGGCAGCCGCTGTGGCTGCCGGTGCCGATGGCATCATGGTGGAAGTCCACAATAACCCCGCCTGCGCCCTGTGCGACGGCGCCCAATCCCTCACCCCCGTCCAGTTCTCCCAGCTCAGCGAGAAGCTGAGAAAGATCCGGGAGGCGATCCTATGACCGTGGGCATTTTGGGCTTGGGTCTCATCGGTGGCAGCCTTGCCCGGGCCTACGCCCTGGCCGGCCATACTGTGTACGCCGGGGAGCAAGAGGAAGCCATGCATTCCTTTGCCATGCTGGCAGGGGCTGTCCACGGCAAACTGAACGAGGACACCATTCCCCAGTGCGACCTGGTTCTGCTGTCCATCTATCCTGCCGGCTGCGTCCAGTGGCTGGAGGATAATGGCCCCCTGATTCCCAAGGGCGCCCTGGTCATCGACTGTTGCGGCGTAAAACGGGAGGTTTGTCAGCGCTGCTTCCCCTTAGCCAAAAAGCACGGCTTTACCTTTGTGGGTGGCCATCCTATGGCCGGATCCCAGTTTTCCGGCTTCAAATACAGCCGGGCAGATCTGTTTGTGGGTGCGCCTATGGTACTGGTGCCTCCGGTATTTGACGACATGCACCTGCTGGATCGGGTGAAGAACGCCCTGGCCCCCTGCGGGTTCGGCGCTTTTTCGGTTACCACCGGAGAAAACCACGACAAAATGATCGCCTTCACCTCCCAAATGCCCCACATCGTCAGTAACGCCTTCATCAAATCCCCCACCGCCCGCAGCCACAAGGGTTTTTCCGCAGGTAGCTACCGGGATCTGACCCGGGTGGCCTGGCTGAATCCCCAAATGTGGGCAGAGCTGTTCCTGGAAAACCGGGATTTTGTACTGGAAGAGCTGGAGCTGTATCTGCAAAATCTTTCGGCCTACCGGGATGCCCTTGCAAACCGGGACGAAGCGACCCTCATCTGCCTTTTGGAAGAGGGCAAGCGCCGCAAAGAGGAGGTAGACGGATGACCACCATCACAGTAAGCGCCTCCCGCACCTATGATGTCATCATCGGCCCGGGACTACTGCCCAAGTTGGGCGAATATGCCCAGAAATTGTGCAAGGGCCGCGCCGCCGCCATCGTTAGCGACAGCAATGTTTGGCCTCTGTGGGGACAAGCAGCAGAATTAAGCCTGCGCAGCGCGGGCTTCCGGGTGGTTTCCTTTGTGTTTCCCGCCGGGGAAAACAGCAAAAACGGCAGCGTTTATTTGGAACTTGTTAACTTTCTTGCAGAAAACGGCCTGACCCGGGGAGATCTTCTGATCGCCCTGGGCGGTGGTGTTGTGGGCGACCTGACGGGCTTTGCCGCAGCCACCTACCTGCGGGGCGTCCCCTATATTCAGGTGCCTACCACCCTGCTGGCAGCGGTGGATTCCTCCGTTGGAGGCAAGACCGCCATCGATCTGCCTGCGGGCAAAAACCTGTGCGGTGCGTTTTATCAGCCCAGCCTGGTACTGTGCGACACCGATGCCCTAACCACCCTGCCGGAATCCATTTTCCGGGATGGCTGCGCCGAGGTCATCAAGTACGCCGTTCTTTACGACCCTGAACTGTTTTCCATCCTGGAACGGGATGGTTTGGCCTTCTGCCGGGAGGCGATCATCGCCAAATGTGTGCAGTGGAAGCGCCAGGCAGTGACCGAAGACGAATTCGACACCGGCGCCCGGATGAAGCTGAACTTGGGCCACACCCTGGGCCACGGCATGGAAGCGGCAAGCGATTTTGCCCTCTCCCACGGCCAGGCAGTAGGCATGGGCATGGCCGCCGTTTGCCGGGCAAGCAACTGCCCGGACACGCAACGCATCCTCGCCCTACTGGAGGCCTTCGGCCTGCCCACCACCACAGCGCTCCCGGCAAATGAGATCTATCGTCATGCCCTGGGAGACAAAAAGCGCAGTGGGGACACCGTAAATCTGATCATTCCCAAGGCCATTGGCGATTGCGCCATCGTCCCCACCCCTGTTACCGCACTCAAATCCTTTATCGAAGAAGGTCTTTGATATGGACATTACCCTTTTTCCCCGGCATTTGCGGGGCGATCTTTCGGTGATCCCCTCCAAATCCCAGGCCCATCGGCTGCTGATTTGTGCCGCCTTTGCCGACGGTCCCACCCAGCTGGTGTGTCCGGAAACCAACCGGGACATTGATGCCACCGCCGATTGCCTCCGGGCTTTGGGGGCAGAAATTCTGAGAACCGATTCCGGTTTTACTGTCTTCCCCATCCGGGAAGTCCCGGAAACCGCCACCTTGCCCTGTGGAGAAAGCGGCTCAACCCTGCGGTTTTTGCTCCCGGTGGTTGGCGCCCTGGGGGTGGATGCCGCCTTCCTGATGGAAGGCCGCCTGCCTCAGCGCCCCCTGTCACCGCTGTGGGAGGAGCTGGAGCGAATGGGCTGCGCCCTGTCCCGTCCTACCCCCAGCACCCTGCGTTGCAGGGGTAAGCTCAGAGCCGGTGCCTACACCATCGACGGCGGTGTTTCCAGCCAGTATATCTCCGGGCTTCTGTTTGCCCAGGCTTTGCTGGGCGATTCCACATTGGAGATTACCGGCGTCCTGGAATCCAAGCCTTATGTGGACATGACCCGGGAAGCGCTTCAGCTGTTTGATGCCCCGAAATTCCACACCCCCGGCTACCTGGTGGTGGAGGGAGATTGGTCCAATGGTGCATTTTGGCTGGCAGCCAATGACCTGGGTGCCAACATCGCTCTGCGGGGCCTAAACGCCGGTTCTGTCCAGGGCGATCGTGCGGTGGTAGAAATTCTGCACACCATGGAAACCAAGATGCCCACCATATCCGCCAAAGACATCCCGGATCTGGTGCCGATCCTTGCGGTCTGCGCAGCGGCAAAGCATGGCGCTGTGTTCACCCACATCCGCCGGCTGCGGCTGAAAGAAAGCGACCGGGTGGCCACCACCGTGGCCATGATTGAAGCCCTTGGCGGCAAGGCTGAAGCTACCGAGGATCGCCTGACCGTCTTTGGAACCGGGCTTGTGGGCGGAACGGTGGATGCCTGCAACGATCATCGCATCGCCATGTCCGCCGCCATTGCCGCCATGGTCTGCTCTCAGCCGGTGCGGCTTTTGGGTGCGGAAGCAGTGAACAAATCTTATCCCACATTTTGGAACGAATATGCCCGTTTGGGAGGTAAATATGAGCTCTACCTACGGTGAAAATTTGAAACTCAGCATTTTCGGGCAATCCCATGGCCCCGCCATCGGCATGGTGCTGGATGGGATCCCCGCAGGGCTTCCTGTGGATACAGGGGCGCTGCAGGTGTTTCTCAACCGCCGGGCGCCGGGCCAAAACAGCTGGTCCACCCCCCGAAAAGAAGAGGATGCCCCAGAATTTTTGGGTGGCGTGCTGGATGGCTTTACCTGCGGCGCACCCATTGCCGCGGTGATCCACAACCGGAACACCCGCTCCGAGGACTATGACAATCTCAAAACCTGCCCCCGCCCCGGCCATGCGGATTACACCGCCCAGGTCAAATACGGAGGCTTCCAGGATGCTGCCGGCGGCGGCCACTTCTCCGGTCGGCTCACTGCACCACTGTGCATCGCCGGCGGCCTGTGCAAGCAGTGGCTGGCAGAAATGGGCATCCGCATCGGTGCCCATATTGTGCAGATTGGAAAAGAAACCAGCGACGGCTTTGACCCCATGACCCCTCAGCTGGATCAGGTGGACGGGATCTTCCCCACCCTCACGGCAGAAGCCGGCGAGACTTTTCGGGCTGTGATCCACGCTGCCCGGCAGGATGGCGACAGCGTCGGCGGACGGATCCAATGCGCCATCACCGGTCTGCCCGCGGGCATTGGCGAGCCTATGTTCGGCGGTGTGGAAAGCAAGCTGGCACAGATCCTCTATGGCATTCCCGCCGTCAAGGGGCTGTCCTTTGGTCAGGTGCAGCCCTTCGGCAGTGAAAATAACGATGCTTACAGCATGGGAAACGGCGCGGTGGTGACCAAAACCAACCACTGCGGCGGCATTTTGGGCGGCATCACCAACGGCATGCCCGTGCTGTTCGATGTCACCTTCAAGCCCACCCCCTCTATTATCAAGCAGCACCATACCCTGGATCTGCACACCGGTGAGGACACCGCCCTGCGGGTCCATGGCCGCCACGATCCCTGCATCGTGGTGCGGGCTGTGCCGGTGGTGGAAGCTGCTGCCGCCATTGCGATTTTTGATCTCATCCTGGGCAACACCCAAGCAGAAAGAAGGAAATAATTATGGACATTCAGGATCTTCGGGGGCAGATCGACCAAATTGATGACGAATTGGTGCGTCTTTTCTGCCAGCGGATGGAGATCGCAGCGCAGATCGCAGCCTACAAAAAGGAACACAACCTTCCCATCCTCGTTCCCGCCCGGGAGCGGGAGAAGCTGCAGGATGTGGCAGAGAAAGCCGGCCCCAAAATGGCCGACTATACCGCAAAGCTTTATGAAGCACTCTTTTCCCTCAGCCGTGCGTATCAAAGCGAGGTGCAGGAATGAAGTGCGGCCTGTTGGGACGAAAGCTGGGACACAGCTATTCGCCGCAGATCCACACGATGCTGGGCAGCTATCCTTACGCCCTCTATGAAAAAGAGCCGGAGGAAGTGGAAAATTTCCTCAAAAACGGGGATTTTACCGCCATCAATGTAACCATTCCTTATAAAAAGACCGTACTGCCCTACTGCGATGCCCTGTCGGAAACCGCCAAAATTCTGGGCGCTGTGAACACCCTGGTACGCACCCCTGACAGAAAGCTCCTGGGCCACAATACGGATTTTTACGGTTTTTCCGCCATGCTTGACCGTACCGGCCTGTCCGTCCGGGGCAAAAAGGCGCTGGTACTGGGCAGCGGCGGCGCTTCCAATACCGCCGTGGCGGTACTTCAGGAGCGGGGCGCCGAGGTGATCGTCATATCCCGGTCGGGTGAAGAGAATTACCAAAATCTTTCCCGCCACGCAGACGCGGCACTGCTCGTTAACGCCACACCCGTGGGCATGTACCCCTACAACGGGATCTGCCCTGCGGAGCTGGCGCGCTTCCCCCAATTGGAGGGCGTGCTGGACATGATCTACAACCCCGCCCGGACGCAGCTTCTGCTGGATGCCCAGCGCCGTGGCCTGATCGCAGAAAACGGTCTTTGGATGCTGGTGGCCCAGGCCAAGGAGGCGGCAGAGTGGTTTACCGGAAATGCCATCGATGATGGCCTGATCCCCAAGATCCACGCCACTTTGGGGCGACAGATGGAAAATATAATCCTCATCGGTATGCCCGGCTGCGGTAAATCCACCATCGGCCCCCTGGTTGCAGAAGCCACAGGAAAAGTCTTCCTGGATGCCGACGCGGTGATCGCGGAGGAAGCGGGCATGACCATCCCCGAGATCTTCGCCCGGGAGGGCGAGGACGGATTCCGGGCAAGAGAATCCGCTGTGCTGGCAGACCTGGGCAAGCGCTCCGGGATCGTGCTGGCCACCGGCGGCGGCTGCGTCACCCGGGAAGAAAATTATGATCTTCTCCGGCAGAACGGCACTGTATTTTGGCTGCAGCGGGAACTTTCCCGGCTGCCCACCGACGGTCGTCCCCTTTCCCAGCGGGATGGCTTGCAGACCCTCTATCGGCAAAGGAAACCCCTTTACACGCATTTTGCAGACCACATGATTGATAACAACGGCAGCGCCGAAGAAACTCTGCGGCGCATTTTACAGATTTGGGAGGAGCGTCCATGAAGATCCTGGTCATCAACGGCCCCAACATCAATATGCTGGGCATCCGGGAACCGGATGTGTACGGCAAGCAGACCTTCTCTGACCTTTTGGCTCTGTTGGATGCCACCGCAGAGGCGGAGGGAATCGCACTTGAGCAGTTCCAATCCAATCACGAGGGCGCCATCGTGGACAAGATCCAGGCGGCCTACCGCCAGTTTGACGGCATCGTCATCAACCCCGCCGCCTATACCCACACCAGCGTGGCCATTTTGGATGCTCTGAAAGCAGTGGGCATCCCTGCGGTGGAGGTACACATCTCCAACATTTCTGCCCGGGAAGCCTTCCGTCAGATCTCCTACGCCGGTATGTACTGCGAGAAGACCATCGCAGGCCTTGGCCTGGAGGGCTACCGCCAGGCGATCCTCTACCTGAAAGGAAAATACGGCAAAGGAGAATAACACCATGAACGCAGATTATCAGAAGGTCAAGGAAGACCTCTCTGCCCTGGGCCTTTGTAAGGGCGATGCGGTACTGGTCCACAGCTCCTTTAAGTCCATGGTGCCATGGAAGGGGGCATTCAAACCTTTGTGGAGGCATTGCTGTCCGTCATTGGCGATTGCGGAACTCTGATCGTTCCTACGCTAACCTTTACGGAAGTTACGGAAAGCAACCGGGTTTTTGACTATTGCAACTCCAGATCCTGTGTGGGTGCCATCAGTGAATTCGTGCGGCACATGGATGGATCCAAGCGAAGCATCAACCCAACGCACTCCTGCGCCGCCATCGGTGCCAAGCGGGATTGGTATGTGGACAGCCATGTGCTTGACCGCACCCCTGTAGGTGAAAACTCCCCCTTCCATAAGCTTCATGAGGACGGGGGCAAGGTGCTGATGCTGGGTTGCCGCCTGACCTCCAACACCAGCCTTCATGGCATTGAGGAAAAAGCCGGCGTCACCTATTTGATGGCAGAAAAGCCGGAAACCTATCAGATCCTGCTGCCGGAGGGCACCATGGAAATGGAGTACATCCGCCACAATGACCATGCCGGAGTCATCGGCCGCTACGGCCGGCTGGAGCAGGTGCTGGATCCCCGGTTCATGCCCCGCGGCAATATCCACGGCGCAAACAGCTGGCTCATCGACGCCCCGGAAATGTGGAAAGCAAGCCTTGCCGCCCTCGAAAAAGATCCCTTCTACTTTATCGATTTTATTGGCAAATAAAAAATCGGCCCGCTGCCAAATGGCAGCGGGCCTTAAATTTATGCGTCTTTCTTCCGAAACACCAGCAGCTTGCTGGCAAAATAATTGAGGATCACAACCAAAACGCTGGTAATTAGTTTCATCCAGTTGCCGTCCCAGGCAAGCACATCCACGGTGACAAAAATGATCGCCGTTTCCAGCGCCCCGGAACCTACCCGGCAGCCGACGAATTTGGTAAGCTCCGGCCAGACCGTCTTGGCAGACCAATCGTGACTTTTGAACACAAAGGGCTTGTTGGTCACATAGGCAAAGGCCACCGCCACCACCCAGGCGATCACATTGCTCACCGAGGCGCTCAGGTGCAGCCAATTGTAGCAGGGCAGGTAAACGATATAGTTCACCGCCGTGGTCAGGCCACCGAAGAACAGATAGGACAAAACATCCCAATATTTTAAGATCAAGCGCTTCATCAAATTTGCACTCCTAGCTTACACTTTCCTTTTCCGCAGCAGCACCACGCCCACCGGGATCAGTACCACCAAGCCCAGCGCCACCCAAAGGATCCACTGCCGGCTCTGGCCGGGCGTCGGCACCTGCGCACCCGGCGTCGTATTGGGAACCGCCTCTGTTCCCGTGGTGGGAGCCGGCTGAGAAACCGTCGGGTCTGTGGGTTGGATGGGAGCAGTTGTTGGCTGAGTCGCGACGGTGGTCTCCGGCGGAACCGTGGTCGGCACCGTCGTCGGCGTCGTAGTGGGGGTTGTAGTGGGTGTCACAGTCGCAGGCGGCACGGTGGTGGGCTGGGTGGGTGTTACCACCGCCGCCCGATAGCCGCAGGTATCGCAGGCGCCGTTTCCATCCCCATCATTATGGGCAGATTTCTCCTGGGTCACCTTGCCGCAGCCGCCACGGGTGCATTGTTTCCAATGGCCGACAGCGTCATACATCCAACCCGACTCCTGGTGACCCAGGGCCGGGATCTGCTTGGTACTATGATCCTTTATCTCCATCGACGCAACCGGCTCAAAGGAGTCAAACCAAATACCGCAGCTGCAGATAAAATACCAACTCCAGCCAGGCTCTTCGCAGGTTGGCTCAATTTCATCCACCCGCTGCAGCCGATTTTCATGGTAGTGATCTGGGACAATGGTAACCTCAACCGAATCCGTATAGCCACCATCCACAGAGGTAGCGGTGATCACCACTTTTCCCTCCGAAATGCCCATCACTCTGCCCGTGCTGTCTACCGTTGCCACCGAGGGGTCACTGCTGGTGTAAATCACCCGCTTGTTGGAGGCTTCGTACGGATATACCTCCGCGGTCACAATGAAGGGTACGCTAACACGAGTCTCCCGCTGCTCTGCTGTGCGCAGTACGATGCCTTGTGCCGGGACAGGGGTATAGTTTGCAAGGGGCCCCCAATAATAGGCCTCACATTGGTCAGACATCGTAGCAAACCGCTCTTCTACGGAATCCAAAAACATCTCCGCCGCACGATCTGCCGCAAAGTCGTGCATATAGTCAAAGCTTCCTGCGCTTTCGTAATAATACGCGATACGGACCAATGCGTACCCGTCTTCATAGTGAAGCACCTGAACGTAATTAAGCGCTTCTTCCGGGGTGGTTTCCCGATTGAAATGGCCCACCGGAACGCCGTTTCTTTCCAGGATTCCGGCACAACGGTATTCTGTCCCCGCATCAGAACCACTGCCATCATAGACACCATCGTCAAACAAATACTTTGCGTGTACTTCCCGCTCCTGCTTCTCTGTCATGATAGCGCTATAATAGACATTCTTCTCCGGCTGGCCCTCGATACCCTGCCATGTAAAATCGTGATCTCTCCAGGTAGCATCCGCATAGAGTTTGATCCCATTCAGATAAAAATATGTCCACTCATGGCCCACGCCGCCATCATAGGGCCAGGCAGCTATGGTATCCGCTTCGATGCCGGCGGTATTCAGCAGCAGCGCCAAGCCCCTGGCATAGCCGGCACAGACGCACCGCTGCAGCACCAATGCGCCATACGCCGTCTGATCATTGGAATTGTGTTCGTAGGTTACTGTGGCCACCAGGTAATTGTGTAAGTACACCACTTTTTCTTCGTCGGTATCCACCCAGGAGGGCATTCCGGCAACGATCTGCTTGGCAACATTTTCCGCCAGCTCCTGCTTGTGGTTGTCCATGATGGGCAGCGCTTCCGCAGGCTGGATCGGCAAAACAAGCAGCAGCATCACGGCCACGAGCATCAGGCACAAGATTCTTCGCATGGTATCTATTTCTCCTTTACAGTAAATGGCCCGCTTACAGGCCCAGATCCTCGCCCACCAAAATAAACTTGATGCGACCCACGGGGCGGCAATGCCGGGTGATGAGGATTTGATTGCAGATGCACTTTTCCGATTTGCAGTCGCCGCATTTTCCCGTCACGGCGCAGGGGGTGCCGTCACCGAAGCGCTGCTTGTTCAGGGGCGCTGCCACCGTCCGGGCCCGGCGCACCGCCTCCTCCAGGGTGTCCATGACCTTGTTCATGCCCGCGATGACCAGGATCTCCCGGGGGCCGTAGTTGATGGCCGCCAGCCGGTTGCCGGTGCCGTCGATGTTCACCATTTCGCCGTCCAGGCTCAGGGCGTTGGCACCGGTGAGGAACACATCCGCGAAAAGGCAATCCCGCATGGCCTGCTCCCGGGCTTCCGGGGTTTCGCACTTGTCCCGGTCAATAAGCCGGTAGTCCCCGGCCCGCAGGGCATCCACCAGCCCGATCTGCTGGGCGGACATAGCACCGCCCCAGCCCACCAGGGCGTCCCCGGAAATGAGTTCCAGGGCCTTTTTCAGGGCATCCTCCTTGGTTTCACAGTAAAACGCCTCAAAATGGCGGTTTTTCAGATTTTTTACCAATACTTCGCCCCGCTTGGCGTAGTAAAGCTCCTTCGGTGTAGACATAGCAACCCCTCCTTTTTTATCATCATAGCCGATTTTTCCCAAAAAGTAAAGGGCCGCAGCAGCGGCCCCTTTGATTAAATTCCCAAAAGCTTTTCCAAGGTAGCGATCCGCAGACAGGTACAGAACACCCGCATGGCCTTCTCCAGCTCCTCGATGGGAGGCAGGCTGGGAGCGATACGCATCATGGAGTCCATAGGATCCACGCCGTAGGGATAGGTAGCACCGGCCTCGGTGAAGATCACGCCGGCCTCCCGGCACAGCTGCAGGGTACGCTTGGCGGTACCGGGCATCGCTGCCACGCAAACAAAGTAGCCGCCCTTAGGATGATGCCAGTGGGCAATGCCCTTGTTGGTCAGTTCCTTTCGCAGGATCTTCAGCACCATCTCAAACTTGGGGCCCATGATGGTAGCATGGCGCTTCATCAGTTCAATGGTGTGGGCCTTGTCTTTCAGGTACTTCACATGGCGCAGCTGATTCATCTTATCATAGGAGATGGTCTGCACGGAGATCAGCTTCAGGTGGTACTGAATATTCTCCTCGGAGGAAGCCAGCACGGAAATGCCGGCACCGGGGAAGGTGATCTTGGAAGTGGAGGCAAATTCGTAGACCATATTGGGTCGACCGGCCTGGGCGCAGAGAGAAATGATATCCCGGAAGGGTTCAAATTCCCCGTCAAACTCATGGACGCAGTAGGCATTATCCCACATGATGGCAAAATCCGGGGCGGCGGGCTTCAGATTGGCGAACCGATCCACCGTCTCCTCGCTGTAGGTATAGCCCTGGGGATTGGAATACTTGGGAACGCACCAAATACCCTTGACCATAGGATCCTGTACCAGTTCTTCCACAATATCCATATCCGGGCCGTCGGGTGTCATCGGGACGGTGATCAGTTCAAAGCCGAATCGCTCGGTAATGCGGAAATGCCGGTCATAGCCGGGGGCGGGACACAGAAACTTTACCCGCTCCTCCTTGCACCAGGGCCGGGGGCTATCCTTCAGGCCGTAGGTAAATGCCCGGGCGATCAGGTCATACATGAGGCTCAGGCTGGCGTTGCCACCCACAAAAGTCTCGGAGGGCTTGCAGCCCAGCACATCCGCCCAGTACTCCCGGGCGCAGCGCAGCCCTGCCAGGTCGCCGTAATTGCGGCAATCGTTGCCGTCAATGATACATTCGGCAGGATCCTCCAAAATATTCAGCATATCACTTACCAGGTCCAGCTGACGCTTGCTGGGCTTGCCACGGGACATATCCAGCTTCAGTCCCTCCGCCTTCAGTTCGTCATAACGAGAGAACATTTTGTCATACTCCACCCGGAGTTCTTCTCTGCTTCTGCAAGAATAGGTAGGCACTTCCATCATCCTTTCCGGAATTTCGCTTTGCTTAGCCTGAATTATACGATACCATTTCAAAAAAAGCAAGTATTTTTGCAAGTCATTTTCTCATTTCTTGCATTTTCCCGCATCTTTGTGCGCTTGGTACAATTGCCGGAGCTTCTTTCCCGGAATTTCAGCCAAAATTCATACTTGCCTTTTGCCTTCTTTTGACATAAAATGATTTTGTATATGCTCAAACCTATATTATGCAGCATTTTTGCCCCTGTCCCGGAAGGTTTGGGGTAATTATTGGGAAAGGATGTGTCCCATGAGTCTACCGATCAATGTTCCTGAACTCTTTGGCACCGATGTGTTTAACGAGGCCACCATGCAGCAGCGCCTGGCACCGGATGTATATTCCGCCTGGAAGCAGTGCGTGGTAAACGGTTCCTCCCTGCCCCTGGATGTGGCGAACCACATTGCCGAGGCTATGAAGGATTGGGCCATCGAGAAGGGTGCTACCCACTATACCCACTGGTTCCAGCCCATGACCGGCATCACCGCCGAAAAGCACGACTCCTTCATCACTCCCACCGGCGACGGGCGGGTCATCATGGAGTTCTCCGGCAAGGAGCTTGTCCGTGGCGAACCGGATGCCAGTTCCTTCCCCTCCGGCGGCCTGCGGGCCACCTTCGAAGCCCGTGGCTATACCGCCTGGGACCCCACCGCCTTTGCCTTTGTCAAGGACGGCAGCCTGTATATTCCCACCTGTTTCTTCTCCTACACCGGAGAAGCCTTGGATAAGAAGACCCCGCTGCTTCGCTCCCTGGAGGAGGTTTCCCGGGAAGCGCTGCGGATCCTGCGACTCTTTGGTGACGAGGAGACCCACCGGGTCCAGGTTTCCGTGGGTGCGGAACAGGAATATTTCCTGATTCCCCGGAACATCTACGCCCTGCGGGAAGACCTGCGGCTCACCGGCCGCACCCTTTTCGGTGCCGCGCCCCCCAAGGGCCAGGAGCTGGATGACCACTACTTCGGCACCATCCGCACCCGGGTCTCCACCTTTATGAAGGACCTGGATGAGCAGCTGTGGCGTTTGGGTATCCTGAGCAAGACCAAGCACAATGAGGGCGCCCCCTGTCAGCACGAGCTGGCCCCCATCTATTCCGACGCCAGTAACGCCTGCGACGCCAACCAGCTGATCATGGAGATCATGAAAAAGTGCGCCGCCAAGCACAACCTGGTATGCCTGCTTCACGAGAAGCCCTTTGCCGGCGTCAACGGCTCCGGTAAGCACAACAACTGGTCCCTGTGTACCGACGGCGGGAAGAACCTTTTCAAGCGCGGCGACACCCCCCGGCAGAACGCCCAGTTCCTGGTGTTCCTGGCGGCCTTCGTCAAGGGCATTGACGAATATCAGGATTGGCTGCGCTGCACCGTTGCCTACTCCGGCAACGACCACCGCCTGGGCGGCGGCGAAGCGCCCCCGGCCATCCTGTCCATCTTCCTGGGCGACGAATTGACCGCCGTGGTGGAATCCATCATCAATGGCACCAACTACACCGAACCCACCAAGAGCCTGATGCGCATCGGCGTTGACGTGCTGCCCTCCATTCCCAAGGATACCACCGACCGGAACCGCACCTCCCCCATCGCCTTCACCGGTAACAAGTTCGAGTTCCGTATGCTGGGCTCCTCCCAGTCCATCGCCGGCCCCAACATCGCCCTGAACACCATCATGGCAGAGGAATTGGGCAAGTTCGCCGACATTCTGGAGCAGGCCGAGGACTTTGATACCGCCCTGCAGAAGCTGGTTTGCGACACCTTCACCCAGCACCAGCGGATCATCTTCAACGGCAACGGCTACTCCAGCGAATGGCAGGAGGAGGCCGCCCGTCGTGGCCTGAGCAACCTTCGCTCCACCGCCAAGGCCCTGCCCAGTTATATCGATCCCAAGAACATCGAGCTGGTGACCAAGCACGGCATCTATTCCGAGGCGGAATTCCGGGCCCGGCATGAGATCCACCTGGAGTCCTACAGCAAGCTCATCCGCATTGAGGGCAAGACCATGGTGGATATGGTGCTGCACCAGAT
>JAZREG010000020.1:0-4970 GCA_045660725.1 Faecousia sp.
GATTGTCGTAACTTTGACAACGCCTCCGGTCAAAATCGAAGATTTTGACCACCTCCCCTTACACAGGGGAGGCTCCCGCTCCGCGCTCCAAACAGCTCGACAAACTGAAATTTTAACAGGAGGTCAATATGAAACTGAAAACCACCCTTTTGGGGAAAACATATCACTTCCGGGACGTAAAGGATGTGCTGGCAAAGGCCAATGAGGAAAAAACCGGGGACAAGCTGGCGGGTTTGGCTGCGGAAAGCGCCCAGGAGCGGATCGCTGCCAAGGTGGTGCTGGCGGAGCTGACCCTGCATGATCTGCGGGAAAACCCGGCGGTGCCTTACGAGGAGGATGAGGTCACCCGGATCATTCAGGATGATGTGAATGAGACCGCCTACCGGAAAATCCAAAATTGGACAGTGGCCCAGCTAAGAGAGTGGATCTTGTGGGAAAACACCTCTTCTGACGATATTCGCAAGGTCAGCCGGGGGCTGACATCGGAGATGGTGGCGGCGGTGTGCAAGCTCATGAGCAATCTGGATCTCATTTACGCCGCGGCAAAAATGCCCGTGACCGCCCACTGCAACACCACCATCGGTCTGCCCGGGACCCTTTCCTGCCGGCTGCAGCCCAATCACACCACCGATGACCCGGAAGGGATCACCGCTTCGGTGCTGGAGGGACTCTCTTTGGGAGCGGGGGATGCGGTGATCGGGCTGAATCCGGTGACCGATTCCCCGGAGCAGGTGGGCAAGGTCCTGCGGCGGTTTCAGGAGATCAAGGAGCATTGGGCCATTCCCACCCAAATCTGCGTCCTGGCCCATGTGACTGCCCAGATGAAGGCGGTGCGGGCCGGTGCGCCCTGTGACCTCATTTTCCAATCCATCGCAGGCTCGGAAAAGGGCAACGCCGCCTTTGGTTTCAATGGACAAACCATCGCCGAGGCACGGGAGCTGCTGCTGCGGGACGGCACAGCGGAGGGGCCGAATGTACTGTATTTTGAGACCGGCCAGGGGTCGGAGCTGTCGTCGAACGCCCATCACGGCACCGACCAGGTGACCATGGAGGCCCGGTGCTACGGCTTTGCCAAGCGTTTTCAGCCATTCCTGGTGAACACGGTGGTGGGCTTCATTGGGCCGGAATATCTGTATGATGCCCGGCAGGTCACCCGGGCGGGGCTGGAGGATCACTTCATGGGCAAGCTCACCGGGGTGTCCATGGGCTGCGACTGCTGCTACACCAACCACATGAAGGCGGATCAAAACGATATTGAGAATTTGGCAACCCTTTTGACGGTGGCCGGGTGCAATTATTTCATGGGCATCCCCCACGGGGATGACATTATGCTCAACTACCAGACCACCGGCTTCCGGGAAACTGCGGCCCTGCGGGAACTGACGGGGAAGACCGCCATTCCGGAATTCCAGCGGTGGCTGGAAAAGATGGGCTTCGTGGAGAATGGGCGCCTGACCAAAAAGGCCGGCGATGGGTCCAGCTTGCTGTTTTAAGGAGGAAATGGGATGACGAAAGAGGAATTGACCAGCCTGGTATCAGAGATCTTGAGCCAGATGCATCGGGGGCAGCCGCCGGTGAAGGCCGGGGAGTACCGGCCGGTGGTGTACAGCCCGGACAGCAAGGAGGTTGAGGAGGCAGCGGACATCACCACGGTGGATCTGCGTAAGCTCTATTTGGTGGAAAACCCCGAAAACGGGGAAAAATATCGAAAAATGAAGGAAAAAACACCGGCGCGATTAGGGTTTGGCCGGTGCGGCCCCCGATACAAGACCCAGACTATGCTTCGTTTCCGGGCGGATCACGCCGCGGCGCAGGATGCGGTGTTTTCTCAGGTGCCGGAGGAATTTGCGGAGCAAAACGGGCTGATCCCAGTGCAGACCCGGTGCAAGGATAAGGAGGAATATCTGACCCGACCGGATCACGGACGGTGCTTCGATGAGGAGAACCAAAGAAAGATCCGACAGGCGGTAGCCGGGCCGGTGCAGGTACAGATCGTGGTGGGGGACGGGCTTTCCTCCGCGGCCATCACGGCCAATGCCATGGATTGCCTGGCAGCTATGAAGGATGGGCTGAAGCTGCGGGGGATCACCACCGGGCCGGATCTGTTTGTCCGGTACTGCCGGGTGGGCGCCGGGGACGCGGTGGGCGATGTGACCGGGTGCGAGCTGGTGTGCGTCCTGGTGGGGGAACGGCCGGGGCTGGTGACGGATAAGAGTATGTCTGCCTATATCACCTACAAGCCCCACACAGGCGTTTCTGAATCAGCCCGGACGGTGGTATCGAACATCCACGCCCAGGGTACTCCTGCGGTGGAGGCGGGGGCATATATTGCGGAGCTCATCGAGACGATCCTGAAGCGGAAGGTCTCCGGCGTGGGGCTGCATACGGGGGCTGGGGTATGATCCCGGTCAGGATCCTGTCCCTGCGCTACCTGCCCGGGGCTGAGCCGGGGCTGGCCCGGGCGCTGGGAGCCCCGGAGGGATATCCCAGCCTGGCGATGCTGACTACTGATTGTGATGATGCCACGTATATTGCCCTGGATGCGGCCACCAAGGCAGCCGATGTGCAGGTGTGCTATGCCCGGAGCTTCTATGCCGGGGCGGCCAACGCCTCCACGCCCAATGCGGGGGAGGTCATCGGGATCCTGGCCGGGCGTGATCCGGGAACGGTGCGCAGCGGCATGGACGCGGCCATCAACGCCTTGGATCGGCTGGGGTTTGATGAGGTGAACGGTGTGCCATATCTTGCGCATACGGTCAGCGCCTGCGGGTCGTACCTGGCCCGGGAGGCGGGGGTGCGGACGGGGAGCGCGTTGGCGTACCTCATCGCGCCGCCGCTGGAGGCGATGTACGGAATGGATGGTGCGCTGAAAGCGGCGGATGTAAAGTTATGTAAACTATACAACCCGCCCAGTGAGACGAATTTCGGCGGCGGTCTGCTGGGCGGCAGCCAAAGCGCCTGTCAGGCGGCCTGCGAGGCCTTTGCGCAAGGGGTTGCCGAGGTGGCAGGCAGGCCGAAGTGAGGGGGAAATTGGGAGTTTATGGAGCTGTTTGGTAGAGCGCCAAAGGCTCCCTTGTGTAAAGGGAGCTGCCAAAGATCGGATGCAAATCCGATCTTTGACTGTGGGGTTGTCGTAACTTTGACAACCCCTCCGGTCAAAATCGAAGATTTTCACCACCTCCCCTTACACAGGGGAGGCTCGCGCTACGCGCTCCAACTGCTCGACAAACTGAAATTTGAAAGGATGTGGTTTTCTTGGAACTGGACAAGGACTTAGCGGCGCGGCAGGAGGCACGGCTTCTGTGTCGGCAGGGAGAAAAAGCCCAAAAGCAGCTGGCGAAAATGAGCCAGGCGCAGTTGGATGCCATTGTGGAGGCGGTAGCCAAGGCTTTTGCCGCATCGGCGGTGGAACTGGCGGAGCTGGCGGTACAGGAGACGGGCTTTGGTAACGTGGAGGATAAGATCACCAAGAACCGGTTTGCGTCCCTAACGGTGGCGGAGGCCATCCGGGGAATGAAGGCCGTGGGGGTATTAAAGGAAGATCCCGGGGAAAAACTATGGGAGATCGGAGTGCCGGTGGGGCTGATCGCGGCCATCGTACCCAGCACCAATCCCACCTCCACGGTGTGCTACAAGGCGCTGATCGCCCTGAAAAGCGGCAACGCCATCGTGTTTTCTCCCCATCCCAAGGCGGTGGATTGCACCCTCCGGGCAGCCCGGATCGTGGCGGCTGCGGCAGAGAAGGCTGGGGCGCCGGCAGGCTGCGTGGGCTGCCTGAGCATGGCGGCCTTGGCCGGGTGTCAGGAATTGATGGCGGCCCCGGAGGTCAAGCTGATCCTGGCCACCGGCGGGCCGGGGATGGTGCGGGCAGCCTACAGCTCGGGAAAGCCTGCCATCGGCGTGGGGGCGGGCAATGGGCCTGCCTATATCCACAAGTCGGCAGATGTTGCCGGGGCGCTGAAGAAGATTTTGCGCTCCAAAACCTTTGACAATGGCACGGTTTGCGCCTCGGAGCAGAGCATTCTCATTGAGAAAAGTATGGTTTCCAAGGTCAAGGCTACGGCAATTTCCCTTGGGTATCACTTTTTGACGGAAGAAGATGGGAGAGCCCTGGCGGCGATTTTGTTCCGGGAAAATGGGGCGATGAACCCCAGAACTGTGGGAAAAACCGCTCTGGAGCTTGCCAAAATGGCGGGGATTTCCGTGCCCGGGGGTACGAAAATTCTGGTGGGCAGCGGAAAATGCCATCCGGGGTATTCCAAGGAAAAGCTTTGTCCGGTATTAGGGTTTTTCGCAGAGGAGGATGAAGAAGCGGTGCTTGCCCGGGGCAAGGCGCTTTTGGAACTGGAGGGCAGAGGGCATACCTTTAGTGTTCACACGGAGGATGTGGCTACGGTGGAGCGGTTTGCGTTGGAGATTCCGGTGTCCCGGTTTTTGGTCAACACCCCCTCTGCCTTGGGTGGCATTGGCGCCAGCACCAACTTGTTCCCGGCGCTGACCTTAGGCTGCGGTGCGGTAGGTGGCAGCGCCACCAGCAGCAACGTATCTCCCTTTGACTTAATCAATATTAAGATGGTTGCCTGGGACAGCGGTAAGGAAGAAAAAACAGAGCCGATGGATACGTTGGTGGAAATCATAACGGCGAAAATTTTGGAGAAACTGAATAAGGGATACTGATTGTTACGGCTGACTTTGTCAGCCTCGCAATGACGGTGGAAGAAACGATAGGAGAATTCTCAATTCAAAACGTGGAGGGTTTATTATGGATACCAATTCTTTGGGAATGATTGAAACAAAGGGCTTAATCGGCGCAATTGAGGCTGCCGATGCTATGGTCAAGTCTGCCAATGTGCAGCTGGTGGGCAAGGAAGCCGTTGGCGGCGGCTTGGACACTGTAATGGTTCGTGGGGATGTGGGCGCTGTGAAGGCGGCTACCGATGCCGGCGCTGCGGCGGCGGAAAAGGTTGGGG
>JAZREG010000021.1:0-6009 GCA_045660725.1 Faecousia sp.
CCAGCTCCCGCAGGCGCTGGGCGATGGTGCAGCTTGCCTCGTGGGGGCAGGCGCCAAAGCTGCAATCGGCGGAAAAAACGCCGTCTTCGATCTCAGCGGTGACGGTGCGGGCCTGATCCAGGCACCGGCAGTAGCCGGTGAGGAATTCCTCTGTATCCATTAGTCGTCCTCCGTAATGCAGAAGCCCATGGGCGCCACCGACAGCCAGCCGGGGGCCACGGCCTGGGTATTGTGCTGCAGCAGCGTATGTTTTTCCCGGATCTCCCAGGGATGGCTGCTGCGGTTAACATAACAACGAACAGTTTTGCCGTTGAGGCTTCGGGCGATGCCCACCAGGCCGTGGTCGGCCCGGAAGAAATCCGTTTCGCCCCGGCGCAGGGCCTCGTGTTCCTTTCGCAGGGCGCCCAAAGCCCGGAAATGCCGGAGCATTTCCCCATCCTCCCGGCCCCAGGGGTAGGTGCGGCGGTTGAAGGGGTCCTGGTGGCCCTCCATCCCCGCCTCGTCACCGTAGTAGATGCTGGGGCTGCCGGGGAGCATAAATTGCAGCACGGTTGCCAGCAGCAGCCGCTCCTTGGCGGTGTGCAGGTCCCGGGAAGAAAGATGGCGCTTGGCCCGCTGCTCCCGGCTGCCCTGGAAATCCTCCATCACGGCGGTGAGGATCCGGGCGGTATCGTGGGTACCCAGCAGGTTCATGTTGCACAGCAGCACCTGGGCCGGGTAATTTTCCCCAATGGCGCACACCGTTTCCCGCAGGCCCCGGCCGTCGTCGTGGTGGCGGGGGAAATTGAGGATGGCGGTACGGAAGGGGTAATTCATCACCGAATCCAGCACCCCGTCCACAAAATACCGCCGCCGCTGGCCGTAGGCGATCTTGTTGGAGGCATCCTCCCACACTTCGCCCATCAGGAGGCCGTCGGGCTTGATTTCCCGCAGCCGCTTTTTGAACAGGGCCAAAAATTCCGCCGGCAGCTCGTCGGCCACATCCAGCCGGAAGCCGTCGGCACCGGCGCGCAGCCAGTGAGCCAGGACGGAATCTTCGCCCGTAATGATATATTCCAGGAAGCTGGGGTCCAGGTGGTGCAGGGAGGGCAGGGTCTCAAAATCCCACCAGGCTTCGTATTTGTTGGGGTACTCCCGGAAGCGATACCAGGAATAGTAGGGGGAATCCGGGGTGCAGTAGGCGCCGTTGCCGCCGAATGCGCCCTCCCGGTCAAAATACAGGCTGTTGGAGCCGGTGTGGTTGAACACCCCGTCCAGCACCACTCGGATGCCCCGGCTGTGGGCCGCGTCACAAAGGGCGCGGAAGTCGTCCATCGTACCCAGCATGGGGTCGGGGGTCTTGTAATCGCCGGTGTCATAGCGGTGGTTGGAAAAGCTTTTGGTAATGGGACACAGGTAAAGGATATCTACGCCCAAACTGGCGATATAGTCCATTTTTTCGGTGATTCCCCGGAAATTGCCCCCGAAAAAGTCGTTGTTCAGCACCACGCCCTGGTCATTGGGCTGCCATACCACCTCCTCGTCCCAGCTTTCGTGGAGGGTGTAAGGCTGCAGCTTTCCTGTCAGGTCGCAATCCCCGGACTTACAGAACCGGTCGGGGAAGACCTGGTAAATCACGGCGCCCTGGGCCCAATCCGGGCAGGTGAAGGTCTCGGGAATGCAGGAGACCTGCCAGGTATCGCCGGCTTCCATGTTGGTGTCGTCCCCCTGCTTGAACAGCCGGAAGGGGCCGTGGGGGGTATGGATGCGGAAATAGTAAAAGTGCAGCGCCGGAAGGGTCAGGGTCAGCGTTCCACGGAAAATGTCGTAAGGGCCTTCCTTGCCCACCAGGGTCATGGGGACGGTAAGGGCGGGGCTGTGGTCCTGCCAGCACACCAGGCATTCCACGCAGGTGGCGTGAACGGAGTGGGGGATGTGGATGTGCAGCACGCAGGGCTGCTCCGGCACCAGGGTCCCTACCGGGTCTTTGAACTTGGGGTCCTTGCTGTTAAATAAAATACGCATACAGGGCTCCTTGGGGGATTTTAGCAGATATTGTAGGGGCGGGGCAGTGCCCCGCCCATCAGGAAATTTGATGATCGTGGGAGGGGCGATGCCCCTCCCCTACAATTTGTTCGGTGTAACAACCAATGTACCACACTCCCAAAGAAAAGGCAAGAAAAAAGCCGGGGCGGCATGGCCGTCCCGGCAAATTTCGTTGGGTTTAATTTTCCAGCATCCGGTAAAACAGCTGCATATACTTGCCCGCAGGAACAGTCCAGCTGAAGTCCTGGATCATATCCCGGTGCTGCAGCCGGCGGAAGCCTTCCCGGTTGCCATGGTATAGCCACAGGCAGCGCTTCACAGCGCCCAGGAAATCGTCCCCATTGTAGCTCTGGAAGGTGAAGCCCAGGCCGCCCTCACCGTTGCCGTCGGCGCCGGGAACGGTGTCCCGGAGGCCGCCGGTGGCGTGGACCACAGGCACGGTGCCGTAGCGCATGGCGTTCATCTGGCTCAGGCCGCAGGGTTCGGACTTGGAGGGCATCAGCTAGATGTCACCGCCGGCATAGGTCCGGGAGGCAAGCCCCAGGTCAAACACCAGCTTGGCAGCGACCCGGTTGGGGTACTGCTCCGCCAGCTCCCGGAAGAAGCTCTCAAACCGCTTTTCGCCGGTACCCACGATGAGCAGCTGGCAATCCTCCTCGGCCATCAGCCGCCGGGCGATGTAGCACAGCAGGTCCAGGCCCTTGTGGCCGGCCAGGCGGGTGACCATGACCATCAGGGGGGTGTTGGGATTCACCGGCAGGCCCACTTCCTTCTGCAGGGCCTCCTTGCAGGCGGCCTTGCCTGCCAGGAAGGTGTCCGCGTCATAGTGGGCGGGCAGGGCAGGGTCGGTGGCGGGGTTGAAGGTGTTGGTATCGATGCCGTTGGTGATGCCGGTGAGCTTCCAGGCGTTGGCGGACAGGACGCCGTCCAGGCCGTGGGCGTAGTAGGGGTACATCAGCTCCCGGGAGTAGGTCTCGGACACGGTGGTGACCAGGTCGGCCATCTCGATGGCGCCCTTCATCACATTGACGCTGCCGTTCATCTCCAGCGTTCCCCGGCAGTCCCAGGGCAGGCCCAGCACATCATCGTAGAAACCGCCGTGGGCCCAGCCCTGGTACTCGATGTTGTGGATGGTGAACATGCACTTGGTCTGGGGGAAGCGACCCCGGTACAAAGTTTTCAGGTAGCAGGGGACGGGGGCGGTCTGCCAGTCGTTGCACTGGATCACCTCCGGGATGAACCGGAGGACCGCCATGGCGTCCAGGCAGGCCTTGGAGAAGTAGGCGAAGCGCTCGCCGTCGTCCAGGTCGCCGTAGATGGCGCCGGGGCGGGCGCCGAAATAGTACTGATTGTCGATGAAGTAGACAGTGACCCCATCGTTGCGGCCCAGCAGCCGCATCACGCCGGCGTACTGCCGCCGCCAGCCCAGGCCCACAGTGAACTGGGCCACCAGCTCGGTGCGGATGGCGGGGTTTTCCTTGATTTTTTTGTAGTAGGGGAGGAACAGCACCACTTCATTTCCCGGGATCCGGGACAAAGCGGCGGGCAAAGCCTCCATCACATCCCCCAGACCGCCGGATTTTACATAAGGCGCGCCTTCGGAGGCGAGGATGGCAATTTTCATACGGTCTCTCCTCTTTTGATGATCACGGGGTTGGAGGCGGTGCCAAAGAGCTTGGCGCCGGGACGGACGGTGACGTCCTTATCCAGGATGGCGTACTTCAGCTGCGCGCCCTCGCCCACCACGGTATCGTTCATGATGATGCAGTGCTCCACCTCGGCGTTTTCGCAGATGGTGACGTTGCGGAACAGGATGGAATCCTCCACCTCGCCCTCCAGCATACAGCCGTCGGCCACCACGCAGTTTTCCACTTCGCAGTAATCGCCGTAGTAGGTGGGTACCCGGTCACGGACACGGGTGTAGACAGGGTGGTTGTAGCCGAACAGGTCATGACGGGTGGGAGTGTCGATGAGGGCCATGGAGTTGCGGAAATACTCTTCGATGGTCTCATTGAACATGGCCACGCCCTGGAACTGGTAGACATTGATGGTGATCTCGCCCTTGCGCCACAGACCCAGCACCAGGTCCCGGTCCATGTGGTACAGATTCCGGGCGATATGCTCCTTGATCTGGGTGATGAGCCACTTCTTGTTCAGCACGAAGATGTCCATGGAGGCAAGATATTCGGCAGGGGCAACATAGTCCACGGCGATGTCGGCCACTTCGCCCTTGCGGTCCAGCTTCAGGGCCAGGTCCAGCTGCTTGCGGCCGTCGGCGATGCCGGTCTTGGTGACCACGGTGACATCCTTGCCGCTTTCAATGTGGGTCTTGAGCACGTGCTGCAGGTCGATGTTGGACAAAATGGCGGAGTCGGTCATAATGACGTATTCGTCATCCCGGCCGTATTCCAGGAAGCCCATAACAGAGTGCAGGGAGTCCAGCTTGCCCCGGTAGGTGTCCGTGGCGGACATGGCATAGGGGGTCAGAAATTCCAGGCCGCCCTCTTCCAGCTCCAGGCCCCACTCTTCACCGGCGCCCACGTGGTTCATCAGGCTCTGGAAGTGGTGGCGGGAGACGATGCCGATGTGCCGGATGCCGGCAGCGGCCAGGTTGGACAGGGCGAAGTCTACATGGCGGTAGCGGCCGCCGAAGGGCAGAGAGGCCATGGTGCGCTTGGTGGTCAGCTCACCGAGAGAGCCGTCGTTGGCGAAAATAATACCCAAAACGTTCATACCGCGACCTCCTTACTTCATATCGCCGGGGGCAAGCACGGCGTTGTCTTCAATGACAGCGCCCTTGCTGGTGACGCTGATCTTCTTCTTTTCGTTGGGCTTGAAGGCGCCGCCGACCACGGCGTTCTTGCCCACCTTGCTGTTCTCGCCCAGGATGGCGTGGCGGACGATGGCGCCGGGGGCGATGACCACGCCGGGCATCACCACGCTGTCTTCCACCAGGGCGCCCTCACCGATGTGGCAGCCCACGGAGATGATGCTGTGGCGCACGGTGCCGTAGACCTCGCTGCCCTCGGCCACGAAGGCGTTGAAGATCTTGGCGTTCTCGTCGATGTAAGAGGAGGGCAGGGCGTTGTTCCGGGCGTAGATCTTGCTGCGCTCGTCGCCGCGGATGTTGAATTCCGGATCCTTGCCCAGCAGCTCCATGTTGGCCTCCCACAGGGAGTCGATGGTACCCACGTCCTTCCAGTAGCCGTCGAAGTTGTAGGCCATCATCTTGTGGCCGGCGTTCAGCAGACCCGGGATGATGTTCTTGCCGAAGTCGTTGGAGGAATCGGGGTTCTCCTCGTCGGAGATCAGAGCCTCCCGCAGCACCTTCCAGTTGAACACGTAGATGCCCATGGAGGCGTTGGTGGACTTGGGAACCTTGGGCTTCTCTTCAAACTCGTAGATGGAGTTGTCGGGGTTGGTGTTCAGGATGCCGAACCGGGAAGCTTCCTCCAGAGGCACGGTACGCACGGCGATGGTGCAGGAAGCGTTGTGGGCTTCGTGGTAGGCAACCATGGCGGCGTAGTCCATCTTGTAGATATGGTCGCCGGAGAGGATGACCACGTATTCGGGGTCATCGCGCTCGATGAAATCGATGTTCTGATAGATGGCATTGGCAGTGCCCTTATACCAGCCGGACTTCTTGTCGTGACGCTCGTAGGGGGGCAGCACCTGGGCGCAGCTGTGGGTCTTGTTCAGGCCCCAGGGCTGGCCGTTGCCGATGTACTCGTTCAGTTCCAGGGGCTGATACTGGGTCAGGATGCCCACGGTATCGATAGCGGAGTTGACGCAGTTACTAAGGGGGAAGTCGATGATGCGGTATTTGCCGCCGAAGGGGACCGCGGGCTTGGCGGTGTTCTCGGTGAGAACCTTCAGGCGGCTGCCCTGGCCGCCGGCCAGCAGCATGGCGAAGCCGCGTTTCTTCTGAAAATACATGTTCACAGGTCCCTATGGTAAAATACGGGACGCATAGAATTGTCCATA
>JAZREG010000022.1:0-3706 GCA_045660725.1 Faecousia sp.
CCAGCACATCCTTTACGTCCCGGAAGTGATATGTTTTCCCCAAAAGGGTGGTTTTCAGTTTCATATTGACCTCCTGTTAAAATTTCAGTTTGTCGAGCTGTTTGGAGCGCGGAGCGCGAGCCTCCCCTGTGTAAGGGGAGGTGGCGAAAATCTTCGATTTTGACCGGGGGGGTTGTCAAAGTTACGACAATCCCTCAGTCAAAAATCGGATTTGCATCCGATTTTTAACAGCTCCCTTTACACAAGGGAGCCTTTGGCGCTCTACCAAACAGCCCCATAAACCCCAATTTACCCCTTCAGCACCAGCGTTTTCACCACCACCGGCAACGCCGGCCCCACAGGCGCTGCTACATCCAAAAAGCTCTCCTGGCGCAAGCGCACTCTGTCCAGGCACAGAAGCGGTGTCCCCTCCGGCAGCCGCATCGCCAGCGCCTGTCCCAGGGCCTTGGCCATATCCTGCTGGGCGCATACAGCCACCGCCCCCCGGGGCGCCCATTGGGCGATCCTCTCTGCCAAACCAAGCACCTCCCGGTAACCCGGCACAGAAAGCTCCGGCAGCGCCAGCACCCATCCGGAATCCTCCGGGGGCTGCGCTTCCATCGTCACCGCCCGCAAATTTTTCAGCGGAAACGCCACATTCCGGTAAAACACCGTACTTCCGGAAAGCTGCGCGCTGTGACACCCGGCACCGATTACCGTAGCCCGGATGGTCTGCGCTCCCAGCCGGTATTCCCCGGCGCATAAGCCGCTTTCCCGAATCGCCTGCCCCAACATCGGGCCTAAGTCGCCGTAGGCATCCCAGGGTTTCTCCTCCAAAATGCAATCCGCCACCCCTCCGGAAAAGGACAGCACACACTTTTTCTTCTCCGGCTCCCACACAGCCCCCGCCTCATGGGTCCAGAGCCGCTCCAAAAGCGCCGTCCCCTGCCGAAGCCCGGCGGCCATTTCCAACGCCTGCACCAGGATCCCGGCTAACCTTTTCAGCTCCGCAGGGGTGACCGGATCCCCCACTTTCCCGTCCCAAATCCCCGTCAGCACCGGGGAAATGTAGGTGAGATTGCCATTTTCTCCATACTTGACCAACCGCCCGCCCACATTCAGGCAGCCGGTTTTTACCATCTTCCCGTCTTCTATCAGCGCCAGGTTGGAGGTGCCGCCGCCGATATCCATGTGCAGTACCCGATTCCCGGTTTCCCGGCTGTAGTCCACCGCCCCGGCCCCCTTGGCCGCCAGCATGCTTTCCAGGTCAGGCCCTGCGGTGGCCACCACAAAATCCCCGGCGTACTCCGCCAGCGCCTCCACCACCGCCCGGGCGTTCTCCTTCCGGGAGGTCTCCCCGGTGATGATCACCGCCCCGGTGTCCACCTGCTCCCGGGAGATCCCCGCCCGGGCATATTCTTTTTCCACAATGGCCCGAATCCCTTGCCCGTCCACCCGATCCTGCCCCAGCAGCGGGGTAAAATATACCGGGCTTTCATACAGCACCTGCCTGTCCGTGATGGTCAGCTCCGGCACTGTGAAGGAGGATGCCTGGTTTTCGATCTTCAAAGCGGAAACCACCAGCTGGGTAGAGGTGGTTCCCACATCCAGCCCCACGCTTAAAAGCTTATCTCCCACGGCCTGTCACCGCTTCCAGTACCTGCCGCACCATAGCTCCGTCCACTTGCCCCGGATTGGTCTTGCAGCAAGGATCCTCCAAAACCGCCGCCACCAGCGCTTCTTTTTCTTCCCAAACCGCCCTTGGCGCGACGCCCGCCTCCAATAAGCTTTCCGGCAGGCCCAGCCGCTTTCGCAGCGCCACCAGGGCATTTTTCAGATTCCGCACCGCCACCGTATCCGCACTGCCTCCCAACCCCACCGCCCGGGCCAGAGCAGCGTACCGCGAGGACGCGGCATACGCGTTGGCGGAGATCACTGCAGGAAGCAAAATGGCATTCAGCCGTCCATGGGCCACATGGAACCGCCCTCCCAGCGCATGGGCCATGGCATGGCACAGCCCCAGCCCCGCCTGAGAAAAAGCCATCCCTGCCATGGTCGCGGCGGTGTGGATCTCCAGCCGCACCTCTGTTTTCCCCCGGTAGGAGTCCTCCAAATTTGTCAGCACCTGCCGAAATGCCTCCTTTGCCAGGGCATCCGTCACCGGCCCCGCCCCCTTGGCCACAAAGGCTTCCGCGCAGTGGGCCAGTACGTCAAAGCCCGTGTCCGCAACCAGCTTCGGCGGCAACTTTTCCAGCAGCCCATCGTCCAAAATCGCCATATCCGGCACCAGCGCCGGATCTACCAGGGGATGCTTGGTGCCATCGTGGGTCAGGATCGCAAAATCTGTTACCTCCGACCCGGAGCCGGAAGTGGTGGGAATGGCCACCAGCTGCACCTTCAGCCCGGAGAAATACACCATCGCCTTGGCAAGATCCATGGCGCTGCCCCCACCCAGGGCCACCAACACATCCGGTTTGAAGGCCTGCACCCGGGCCGTGGCTGCTGCCGCCAATGCCACATCCGGATCCGGTGCCACCTTGGAAAACACTTCCGTTTCTTCCGCGCCCGCCTGCCGGGCAACCTGCTCTGCCACGCCGTTTTGCGCGAAGAAGGGATCTGTCACCAGAAAAAGCCGCCGGGCCCCCAGCGTTTTCAACGCCTCAATGGCACCCCTTCCGGAAACGATTCTGGTCTTACAGCAAAAATGCGTCATTTCTTCACCGCCTTTTCACTGCCATTATTCCCAAATGGCGGAAAAACATGTGTTTCCCCAGGAAAAAATTAAAATCCCCCTAGGAAAACAAGAACAAATGTGTTATGATATTCTTTAAGAGGTGAATCAATATGGAAGAACCGATCAAGAATCAAGAAGGCAGCCCCCAGGAACTCCCGGAAGACCCCCAGGAGGGCTATACCCCCCGGCCCACCTGGCAGGTGTGGCTGGCCCGGATCGGCCTGGTGATTTTTATTTTGTTTGTGATTTATCAGATCTTTGAGATCGCCACCGGTGGCCAATATGCGTATCCTTGGAATTGACCCGGGCTACGGCATCACCGGCTTCGGCCTCATCGAAGCGGAACGGGGAAAATCCCGGCTTTTGCAGTGCGGTGCCATCACCACCCCTGCAGGTATGGATTTTTCCGCCCGGCTGGAAGTGATCTATGAGGATATGCGAAAGCTGCTGGAAATGGCCAAGCCCGACGCGGTGGCCATTGAGGAGCTGTTTTTCGGTCAAAATGTGACCACCGGCATCGGTGTGGCCCAGGCCCGGGGCGTTGTCCTGCTGGCAGTGCGCCAGGCCGGCTTGGAGATCACCGCCTATAAGCCCATGCAGGTCAAGCAGGCGGTGGTAGGCTATGGCAACGCCACCAAGCACCAGGTGCAGGATATGACCCGGCGTCTTCTGGGCCTTTCCGCCATGCCCAAACCCGACGATGCCGCCGATGCCATTGCCATCGCTCTGTGTCACGCAAGAAGCTCCACTTCCCTGCTGGCAAAAGCCCAGCGGTAAATTGGCGTTTATGGAGCTGTTTGATAGAGCGCCAAAGGCTCCCTTGTGTAAAGGGAGCTGTCAAAAATCGGATGCAAATCCGATTTTTGACTAAGGGATTGTCGTAACTTTGACAACCCCTCGGGTCAAAATCGAAGATTTTGCCCCCCTCCCCTTACACAGGGGAGGCTCGCGCTACGCGCTCCAAGCAGCTCGCTAAACTGAAATTTGAACAGG
>JAZREG010000023.1:0-4725 GCA_045660725.1 Faecousia sp.
CCCACCCCCGCCCCCAACGGGCCCGGCACCTCCACCCTGTCCTTCGCCGGCGACTGCACCCTGGGCGACAACTACACCGATGCGGAGGTTTCCGGCACCTACACCAAGGTGGTCAAGGACAACTATGACTATCCCCTGTCCAATGTCAAGCACATTTTTGAGGCAGACGGCTTCACCCTGGTGAACCTGGAGGTGGCGCTGACCGACTCTGAACCCACCGAGGAGGAAATGAAGGAGCTGTCCACCCACCGCTTCCGCTTCCGCGGCCCCAAGGAGTACACCCAGATCCTCACCGGCAGCGGCGTGGAATTCGCCAGCGCCGCCAACAACCACTCCCGGGACTACGGCCAGGCGGGCCTCCTGGACACCTGGGACGCCCTGGACGAAGCGGGCCTGCACTACGCCAGCTTCGGCAAGACCTGCATCGCCACCACCGAAAGCGGCCTGAAGATCGGCATCATGGCCATTTTCTTCGAATTCATCCCCAAGTCCTGCGAGATGATCTGCAACAACCTCCGGGCCCAGGGCGCGGAGATCATCATCATGTCCATCCACTGGGGCGATGAGGGTACATACCTGCCCATCGAGCATCAGGTAGAGCTGGGCCACTGGGCCATCGACGCCGGCGTGGACATCGTCTACGGCCACCACTCCCACACCCTGATGCCCATCGAGACCTACAACGGCGGCATCATCTACTACAGCCTGGCCAACTTCTCCTTCGGCGGCAACCGCAACCCTGTGGACAAGGACACCGCCATCATCCAGCAGCAGATCATCCGGGACGAAGAGGGCAATATCTCCCTGGGCGAGACCACCGTCATCCCCTGCCGGGTCAGCACCAAGGACAGCTGGAACGACTACTGCCCCACCCCCTACGAGCCGGGCAGCCACGAATATAACCGGGTAATGGCCAAAATCGAGGGCAGTTGGGACGGCACACCTTAAGTTTTTCGCATTTTTCCTCACTTTTTTGAAAAAAATTGTTGACCGAATTGATTTTATCCGTTATACTAGGCTAGAATGACCATGTATGGTCACTAACTATGTGTCGCTGCGGTCGGGTCTTCCGACTGTCGAGCATATTGATTTTGACAGGAGGTGTACAGAATATGAAGCGTACCTATCAGCCCAGCCGCCGTCATCGTTCCAAGGTTCACGGTTTCCGGCAGAGAATGGCTACTTCCAACGGCCGTAAGGTTCTTGCCCGCCGCCGTGCAAAGGGCCGCAAGGTCCTGTCTGCCTGATCGGCAGCTCTTTGGGTAACCAAGCAGCATATCGCTCAGTGCGAAACGGGAGCAATAAGCGGGGCGAATGGGAAGTTCGCCCCGCTCCCTTTTTACTTGGGCATCCGCTTAGAAAATCCTTTTCGCCCGACGCCGGATCTTTTTCCCCAATCGTGCAGTTTGAAAGCTTGAAATACACAAAGTATTTCTGCGCTTCCAAACCTTCGCTTGTGCAAAAATCTCTCGGCCTCTGACTGAAAATTCTTTTCTGCGCGCATGCCAGGCCTTGTATTTTTGGGGCCAACTGTGACTTATTTTGGGATGATGATATGAAGTTTTCAAAAAGCTTGAAACTGAATCATATTTTCCAGCGGCTTTACCGCACCAATGGCTTCGCCAACGGCTATCTTGTCCTCTACGCCCGGAAAAACCGGGAGGGGCTGAACCGTTTGGGCATCACGGTGAGCAAAAAGCTGGGAAAAGCCCACATCCGCAACCGGGCCCGCCGTCGGCTCCGGGAGGTCTACCGCCTGAACGAGGACAAGTGCCTCCCCGGCTGGGATATCGTCCTGGTAGCCCGCACCCGCACCGTGGATGCCCCCTTCGAGAAGCTCACCGCCGCCTTCCTGCAGTTGGCAGAAAAGGCCGGCCTCTTAGTATAACTCCTTGCCCCCCGCATTTATGAGGGGGGATGTCATGCGCCAGCATGACAGGGGGGAGCATATCGTAAACTCCCCCAGTCACCGCCTTACGGCGGAGACAGCCCCCTCTTAAAAGCGGGGGCCGAGGCGTTCCCCACACGGAGGTTTCCTTATGAACAAGCTTCTCATCCTTCTCATCCGCTTCTATCAAACCCAAATCTCTCCCTGCTTCCCACCCCGCTGTCGGTTTACCCCCACCTGCTCGGCCTACGCTTTCGAGGCCATTCAAAAGTACGGGGCCCTGAAGGGTAGTTTCCTGGCGCTGCGCCGGATCCTTCGTTGCCATCCCTTTTATAAGGGAGATCCCTACGACCCCGTCCCCTGACACGCGGCAATTTTGGCCGCACCAAGCTTTCAAGGAGGAAAGTTTATGTTTCTCGCATTCAACATCGCAGACATCATCAACATTCCCTTCGGTTGGCTGATGGATCTGCTGTACCGGCTGACTACCAACTACGGTGTCGCCCTGATCCTGTTTGCACTCATCGTCAAGGCGCTGCTGACCCCCGCTACTGCCAAGGGTAAGCGCAGCACCATGAAAATGTCCCGGCTGACGCCCGAGCTCAATGCCATCCAGGAGCGTTACGCCAACGATAAGCAGAAGCAATCCGAAGCTGTTCAGGAGCTTTACAAGCGGGAAAATGTCTCCATGATGGGCGGTTGCCTGTGGAGCTTTGTCCCCCTGCTGATCCTGATCCCCCTGTATCAGGTTGTGCGTCAGCCCCTGGTGTATATGCTGCACCTGTCCATGGAAGACGCCAACGCCATCGTGAACATCGTTCGTGCCGGCCTGCCGGAGCTGTTTACCACCCGGAACGCTTACTACGAGCAGATGATCGCCGCCGCCAACATTCCCCTGTTCGCTGAGAACATCAAAAACGCCCTGCCCGAGATCGCACCCCGGGTGCTGGAGGGTCTGAACTTCAAGTTCCTGGGCATCGACCTGAGCACCGTGCCCGACCTGTCCAACTTCTCCTTTACCTGGGCGTTCTTTGGTCCTCTGGTCTTCCCCGTGCTGTCCGCCGCCAGCCAGATCCTCACCGGCTTCATCACCCAGCGGGTGAACAACTCCCTGGTCACCAACGAAAAGGGCGTTCAGGACACGGAAGCCGCCAAGAAGTCCCAGTCTGCCCAGACCGGCAAGATGATGATGTGGATGATGCCGCTGATGTCCCTGTGGATCGGTATCACCATTCCCGTGGCCATGAGCCTTTACTGGTTCATTCAGGGCGTGGAGTCCATCATCGTGGACAACCTGCTGACCATCAAGTACCGCAAGATCTACGACGCCGAGGACGCCGAGCGCCTGGCCAAGGCCATGAAGGAAGAGCAGATCGAGGCCGAGAAGGAATTGCAGCGGGCCCTGAAGCGGGCCGCCAACCCCGACGGCATCACCCAGAACACCAGCAAGAAGAAGCTGCAGCAGCAGCAAAAGCAGGCTGAGGAGGCCGCCAAGGCTGCCGCCGCCAAGGAATACGCAGCGAAGAAGGGCATCGTGGAAGAAACTCCCGTGGAGGAGAAGCCCGCCGCCCTGTCCGGCATCGCTGACCGTCCCTTCTGCAAGGGCCGTGCTTACGATCCCAACCGCTACCGCAACACGACGGAGGAAAATTGACATGGAAAAGACCATTGTTACTACCGGCAAGACCATTGACCTTGCCATCGAGGCCGCGCTGAACCAGCTGGGCCTGGATCGGGACAGCGTGTCCGTTCAGGTCATCAGCCAGGCCAAGGCCGGCTTCCTGGGCCTGGGCGCTCAGCCCGCCAAGGTTCAGGTGACCTACGAAGCTCCCGATCCCGCACCCGAGGCACCCAAGGTTGCCCTTTCTTCCGCTTCCCGCTCCAAGCCCAAGGCCAAGCCCCCTGTGGAGAAGAAGCCCGAGGCACCCAAGCCCGCTCCCGAAAAGAAGTCCGAGCCTGTGAAGGTCGAACCCAAGAAGGAAGAGCGCAAGCCCGAGCCCAAGAAAGAGCCTAAGAAGGAAGCCAAGAAGGAAGAGGTCAAGGCACCCAAGGAAGTCAAGACCTACGCCCCTGCCGAGGCCGGCTCTGTGGAAGAAAAGATCGAGCAGTTCCTGAAGGGTCTGCTGGAGCATATGGGCAGCAACGCCATCCCCCACGCCGTCAAGAGCGAGGGCAACACCTACAAGGTGGACCTGGTGGGTGACGACCTGGGTTACCTCATCGGCCGCCGGGGCGATACACTGGATGCCCTGCAGCACCTGGCCAACTACTCTGTGGGCCGGAATGTGGAAGGCCACATCCGCATCACCGTGGATGCCGAGGAATACCGGGTCAAGCGTGAGGATTCCCTCCGCCGTTACGCCCGGAAGAAGGCCCAGCAGGTGCTGAAGGCCCGCCGCCGCACCACCCTGGAGCCCATGAACGCTTACGAGCGCCATGTGATCCACGCCGCCCTGCAGGATATGGACAACATCACCACCCACTCCACCGGCACCGAACCCAACCGCCGCGTGGTCATCGAGTACGTGAGATAACGCAACAAACCGCCGCTGAACCTTCAGCTGTCGTTTTTTTACGGCAGAGATCCAAATTGGGAGTTTATAGAGCTGTTTGGTAGAGCGCCAAAGGCTCCCTTGTGTAAAGGGAGCTGTCAAAAATCGGATGCAAAGCCGATTTTTGACTGAGGGATTGTCGTAACTTTGACAACCCCTCCGGTCAAAATCGAAGATTTTGACCACCTCCCCTTACACAGGGGAGGCTCGCGCTCCGCGCTCCAAATAGCCCCATAAACCGAGATTTTAACTGCGCAGCGTATAAAAAATTCCCGGCGGGTAACC
>JAZREG010000024.1:0-3335 GCA_045660725.1 Faecousia sp.
CGGTATCCTTATGTCCCACACTATCTTATATCTTATATCTGATATCTTATATCTTTTCAGACAAGGAGTAATTCTTATGGACATGACTATGGCAAATTGCCGTGAATTTGTTTCCGTCCTGGCCTCCGACGCTCCCGCTCCCGGCGGCGGCGGTGCCGCTGCTCTGGTTGGTGCCATCGGTACCGCTCTGGGCAACATGGTTGGCTCCCTGACCGTCGGCAAGAAGAAGTATGCCCCGGTCGAGGCCGAGATCATCGCGCTGAAGGCTAAGTGCGACGCCCTGCAGACCGAGCTGCTGGATCAGGTGGAGGCTGACGAAGTCAACTTCCTGCCCCTGGCCAAGGCTTACGGCATCCCCAAGGACGACCCCAACCGGGACGCCGTCATGGAGGAGGCCACCATCATCGCCTGCTCCACCCCCATGAAGATCATGGAGCTGTGCTGCCAGGCCATCGACTACATCGAGGTTTTCGCTGCCAAGGGCTCCCGCCTGGCTGTTTCCGATGCCGGCTGCGGCGCCGTGATCTGCAAGAGCGCCCTGCAGGCCGCTTCCCTGAACGTCTTCATCAACACCAAGACCCTGCGCAACCGCACTGTAGCTGAAGAAATGAACACCAAGGCCCTGAATATGCTCTGCGTGTATGGTGCCAAGGCCGACGAGATCTTCAATACCGTCAAGGCCGGCTTCGGCGTGTAATGCGCCTTTGGCGCATCGATATAAATCCCTGACGGGATTTTTGATATTCGCTGGCGCGATCGATATATGCTTTCGCATACGATATGCCCTGCGGGGCAAAAAGGGATTTATATCATATTGAACGGATGCCTTGCATCCGTATATCGAATTTGCCACAAGGCAAATATATCGAGTTCGCCAACGGCGAATATATCGAAAAATACAACTCAAATTTCTACAAAAGAGGAGAAATTGATTATGGCTAAGAGACTGCTTGGCAAGGAAGTCAACGAGGCCCTCGTCGCTTCCCTGCAGAATCGTACCGCCGCCCTGAAGGAAAAGGGCATCACCCCCTGCTTAGGGATCATCCGTCTGGGTGAGAACCCCTCTGACCTCAGCTACGAGAAGGGCGCTACCAAGCGCGCTGAGGAAGTGGGCGTTGCTGTCAAGAATTACATCCTGCCCGAGACCGCTACCAAGGAAGAAGTGCTGGCTGTCATCGACGAGGTCAACGCTGACGCTTCCGTTCACGGCGTTCTGATGTTCCGTCCCCTGCCCAAGCACCTGAAGAACGACCAGGACGAGATCTGCAACCGTCTGGCTCCCTGCAAGGACGTGGACTCCATGACCCACATGTCCAACGCCGGCGTTTTCGAGGGCCAGGACCTGGGCTACGCCCCCTGCACCCCCGCCGCCTGCATGGAGATCCTGGACTACTACGGCATCGACTGCAAGGGCAAGAATGCTGTCGTCATCGGCCGCTCCCTGGTGGTAGGCAAGCCCGCCGCTATGATGCTGATGGCCAAGAACGCCACCGTCACCATCTGCCACACCCGTACCGTCAACACCGCTGAGATTTGCCGCAACGCAGACATCATCGTGTCCGCTGCCGGTGTGCTGAACAGTTTGACCCGCGACTTCGTCCGGGAAGGCCAGATCGTCATCGACGTGTCCATGAACTGGAACCCCGAGAAGATCACCACCAAGGGCAAGGGCGGTATGTCCGGCGACGCCATCTTTGAGGAAGTGGAGCCCATCGTTGAGGCCATCACTCCCGTTCCCGGCGGCGTGGGCGCCGTGACCACCTCCGTGCTGATGAAGCACGTGGTCGAGGCTGCTGAGAAGGTCTAATCCAAATACAACTTCTGCATAACTGACGGATAAACGCAGGCAACTGCGGTGGAGTGCAGAAGGATATCCGCCGACCGTCTGGGCAATTCGATCTGTATGGGCTCGGATTGCCCAGATTTCGTCTTTTGAGGTGTATTTTATGAAAAAGATCAAGAACCTTTCCGAAGGCAATTTCCTTAAAACTCTGTTTGCCTTCCTGTCCCTGTGTTTCCTCATCGCCGCTGTGTGTATGCCCGACCGGAACGAAATGTTCACCGGTCTGTGGAAGATCATGACCGGCACCTGCAAGATCTCTACCAACTATTTTGCCCAGGGCGGCTTCGCTGCCACCTTCCTGAACATGGGTCTGGTGTGCGCCATCTCCCTGCTGCTGTTCGTGGTGTTCAAGGGTACCCCCAACAACGTGTCCACCCTGGCGGTGATCCTCACCACCGGCTTCGGCTCCTGGGGCATCAATGTGCTGAATATGTGGCCCACGGTGCTGGGCGTGATGATCTACGGCCTGGTCAAGAAAGAAAAGCAGGGCGGCCTTGTCAACGCCATGCTGTTCTCCACCGGCATCGCTCCCCTGATTTCCGAGCTGCTGTTCCGCTACCCCGGCACCGAGTACATCGGCTTTAACTGGCCGGGCCTGGGCCTGGCGCTGGTGGTGGGCTTTGCCATCGGCTTCTTCCTGCCCGCCGGTCTTGCCCACTCCCCCAAGGTCCACAAGGGCTTCGACCTGTACTCCGCAGCGCTCCCCATCGGCATGACCGCCTTCCTGCTCAATGCCACTCTGTTCCAGACCCTGGGCCTGGATGTGAATGTGCTGGGCACCTCCGGCGATATGGCAGTGACCTCCCGGATGACGGCAAATATCTTCTGCGGTGCTGTATTCGGCCTGTGCGTGATCTTTGCCTTCCTGCTGGGCTGCAAGCCCAAGGATTACTGGAACCTGCTGAAGGATCCTGCCCTGGTGACCAATTTCTCCGGCACCTACGGCAACGCCACCTTCCTGATGAATATGGGTGTGTTTGGCCTGTTCATCCTGGGCTACTATAACCTGATCAATGCCCCCTTCAATGGCGTGACCTTCGGCATCATTTTCTGTATGCTGGCTACCTGCAACTCCGGCAGCCACCCCGGAAATGTCTGGCCCATCATGCTGGGCTACTTCGTTGCCTCCACGGTGTGCGGCTGGCTGTCCCCCCTGGTGGGCGGCAACTTCACCCTGGCCATCAACGCCCAGGCCATCTGCGTGGGTCTGTGCTACGCCAACGGCCTGAGCCCCATCGCCGACAAGTACGGCTGGCGCTACGGCTTCATCGCCACGGTGCTGCACTACCTGCTGGTGACCTCCGTGCCTAAGCTCCACGGCGGCTTCTGCCTGTATAACGGCGGCTTCACGGCTGCCCTGATCTGCCTGATCCTGGTGCCCGAGCTGGAAAAGTTCTTCCGCACCAAGGAAGAGCGGAAGCTGGCAAAAGCAAAATAATAAGCAAAGGCTCCGGATATTCCGGAGCCTTTCTTTATGAAGCAAAAACCGGGC
>JAZREG010000025.1:0-3863 GCA_045660725.1 Faecousia sp.
GGGGAGGTGGTCAAAATCTTCGATTTTGACCGGAGGGGTTGTCAAAGTTACGACAATCCCTCAGTCAAAGATCGGATTTGCATCCGATTTTTGACAGCTCCCTTTACACAAGGGAGCCTTTGGCGCTCTACCAAACAGCTCCATAAACCCCAATTTACAGCATCGTTCCCGTGATGCCGTCGGCGTAGAGGCCGGTGATGCGCACGGAGCGCACCTGGTTGTGCAGCGCCTCGCCCCGGGCGTAAACCTTCACATAATTGGGGGCGTGGCCGGTGAAATATTCTCCGCTGGCCTCCTCAAACAGCACTTCCTGCACCGTACCCACCAGGGCCTGGCGGTAGGCGGTGTTCATTTCCGCTGCCACGGCAATGGCCGCCTTGGAGCGCGCCTCCTTGGTGGCGTTATCATGCTGGCCGGGGAACTTGTCCGCGGGCGTGCCGGGACGGCGGGAGTAGGGGAAGATGTGCATATCCGCAAAGCCGCATTTTTGGATAAAGGCAAGACTTTCGGCGAATTCCTCCTCGGTTTCTCCGGGGAAAGCCACGATCATGTCCGTGGTCACAGCGCAGCCGGGGAAATGAGCCTGGAGCAGCCGAACGCTTTCCAGGTACCGGGCGGTGTCGTATTTCCGTTTCATCCGCTCCAGTACGGTGTCGCAGCCGGATTGCATGGACAGGTGGAACTGGGGACAGAGGTTGGGATACTGCTGCATGCGCAGGCAGAATTCCTCGGTGATCACTCTCGGCTCCAAAGAACCCAGCCGGATGCGAAGGGTCGGTACCGCCTCACAGATAGCCGCCACCATGTCCACCATGGGGGGCTTGCCCGGCAAATCTACGCCCCAGGAGGCGATCTCGATGCCGGTGATGACGATCTCCCGGTAGCCCTTTTCCGCCAATTCCTTAGCCTGCCGGGTGACCAGCTCCAGGGGAGCGGAGCGCACCGCGCCGCGGGTGTAGGGGATGATGCAGTAGGAGCAGAAATTGACGCAGCCGTCCTGGACCTTGACCATGGCCCGGGTCCGCTCATCCAGGCCGCCGGCAGGCAGCACCTCGAAGACCCGGCGCCGCAGGGCCTGATCCACCGCTTCTTTCCGCTGGCGATCCTCGATCGTCTCCAGCACCATCTGCAGAAAGCGCTGCCGGTCGGCGCTGCCGCCGATCACATCCGCGCCCAGGGCCCGCACCGCCTCGGCATCATGCTGGCTGTAGCAGCCGCAGACGGCGATCACCGCATCCGGATGATTTTTCCGGCAGCGGCGGATGATGGCCCGGTTTTTCTTGTCCGCTACCGCGGTAACGGAGCAGGTATTGATGACATAGCCGTCGCAGCGCTCCTCAAAGGGGGCGACAGCATGGCCCTTTTGCCGGGTGATCTGCTCCATGGCCTGGGTCTCGTATTGATTTGTCTTGCACCCAAGGGTGTAAAAGCCGATCTTCATGTGAATTCCACCAATTTGAAAAGGTAATTTTTGTATAAATCGTCCAAACCCACAATTGAAAAAACAGGGGCTGGGAACTATAATGAAGGCATCCTCAAGAGGTTCTCGCAAGAACTAACTTTTATTATACACGATTCGTCACCGTTTGTACAGCGATTACGGAGGTATTTTGTGCAGGAATTCCGGGTTCAGATCCGCTCCTTCCAGGAAGCGCAGGATTTTATCCGGCTGGCCACCGCTCAGCCGTTTCGGGTGTATTTGGTAAATGACCATCAGGTCGCCAATGCCACCAGCTATATGGGCCTTGCCAGTATGGATTTGGGCAGCTGTCTGCGGGTGCGCACCGAGGGTACCGACAGCGAGCATAGGGCCTTCCGGCAGCTGGCCGCGGCCTTCGTGGTGGAATAAATATGGCTCTTGCAGCACCGTCCCGGGAATACTCGGGGCGGCTTTTTTATGCCTCGGAAGGTTTGACAATCTTTCCGGGACATGGTATGATAAAATCCCGAAATAAGGAGGAATTTACCATGGCATTTTTATTTATGAGTTTGTTTGCCGGCGCCATTGTGGTGCTGGATCAGGTCACCAAGTATCTGACGGTGGCCAATATTGGTCTGTATGAAAAGGTTTCCTTTCTGCCCGGCTTTTTGGGGCTGACCTATGCCCAGAATACCGGCGGCGCCTGGTCGCTGTTTTCCGGGATGCTGTGGATGTTCGTCCTGGTGTTTGTGGTGATGACGGTGCTGATCTTCGTGGAGTATTTCAAAAAGCCGCTGCCCTTTACCACCTTCGAGCGGTGGTGCATCGCAGCCATCTACGGTGGCGGCCTGGGCAACATCATCGACCGGGTGCGGCTGGGCTATGTGGTGGACATGATCGAAACGGAGTTTATGAACTTCCCCATTTTTAATGTGGCCGATTGCTTCATCACCTGCGGCTGTATCGCCCTGCTGGTGAGCCTGGTGTTCTTTAATAAGGAATTCTGGAAAGACGAGAAGAAGTAAATTGGGAGTTTATGGAGCTGTTTGGTAGAGCGTCAAAGGCTCCCTTGTGTAAAGGGAGCTGTCAAAAATCGGATGCAAATCCGATCTTTGACTGAGGGATTGTCGTAATTTTGACAACCCCTCCGGTCAAAATCGAAGATTTTGACCACCTCCCCTTACACAGGGGAGGCTCGCGCTCCGCGCTCCAAACTGCTCGATAAACTGAAATTTGAGGAACTGATATGACACTTTACGCCGATATTCCCGGGGAGCGGTTGGATGCGTTCCTGGCCCGCTGCGTGCCGGAGCTGACCCGCTCTGCCGCCCAAAAGCTCATTGAGGAAGGCGCTGTCCTTCGCTGTGGCAAGCCCGGAAAGAAAAATGACAAACTGAATATGGGCGATCAGGTGGAGTACACCATTCCCGAACCCAAGGAAACGGAGATTTTGCCCACCCAGATGCAGCTGGATATCGTCTATGAAGATGAGGATGTGGTGGTCATCAACAAGCCCAAGGGGCTGGTGGTGCATCCTGCCGCGGGGCATCAGGACGATACCCTGGTCAATGGCCTGCTGTACGCCCTGGGGGACGACCTTTCCGGTATCAATGGCGAATTGCGCCCGGGCATCGTCCATCGCATCGATAAGGACACTTCCGGTTTGCTGGCGGTGGCCAAGAACGACTTTGCCCACCGGATCCTGGCAAGCCAGCTGAAGGATCACACCATGGCCCGCACCTATGAGGCCATCGTCTGCGGCTCCTTCCGGGAAGACAGCGGCACCGTGGACGCGCCCATCGGCCGGGATCCTTCCGGCCGGAAGAAAATGTGCGTTACCGCCCGCAATTCCAAGAATGCCGTCACCCATTGGGAGGTGGTGGCCCGGTATCGGGGATATACCCATGTGCGGTGCCGGCTGGAAACCGGTCGGACGCACCAAATTCGTGTGCATATGGCCCACATCGGCCATCCTATTTTGGGGGACACGGTCTACGGCCATAAGAAGCCGGAGCTGGGCCAGGACTCCCAGTGCCTGCATGCCGGCGCCCTGTGCTTCCGGCACCCCCGGGACGAGCGGCCGGTGCTGGTGTTCGCCCCGCTGCCCCGGTACTTTGAGGAAGTGCTGGAGAAGCTCCAAAAGCTGACGGGATAAATTGGGGTTTAAGGAGTAGTTCTTTCGTAGGGCGCAAAAGGCTCCCTTGTGTAAAGGGAGCTGTCAAAAATCGGATGCAAATCCGATCTTTGACTGAGGGATTGTCGTAACTTTGACAACCCCTCCGGTCAAAATCGAAGATTTTGCCCACCTCCCCTTACACAGGGGAGGCTCGCGCTCCGCGCTCCAACTGTTCGCTAAACTGAAATTTGAAGACAGGAGAACGCTTATGATTCACACCATTCGCAGGGCCGCCACCACCGATCTTCCCCGGATCCTGGAAATTTA
>JAZREG010000026.1:0-4113 GCA_045660725.1 Faecousia sp.
GGGGAGGTGGTCAAAATCTTCGATTTTGACCGGAGGGGTTGTCAAAGTTACGACAATCCCTCAGTCAAAAATCGGATTTGCATCCGATTTTTGACAGCTCCCTTTACACAAGGGAGCCTTTGGCGCTCTACCAAACAGCTCTATAAACTCCCAATTTACGCTTCTTCCAGCTGTTTGACCATGTTCTCCGCGGAACGGCGCAATTGGGCGGCGGCCCAGGCGGTGAGCATGATCTTCAGCACCTTTTCCACCCGTTCCCGGGCGCCGGGGACAGGTTCCCGGTAATCTGCCAGCACCTGCTCCAAATAGCTGTCCCGCCCGGCTTCATTCTGCATGGTCCGGTAGTGGGCCGCGGCCCGGACGAACAGGAAATACAGCACCGAGTCGTCGATCAGGTCATCCTGCTCGTTGTCCAGCTGGCCGTTGACGTAGCTGAGCATTTGGCAGATCTGCTCCAGGGGCATTACATTTTTAATGAGGTTGATGTTCAGGATGCGGCAAAGCTGCCGCAGGGTGTAGCGCTTGCCCTGAGGCTTGGTCAGGAAGCCCCGCTTGACCCAGTTTTGTACGGTGTAAGGCTCCAACCCTGTGAGGCTGGCCACCTGGCTCAGTACCATGCCGCCGGGCAAGAACATGGCACGGAACTGCTCCTCGATCCGGTCAGCGTCTGCCATTTCCGCGGTCAGCACGGTGCCGGGTATGATCCACTGCATGGTTTTTCCCTCCGTTTCTTTGTGGTAATTTGATAATACCACATGGTCACCTGATTGTCAAGTACAATCTTTTGATGTTTTTTACCAAATGTTGTAGGGGAGGGGCTGTGCCTCTCCCAAGCCTCCCCTTGAGGGCAAGGACGAAGCCCATCCAAATAAATGATTGCCGGGGGCAATCACACATTGAAAAATGGTGGCCCGCAGGGCCGGTGGGGTGGTGCAACGGCGGGGGCAAGCCCGCGCCCTACATTTTGTGGATTCGCGCTGCCCCGGCGTAAATTCTGCATTTTGCATTCTGCATTTTGCAATCCCCCCTACAATATATATACGCAAAAACTCTTCACAAAAATGGGATTCCCTCTTTACGCAACGGAAAATATGTTGTACAATATACTATCATATGTTGGGGGGTATGGCATTTGTACTGTATGCGCTGCGGCCGGGAGCTGAAAAACGGCTCCACCTTTTGCGAGGATTGCCAGGCGGTCATGGATGCCTGTCCCGTGCCTTCCGGCACCCCCATCCAACTGCCCCTCCGGGAAGCCCCGGTGACCGGAAAGAAGCGCTCTGCCCGGAAGCGTCGGGAGATCCCCCCGGAAGAGCAGATCGCCCGGCTCCGTTCCTCCTGCCGCTGGCTTGGCATTGCTTTGGTGGTCGCGCTTCTGGCCTTTGCCTTCACTGCCGGGATCTTGCTGCAGGTGCTGAATCAAAAACCGGAAGGAAAAACGGAAGAAAAAGCGGATAAGGGCCGCAACTACACCACGGTGCATCGCACCGGGCGTTGAATGTTTCACGTGAAACATTCCTATTTCAATTTTTCGTGTTTCACGTGAAACACCGAATAAAAGGAGGTGCCTCATGGGCAAGATCATTGCAGTGGTCAACCAAAAGGGCGGTGTGGGCAAAACCACCACCGCTGTGAGCCTGACCGCCTGCCTCCACGCACTGGGGAAAAAGATCCTCCTGTGCGACTTTGACCCCCAGGCCAATGCCACCTCCGGCCTTGGCATCGAAAAACGAAAAGTAAAGAAAAGTGTCTACGATGTGGTCATCAACGGTGTCAGCGCCCGGGATGCCATCCTCCATACCAAATTTGGAGATGTGCTGCCCTCGTCGGCGGACCTGGCCGGCGCGGCAGTGGAGCTGCTGACCATGGATGACCCCAACAAGCGCCTGTCCCACGCCCTGGAGGCGGTTCGGGATCAGTATGACGCCATTTTGATCGATTGTCCCCCGTCCCTGGAGCTGCTGACCCTCAACGCCCTGGTGGCTGCGGACAGCATCCTGGTGCCGGTGCAGTGCGAATATTTCGCCCTGGAGGGACTTTCCGACCTGATGACCACCCTGCGGATGGTAAAAAAGCGCCTGAATCCCAAGCTGGAGATTTTCGGCGTGGCTCTGACCATGTATGACGGCCGCACCAATTTCTGCGCCCAGGTGGCCCAGGAAGTCCGCCGGCATTTCCCCGGCAAGGTCTACGCCACGGTGATCCCCCGGAACATCCGCCTGGCGGAAGCCCCCAGCCACGGCCTTCCCGTGACGGTGTACGACAAGCACAGCCGGGGCGCGGTGGCCTACCAGGCCATGGCCGTGGAAATCTGCAATAAAATCTAAACAGGAGGACGCCACATGGCTGCACAAAAAGGTCTTGGCAAGGGCCTTGGGGCGCTGCTGGGTGATTTCGCGGAAGAAACCCCGGCCAATAGCCCCTATCAGCTCCTGCCGATCCAAAAAGTTGAACCCAACCGATCTCAGCCCCGTCAGGATTTTGACGAAGGGGAGCTGGCCGCCCTGGCCGAATCCATCGCCCAGCACGGCATCATCCAGCCCCTGACCGTTCGGGAGCTGCCCTCCGGTTACTATCAAATCATCGCCGGCGAGCGCCGCTGGCGGGCCGCCCGGCTGGCGGGCCTGCGGGAAGTTCCCGCGGTGATCATGGAAGCCGACGACCGGAAAACCATGGAACTGGCCCTGATCGAAAATCTGCAGCGGCAGGATCTGAACCCGGTGGAAGAAGCCCTGGGCTACCGCAGCCTGATGGACGACTACGGCCTGACCCAAGATCAGACCGCTGCCCGGGTGGGAAAATCCCGTCCCGCGGTGGCCAACGCCCTGCGTCTGCTGGGCCTGTGCGACGAGGTGCTGGAAAAGGTGCGCAGCGGCGAGCTGTCCGCCGGCCACGCCCGTGCCGTTCTGAGCCTGAAATCCGAGAAAAAGCAGAAGGAAGCTGCCCAGAAGATCATCGCCCTGGGCCTGTCCGTCCGTCAGGCGGAGCTTCTTTGCAAGAATATGGACAAGCCCCCCGTTGTGGAAGCGCCCCCCGTCACCCTGGCGGTGGATTATGTGGCCGAGTGCGAAAAGCAGCTGAGCAAGCACCTGGGCCGGGGCGTCAAAATCGTCAGCGGCAAGCGCAAGGGCCGTTTTGAACTGGAATTCTACGGCCAGGAGGACCTGCAGGTTCTGCTGGACGCATTGATGAAACTGCAAAAGTGAGGGATCGTCGTGAAGAAAAAGCTTTATAAAGACAACAGCAAAAAGAAGCTGTGCGGCGTTTGCTCCGGTTTTGCCAAGTATTTTGACCTGGACCCCACCGTTGTGCGGTTGGCGCTGGTGCTGTTCTGCGTTCTGGGCGGCTCCGGAATTTTGGCGTATATTATCTGTGCCCTGGTCATGCCGGATGAACCGGGCTACATTGAAGAAGAATAATCGTTCCTGTAAGGAGAGGTAATTATGTTAGATATTCGTAAAATCAAAGAAAATCCCGATGCGGTAAAGGCCGGCCTGAAGGCCAAGGAAGTGGATTGTGACGCCATTATCGACAAAATCCTGGAGCTGGATGTGCAGGTGCGTGGCCTGAAGACCTCCACCGAGACCAAGACCGCTGAAAAGAACAAGCTGGCCAAGGAAAACGGCAAGCTCTTCGGTCAGAAGAAGGGCGCTGAGAAGAAGGGCGAGGACACCTCCGCCATCGAAGCCCAGATCGCCGCCAACATGGCCGCCTCCGTCCGCATCGACGAGGAGATCGCCGGTGACAAGGTGCTTCTCAAGGAGCTGGAAGAGCAGCTGTACACCCACATGCTGGCCCTGCCCAACCTGCCTGACGCAGATCTGCTGCCCGGCGGCAAGGAAAACAACGACCCTCTGCGCTACATCGGCGAAAAGCACAGCTTCGATTTTGAGCCTCAGCACCATGTGGATCTTTGCACCAACCTGGGCCTCATCGACTACGAGCGGGGCGTCAAGCTGGCCGGTGCCGGCAACTGGATGTACACCGGCCTGGGCGCACGGCTGGAGTGGGCGCTGCTGAACTACTTCATTGATACCCACACCGCTGACGGATACGACTTCATCCTGCCCCCTCACATGCTTGAGTATATGTGCGGTGAGACCGCAGGTCAGT
>JAZREG010000027.1:0-11990 GCA_045660725.1 Faecousia sp.
CCGGGGGGGGGCTTGTCGGGGGGGGGGGGGGGGCGCGCACCGGGCCCGGTGACACGCATGGCCTGGTGGACATAAGCACGGCCGGACAGGGGGTCCCGGATGCAGCCGCCGATGCAGGTGGCGGCACCGCCGAAGGGCTCGATCTCGGTGGGGTGGTTGTGGGTCTCGTTCTTGAACATGAGGAGCCAATCCTGGGGCTCGCCGTTGATTTCAGCGGTGACGTGGATGGAGCAGGCGTTGATCTCCTCGCTCTCGTCCAGCTCGGGAAGCAAGCCACGCTTTTTCAGAGTCTTGGCGCCGATGGTGGCCACATCCATCAGGGTCTGGGGCCGTGCGGCAGCCTTCTCTTCGCCGTAGACCTCCACCCGGGCGGCCAGATACCGCTGGTAGGCCTCGGCCACGGCGGGATCTTCGATCTTCACATCGTCGATGATGGTGGAGAAGGTGGTGTGGCGGCAGTGGTCGGACCAGTAGGTGTCCACCACACGAATTTCGGTGATGGTGGGATCCCGATGCTCTTCCCCGGCAAAATAATTCTGCAGGAACCGGAGGTCATCCAGGTCCATGGCAAGGCCCAGCTTCTCCAGCAGGGCGGACAGGGCTGCGTCGTCCATGGTGATGAAGCCTTCCACGGTGGCAACGCTTTCGGGCAGGGCGTACTGGCCGGCCAGAGTCTCGGGCTTTTCCAGGGAAGCCTCCCGGCATTCCACGGGGTTGATCACGTGCTTCTTCACAGCGGCGATGTCGGCATCGCTGAGCTTGCCCTCCAGCACATACACCTTGGCGGTGCGGATCAGGGGGCGGTCACACTGGCCCAGGATCTGAATGCACTGGGCCGCGGAGTCGGCCCGCTGGTCAAACTGACCGGGCAGCGGCTCCACGGCGAAAACTACCTGGCCGGCAGGGGCGTCGTAGGTGACATCGTCCACCTGGGGCTCGGAAAACACCGTGTTCACACCGTAGGCGAACAGGCTTTCTTCGATGTTTTCCACATCGTAACGGTTCAGCACCCGCACATTCTTCAGGCCCTTGATCTGCAGGAACTCCTGCACTTCCTTGAGCAGGCCGGAAGCTTCGTGGGTGTGACCCGCTTTTTTCTCTACATATACGCGGTATACCATTGGGGATTACCTCCTAGTATTTCTTTGTACAAATTTCAGTTTATCGAGCAGTTGGAGCGCGAAGCGCGAGCCTCCCTTGCCTAAAGGGAGGTGGCACGGCGCAAGCCGTGACGGAGGGATTCCATGCCCAAAGGGCATTTCTGCCGCAAAAGCGGCAGAATATCCCCCAGTCTGCCCTGCGGGCAGCCAGCCCCCTTTAGGCAAGGGGGCCTTTGGTACATCTTCCTAACTGCTCGATAAACTCCTAATTTACTTCTTCGCCTGCAGGGCCTTCTGGCCGATGTCGCTGCGGCAGTAGGCGTTGGCGAATTTGACGCCCTGGGACAGGCGGTAGGCAGCGGTAATGGCCTCCTCCAGGCTGGAGCGCACCGCGGTAGTGCCGGTGACACGGCCACCGGAGGTGACCAGCTTGCCGTCTTGGAGCTTTGCGCCGGCCACGAAGGTAGCCTTGGCAGCCCGGTCGGACATGGTCAGCTTGTAGCCTTTTTTGTAGCTTTCGGGATAACCCTTGGAAGCTTTGATGACGCAGCAGGCGTGCTTCTTGGCAAACCGCACGGACGTCTTAGAAAGGGTGCCGTTGGTGCAGGCCATCATAATGGTCAGCAGGTCGCTTTTCAGCAGGGGCAGCACCACCTGGGTCTCCGGGTCGCCGAAGCGGCAGTTGTATTCGATGACCTTGGGGCCGTTGGGGGTGAGCATGAGGCCAAAATACAGGCAGCCTTTGAAGGTGCGCTTTTCCTTCTTCATGGCCCGGATGGTGGGCAGGAAAATTTCCTTCATGCACTGCTTGGCGATGTCCTCGGTGTAGTAGGGGTTGGGGGCGATGGTGCCCATGCCGCCGGTGTTCAGGCCGGTGTCGTTGTCCCCGGCGCGCTTGTGGTCCATGGAGGACACCATGGGCCGCACCACCTTGCCGTCGGTAAAGGCCAGGACGGAAACTTCCGGGCCGGTGAGGAATTCCTCAATGACCACGGTGGAGCCGGACTTACCGAACTTGGCATTACGCATCATGTCGGTGACGGCCTCCTTGGCTTCTTCCCGGGTCTGGGCGATGATGACGCCCTTGCCCAGGGCCAGGCCGTCGGCCTTGACCACCGTGGGGATGGGGGCGGTTTCCAGGTATTCCAGAGCCTTGTCCAGCTCGGTGAAAATTTCGTAAGCGGCGGTGGGGATGCCGTACTTCTTCATCAGGTTCTTGGAGAAGGCCTTGCTGCCTTCGATGATGGCGGCATTGGCCCGGGGGCCGAAGCAGGGGATGCCCGCGTCGATCAGGGCGTCCACGCAGCCCAGAACCAGGGGGTCGTCGGGAGCGACGACGGCGTAATCGATCTTGTTTTCCACGGCGAAGGCCACGATCTTGTCGATCTCGGTGGCGCCGATGGGAACGCAGGTTGCGTCAGCGGCGATGCCGCCGTTGCCGGGGAGGGCGTAGATGGTCTCGACCTCAGGATTCTTTTTCAGGGAGCGGATGATGGCGTGTTCCCGGCCACCGCCGCCAACGACTAAAAGCTTCATAATTACCTCCTAAATGGGGATTTTGCGGCCAACGGCCGCCTTGGCCCCCGCATTTATGAGGGGGCTGTCAGCCGAATAGGCTGACTGGGGGAGTCTTGGCCCCCTCGTTTTGAGGGGGCTGTCAGCCGAACAGGCTGACTGGGGGAGTTGCTCCCCCCGGCCTCGCTTGCGCTCGGCCACCCCCCTCGTAAACGCGGGGGGCGAGGCGTGAGATCAATGATGGAAAAGGCGCATGCCGGTGAAGGCCATGACGATGCCGTTCTTGTCGCACTCTTCGATGACCAGGTCGTCACGGATGGAGCCGCCGGGCTCAGCGATGTACTTGACACCGGAGGCCACGCCGCGCTTGACGGAGTCGGCGAAGGGGAAGAAGGCGTCGGAGCCCAGGGCAACGGCGTCACGGCTGTCCAGCCATGCCCGCTTCTCTTCTGCGGTCAGGGGTTCGGGACGGACGGTGAAGTAGTTCTGCCAAATACCCTCGGCGCACACATCCTCTTCGTTGCCGTTGATGTAGCCGTCGATGACGTTGTCACGGCCGGGACGACCCAGGTCAGGACGGAAGGGCAGGGCCAAGGTCTTGGGATGCTGACGCAGGAACCAGGTGTCGGCCTTGGAGCCTGCCAGACGGACGCAGTGCACACGGCTCTGCTGGCCGGCGCCCACGCCGATGGCCTGGCCGTCGTAAGCAAAGCACACGGAGTTACTTTGGGTGTACTTCAGGGTGATCAGGGAGATGATCAGGTCGATCTTGGCACTTTCGGGCAGCTCCTTGTTCTGGGTCACGATGTTCTCCAGCAGGTGCTCGCCGATTTTAAAGTTGTTGCGGCCCTGCTCAAAGGTGATGCCGAAGATCTGCTTCCGCTCCTGCTCTGCGGGGACATAGTTGGGGTCGATCTGCACCACATTGTAGCTGCCCTTGCGCTTGGACTTCAGGATGGCCAGGGCTTCCTCGGTGTAGCCGGGGGCGATGACGCCGTCGGAGACCTCGGGGGCGATGAGCTTGGCGGTCATTTCGTCCACCACATCGGAAAGGGCCACCCAGTCGCCGAAGGAGCAGAGCCGGTCAGCGCCGCGGGCGCGGACATAGGCGCAGGCCAGAGGATTCTCGTCCAGGCCTTCCACATCTTCCACGAAGCAGGCCTTCTTCAGCTCCAGGGGCAGCACCTTGCCCACGGCGGCGCAGGTGGGGGAAACGTGCTTAAAGGAGGTGGCGCAGGGCAGGCCGGTGGCCTCCTTCAGCTCCTTGACCAGCTGCCAGGAGTTCAGGGCGTCCATAAAGTTGATGTAGCCGGGCCGGCCGTTCAGGATCTGAATGGGCAGGTCGGCTCCGTCGTGCATATACAGGGAAGCAGGCTTCTGATTGGGGTTGCAGCCGTATTTCAGTTCGAATGTTTTCATGATTGTCCTCCGTTAAATGGATCAAATTTCAGTTTAGAGAGCTGTTTGGAGCGCGGAGCGCGAGCCTCGCCTGTGTAAGCGGAGGTGGTCAAAATCTTCGATTTTGACCGGAGGGGTTGTCAAAGTTACGACAATCCCTCAGTCAAAAATCGGATTTGCATCCGATTTTTGACAGCTCCCTTTACACAAGGGAGCCTTTGGTGCTCTACCAAACAGCTCCATAAACCCCAATTTACTGATGCTTATTGATAATTCTCTGCTCGAATTCGCCGGTAGCCAGGTCGGTGTAGCGGACGAACAGGGAGATCTTGTTGTCTTCGTTCAGGTTGTTCCACAGCATTTCGGTGAAATCCTCGATGCTGTCCCAAATGGCCACCCGCTCAGGCTCGCCCTGGAAGGTGGGGATGACGGGATTGCCGTCGCAGACATAGGTGTGCAGGAAGTGGCCCAGGCCGGCTTCCGCGGGGTACTCCCAGAAGAAACGGGCGCAGGCGTTGCCTTCCGGGTCGGCGGCTTTCAGGATGGACATCTTGTAGCTGCCGTCACCGGAGAGGATGCCGGAGATCCGGGGCGTCCAGTTGGGGCCGTCGTCCTCGAACATGCGGGTGCGCAGAGCCGCCTCCCAGCTTTCACCCCGGGAAAGGTAGTTCCAAATGGTGTCGGTCTGGTCACCGTTGGTGACGATCAGGCCGTTGCCGCATTCGCGGACGGGGTGGTAGATGATCAGGTGGGGATCCTTCATGAGGGAAGGGTCGTGGGCCTCGGTGCGGATGCCGTCGGGCTCCAGGGCAAAAATGCGGTTGCGGGAGTTGACGGAGCGGCCCATGATGAAGTAGGCGGCGACAGCCTTCTTGCCGTCGGGGGTGACGCCCAGGACGATGCCACGGCCGGGGTAAGTGTTGGTTGCCAGCTTTTCGGCCAGATTGCCGATTTCGTAGACGTTCATTTGGTTGTTCCTCCAAATTATTTACTGTAGGGGAGGGGCATTGCCCCTCCCAAAACCTTGCTCCTTTGCGCAGAAAATTTGTCCGTCGAGGTCAAATTTTCTGATGGGCGGGGCACTGCCCCGCCCCTACAGGACGGATTTATCGAACGATGACCGTTCTTCCCTCGACAGAAATCCGGTCTTCGCAGAAGGCTTTCACTGCCTGGGGCAGCAGGATCCACTCGGCCTGCTCCATGATCCGCTTCTGCAACACCTCGGGGGTGTCGTCGGGGCGGACTTCCACCGCACGCTGCGCAATGATGGGGCCGCCGTCGCACTCGGCGCTGACGAAATGCACCGTAGCGCCACTGAGCTTCACGCCGTAGCGCAGGGCTTCCTCATGGACCCGCAGGCCGTAGTAGCCGGGGCCGCAAAACGACGGGATCAGGGCGGGGTGGACATTCATGATGGCGTTGGGGTAGGCCTGCACCAGTTCCTCGGTGAAGATGATCATGCAGCCGGCCAGCACCACCAGGTCGATGTCCAGCTGGCGAAGCATTTCCACCAGGGCGACGGTCATGCTGCGGTTGGAGTCAAACGCCTTCCGGGGCAGAACGAAGCCCTCGATGCCGGCGTTTTTCGCCCGTTCCAGGGCGTAGGCCCCTTCTTTGGAGGAGATGACGGCCACGATCTTGCCGCCGCCCAATTCTCCCCGGTGCTGGGCGTCGATCAGAGCCTGCAAATTGGTGCCGCCACCGGAGACCAAAACCGCGATCCGCTTCATTCCAGGATCACCTTTTCTTCGCCGGCTTCGATCTTACCGATGATGTAAGCATCCTCGCCGTGGGCACGGAGGATCTCCAGGGCGGTATCCACCTGGGTGGCAGGCACAACAACACTCATGCCAACGCCCATGTTGTAGGTGTTGAACATATCCCGCTCAGGCACATTGCCAAACTTCGCGATCAGGTCGAAAATGGGCAGCACCTTCACGGCGGACTTATCCACCCGGGCGCAGAGGCCGTCGGGAATGCTGCGGGGAATGTTTTCGTAGAAGCCGCCGCCGGTGATGTGGGAGATACCCTTCACATCCACCTTTTCCAGCAGGGCCAGGATGCTCTTGACATAGATGCGGGTGGGCACCAGCAGGCTTTCCGCGATGGTCTTGCCACCCAGTTCCTCTCTGGGAACATACAGCAGGGGGTCATTGTTGTCGATGTTGAAGGCCTTGCGGCACAGGGAGAAGCCGTTGGAGTGGATGCCGGTGGAGGCCAGGGCGATGACCACGTCCCCTGCTTCCATCCGCTCCTTCTGCAGGATCTTCTTCTTGTCCACGATGCCCACGGCAAAACCCGCCAGGTCGTAGTCCTCCACGGGCATCAGGCCGGGATGCTCGGCGGTCTCGCCGCCAATGAGGGCAGCGCCGGACTGGACGCAGCCTTCGGCCACGCCGGAGACGATCTCGGCGATCTTTTCGGGGATGTTCTTGCCGCAGGCGATGTAGTCCAGGAAGAACAGGGGCTTGGCGCCCACGCAGATAATGTCGTTGACGCACATGGCCACGGCGTCGATGCCGATGGTGTCATGCTTGTCCATGAGCATGGCCAGCTTGACCTTGGTGCCGCAGCCGTCGGTGCCGGAGACCAGCACAGGCTCTTCCATGCCGGCAATGGGCAGACCGAAGCAGCCGCCGAAGCCGCCCACATCATCCAGGCAGCCTTCGTTGCGGGTGCGGGCGACGTGCTTCTTCATCAGCTCCACGGCCTTGTAGCCGGCGGTGATATCCACACCGGCAGCAGCGTAGCTGGCAGATTGAGAATTCTTGTGATCCATGATTCACAACTCCATTTCAGCAATTTATTGCGGCGCAGCCGCCTTGGCCCCCCGCATTTATGAGGGGGCTGTCAGCCGATCAGGCTGACTGGGGGAGTCTTGGCCCCCTCGTTTTGAGGGGGCTGTCGAGCGACAGCGAGACTGGGGGAGTAAAACTCCCTCCGTCACCGCCTTGCGGCGGTGCCACCTCCCTCAAAACGAGGGAGGCAAGGATGCGGTCCGGCTTATTCCTTGCCGTTCCAGCAGTAGGTGCAAAGCTTGCACGCGTCCAGGCCGATGGCCTGAACCACGCCGTCCACGGTTTGGAAGCCCAGGGAATCGAACTTGAACTTGTCCCGGATGGCCCGGCGCATGGCCTTGCCCCGCTCGGTATTGCCGTCGGCATATTCTTCGATGTGCTTCAGGCCCTCTTCACCTTCCAGCTCCACGATCACCCCGGGGGAGATCAGATCCATATCGGAGGTGGAACGGGAGAAGTTCAGGTATTTGCAGCCGTACATAATGGGCGGGCAGGCCGAACGCATATGTACTTCCTTGGCGCCGCTTTCATAGAGGAAATCCACGGTCTCCTGCAGCTGGGTGCCACGGACGATGGAGTCGTCCACGAACAATAGCTTCTTGTCCTGGATCAGCTCCTGCACCGGGACCTGCTTCATCTTCGCCACCCGCTTGCGCTCGCTCTGGCGGGCGGGAGTGAAGGAACGGGACCAGGTGGGGGTATACTTGATGAATGCCCGGGCAAAGGCCTTGCCGGTGCGGTTGGCGTAGCCGATGGCGTGGGGGGTGCCGGAGTCGGGAACACCGCCGACGTAGTCGATGTCCATGGTGCGGCCCTGGGCCATATCCCGCTCGGCGATGGCGGCGCCGTTGCGGTAGCGCATGGCTTCCACGTTGATGCCCTCGTAGGTGGAGGTGGGGTAGCCGTAGTAGGACCACAGGAAGGCGCACATCTTCATTTCCTTGCCGGGGGCGGACAGAACAGTCTGGCCCTCCGGAGTCAGCTCCACGATCTCCGCGGGGCCAAGCTCCCGAACCTTTTCGTAGCCCAGCTTGGTGAAGGCGAACTCCTCGAAGGAGGCGCACCAGCCGTCCTCGTTCTTGCCCAGCTGCACAGGAATACGGCCCAGCCGGTCACGGGCGGCGATGAGGCTGCCCTTGTCCGTCAGGATGAGGATGTTGCAGGTGCCTTCGATGACGCTCTGGGCATAGCGGATGCCCTCGACGAAATTTTCTTTGTGGTTGATGATGGCGGCCACCAGCTCGGTGGAGTTGACCTTGCCGCCGGCCATGGCGTCAAAGTAGCCGCCGTGGTCGTTGACGATCAGATCGATGAGCGCCTCGGCGTTGTTGATGATGCCAACGGTGGTGATGGCGTAGGTGCCCAGGTGAGACCGGATGAGCATGGGCTGGGGATCGGAGTCGCTGATGCAGCCGATGGCGGAAGTGCCCTGCATCTCGTCGAAGATATGCTCAAACTTGGTCCGGAAGGGCGAGTTTTCGATATTGTGGATCTTACGCTGCAGGCCGATCTGGGGATCCCAGGCGGCCATGCCGCCCCGGCGGGTGCCCAGGTGGGAATGGTAGTCCACACCGAAGAACACATCTGCCATGCAGTCATACCGGGAAGTGATGCCAAAAAATCCTCCCATGAGGTTTTCTCCTTTTGGAATAAGGTTCTCAAAGGCCCCCTTGTGTAAAGGGGGCTGTCGGCGAAGCTGACTGGGGGATTGTAACAACCCCTCCGTCAGCCTGTTCGGCTGACACCTCCCCTTACACAGGGGAGGCTTTGGTGCAGTGGTAAATTAAGCGAAGAACAGACCGTTCAGGGTCATGGGATCGATGTACTGGCCGTCCTTGTACACGCGCATGTTGCCGGAAGCCCCCTCGTCGATGAGCATGACATTGCCCTGGGGATCGTAGCCGAACTCGAACTTGATGTCGTACAGCTCCAGGCCCTTGGCAGCCAGGTCGTCCGCGACGATCTTGGTGATGGCCTGGGTCTGTGCCTTCAGGGAGTCGTACTGCTCAGCGGTCATAACGCCCAGATCCACCAGGCCGTCCTTGGTCACCAGGGGATCGCCCAGAGCGTCGTTCTTGAAGGTGGTTTCCACATAGTAGGGCAGATCCTGACCTTCGGTGCAGTAATCCTTGTAGCGGCGCAGGAAGGAACCCACGGCCTTGCGGCGGAAGTTGGCCTCCAGGCCCTTGCCGAGGACCTTGGCGGGCAGCACTTCCATGGTGGTGTTTGCCAGGTCGGCGTTGACATAGTGGGTGCGGATGCCGGCGGCGTTGATCTTCTCGAAGTAGTAGATGGACATACGCAGGTTCACGTCGCCCACACCCTCGATGGTCAGGCCCACGGAGTTTTCACCGGGATCGAACACGCCGTCCTTGCCGGTGCAGTCGTCCTTGAACAGCAGCAGGCAGTTGCCGTTGGGAAGCTGATAAACGTTCTTGGTCTTGCCGGTGTACAGAAGCTGAAGATTTTCCATAATAATTTACCTCATTTCAAAAATACAAAGTGTGTATGGTTTCCTGTGTTTGCGGCGCAGCCGCCTCGACCCTCTCATAAATGCGGGGGGTAAGAGGGGGTGCTTTACTGCAGCGCAGCGTCCTACAAAACTGCGTCATTGCGAGGGAGCGTTAGCGACCGTGGCAATCCCCCGGTTGCAGGAGAAAGCCTTCGGAGATTGCCACACCAGTGACATCGGTCACTGGTTCGCAATGACAAGGCTCTCTTTTTACTGCAGCGCGGCGTCCTTGGCCAGTACCTTTTCCGCGTCGGCGGCGCGCTTGGCGTCCAGCTTGGCGGCCAGGTCTTCGTCGGTGACGGCCAGGATCTGAATGGCCAGCAGCGCGGCGTTCACGGCGCCGTCCACGGCCACGGTGGCCACGGGGATGCCGGAAGGCATCTGCACGGTGGAAAGCAGGGCGTCGATGCCGTTGGAGAAGGTGCCGGACTTCATGGGGATACCGATGACAGGCAGGGTGGTATTGGCGGCCAAAGCACCTGCCAGGTGGGCGGCCATACCGGCAGCGGCGATGATGGCGCCGAAGCCGTTATTGCGGGCATTCAGGGAGAAGTCCCGGGCCTGCACCGGGGTGCGGTGGGCGGAATAAACGTGCATTTCGTAGGGGACGCCGAAGGCTTCCAGGGTGTCCGCGGCCTTTTTGACCACAGGCAGATCGCTGTCAGAACCCATGATGATGGCAACTTTTTTCATGTTTCTCCTCCAAAAATAAAAAATAGGCGCACTTATACTCCCCTTATGGGAAGAAAAAGTGTGCCCAGACGGTCGGCAATACGGCGCGTCCTTACTTCACGTGGTGCTCCACTTTCCGTCAGTCATAAGGGTGCCAAAATTACATTACCATTTTATCACAAAAGGGTGCTTTTCGTCAATTTGTTTTTACGACGGAAAGCAAATTTTTTCCCGGGGTTTCCATGGTGATTTTGCCAAAAATCGCCTCCGAAAACGCCTTGACTTTCCGGTTGCCCTGTGGCATGATAGGAACAAGAAAAAGGGAGGAAATGCCAATGAAGACCCTGAAAGAAATCGACAAAAACTTTACCCCGGAGCGTCTGGGGGATCGGGAATACATCTTCCGGGATTGCCGGCAGGCGCCCTTCCGGATCTACGGCCTGATGTGGCCCACGGAGGACACACCGTATTTCCACCGGCTGCCCCAGGCGGTGGCGGACCGGGTCAACGACGGCGTGGCGGCGCTGTGCTGCAATACCGCCGGCGGCCGGCTGCGGTTTCGCACCGATTCTTCCTGGATCGCCCTCCGGGTGCAGATGAAGAGCGTGATGAAGGCCCCCCATTTCCCTCTCACCGGTACCGCCGGGCTGGATCTGTATGCCGATGGCATCTACCGGAACACCTTTGTGCCGAATTTTGAGAAAGAGAACTATTTTGAGGCTGCGGTGGACTTAAAGTCCCGGGAAAACCGGGAGATCCTCATCCATTTCCCCCTGTACAGCGGGGTGATCTCCCTGGAGATCGGCCTGGAGCCGGGATCCTCCCTGGAGGCATCGCCGGAATACCGGCCCGGCAAGCCGGTGGTCTATTACGGCTCCTGCATCACCCAGGGCGGCTGCGCCTCCCGGCCGGGCAACGCCTATACCAATATTTTGTCCCGGGAGCTGAACTGCGACCATGTGAACCTGGGTTTTTCCGGCAGCGCCCGGGCAGAAGAGGAGATGATCCGGTATTTGACCCAGCAGGAGATGTCGGTGTTCGTCATGGATTACGACCACAACGCCCCCAATCCGGAATTTTTGGCCAAGACCCACGAGCCGCTGTACCGGGCCTTCCGGGCTGCCCAGCCGGAGACGCCCATCGTCATGGCCACCATGCCCAAGGTCTTCCCCTCGGAGGACTCCCGCAGAAGGCAGGCGGTGATCCGGGCGACTTACGAAAAGGCCCTGGCGGAAGGGGACACCCGGGTGCGGTATGTGGACGGAACGGCGATGATGGCCCTGTTGGACTTTGACGGCGGCCTGGTGGATAACTGCCACCCCAATGACCTGGGCTTTTTGTGCATGGCCCGGGCCTTTGGACCGGTGATCAGGGAATTGCTGGAACTGTAAAATACAAAAAGGCCGCTAAGGGCGACCTCACTTAGGGATTTATACGCTCCAAAGCGGATCTTTTTCCCCAATACTGCACAAAAGTGCCACGGTAGGCGTCAGCCTTGCCGTGGCACTTTTTCTTGTCTTGCGGAAAAATCTCTCCCTTTGGAGTGCTTCGCAGTTTTGAAGAGAAGATTTTTCTTTACAGGGATCGCCGTTGACCGCAGGAATACTGTATGTATTCCAAGGGTAACGGAGGTTTCTGTGGAGAAAAAGATTCCTTCAAAACCGTGTAAATCCCTAAGTGAGGTCGCCCAATTCGCCACCGCTTTTGCTATATAATATTGTAAGGAAGGAAAGTATAAATTGGAGTTTATGGAGCTGTTCGTTAGAACCGGCGGCGCAGCCATGAATTGAGGTATGCTTGCCCCCGGCAAGCATAATGATTTTGATTCGCTGCGCGGAGCACCACTCTTGGCCCCCGCTTTTAAGAGGGCAGATTTCCCCGTTAGCGGGGAAAATGTCCGCAAAGCGGACAAAAGGGGCGCGGGCCCGGCAGGGCTGTCCAAAATGCTGCAACGCAGCATTTTGGACTGGGGGAGTTCGGTGTTGCTCTGTTTAC
>JAZREG010000028.1:0-8969 GCA_045660725.1 Faecousia sp.
AAAGACCTCTTTTGCCTTGGTAGACAAAAGAGATCTTTTTGTTGGTGCCGGTGACCGGACTCGAACCGGTACGCTGTCGCCAGCGGTGGATTTTGAGTCCACTACGTCTACCATTCCATCACACCGGCAGGTGCGCCCCAATAGTATAATACATATCGGGGCAAAATGCAAGTCAATTTTTGCTATTCAGGAAAGTGATAAAATTCTGCCAATCTTTTCGGCTTTGGTAATGGCAGCCGGGGCGAAGATGATAGCCGATACTGCCCTGGTGGAAGAATGCCTCTGTTTCCGGTGCTTCTTCCGGGCCGATGAAGCCGGGTTTGCCGATGCTTTCAAAATAGGGCGTGGCGGCGATGCAGGACAGGTACTCGTTTTTGGGGCAGGCCCACAGGTCTTCCTGGGCGCTGGACACATACACCAGGTGACTTGCGTTGGCGGCCAGGAGGAAATGCTGGTCAAAGGGCAGCGCCTCTTCGTTATCGGCATATTTCTGATAGTTTTCGCAGAACCAGTAGGGGAACTTGCGATAGATGGCTTCCACGGTCTCGCCGGTATTTTCCCGGGAAATAGCCGCGCCGCTGCAGCCGGAATCGTTGGACCAGGCGCAGTAAAACCGGGGTTCCAAGGCGCCGGCCAGGAGGGCGGTCTTGCCCAAACGGGAGTGGCCTGCCACGCTGATGCGGCTGTGATCCAACTCCGGAAGGGTCAGGGCGTATTCCAAAACCCGTAGAGCGGCCCATGCCCACAGGCCTATTTTGCCGCAATCATGGGGGCTGCGCTTTCCGTCGGGATACACCAAACCCGCAAGGCCGTTGGTGAAATCACCGTTGTCGGAGGTAATGTCCTGGTAGCAAAGGCTGAACACAGCATAGCCCATATCCGCCAATTCTTCCGCAGGCAGGTACCGATCCGGAACATCCGGACGGAAGTTTAGCAAAACCACCGCCGGCACAGGGGCGTCTGCCGTGGGGCAGAAATACCGGACAGGGAAGGAAAAATCGCCGAATGCACAGTGGGCGGTCAGCTGGATCGTATGCAGCGGAGCGTTTCCTGCACAAAATTTTTTGTCGAAGGCAATCTGCTCTGCGGTCAGGGCGATGGGGGCAGGGGGAAGTGTGCCGTATTCTTCCCACAGAAGGATTTCCAAAAGCCGTTCCCGGGACAGGCCCAGGGGAGAGGGGAGTTTCATAATTGCCTCCTTACTTTCTTCTGCCGCACTTGGGACAGAAAATAAAGCTATCTTCCATTTTTTCGCCGCAATAGGGGCAGAAATCATTCTGACGGAAGGGGGCGGCTGAGGGGCGCTCCCGGGCAGGGATATCCCAGGGCTCCTTTGGTTCTTTTTCCGCCTTGGATTTTCTTACCAGCGCTACCAGCCGGAAAATCATAAAGCCCAGCATCAAAAGTCCCGGGATCAGCATGATCACCGCGCCCATACCGGCGGCGATGCCACACCAGATCACCATGAAAACGACGCCGTAAATACTACCGACGATGCCCATGACCTTTCCGGCTTTGCGATCTTTCTCCCGATCCCAGGCCATCTCAGACCTCCAGGTAGCCGGCCAGCACCTTCAGGGTGTTGTATACGCCGTCCATATGGCTGCGCTCATAGCCGTGGCTGGCGTAAACGCCGGCGCCGATGAGACCGTGGCGGATATCCGCGCCGCTGCGCAGGGTGGCTTCCACATCGGAGCCATAGAAAGGATACACATCCACGGCGTAGTCCGCGTTTTGCTTCTTGGCGGCGTCAATGAGTTTGCCCACCACTTCGTAGCTGTAGGGGCCACCGGAGTCCTTGGCACAGATGGAGACCTGGCGCTCGGTACACTGCAGGCCGTCGCCGACACAGCCCATATCCACAGAAATGGCCTCGGTGATGCCGGCAGGAACAGAAGCGCTGCCGCCGTGTCCTACCTCCTCGTAAACAGTCACATGGACCCATACCCGGCGGGCAGGGGTGATGCCGTTGTCGGCAAGGTACTTGGCAAAGCCCAGCAGGATGCCCACAGACAGTTTGTCGTCCAGGAATCGGCTCTTGAGATAACCGGAGGCGGTGCGGCGGGTGCGGGGCTCAAAGCAGACAATGTCGCCTACCTCAATGCCCAGCTTGCGGGTATCGGCGGGGGAAGCGGTGTCCTCCTCCAGCACCACTTCCATGGTGTCCCAGCTGCGCTTGGCGGTGGAATAGTCGCCGTTGACATGGACAGAGGCGTTGCACAGCTGCAATGTGCCGTCGATGACCTTGCCGGAGCGGGTGTAGACCCAAACATTTTCCGCTTCGCCGTTGTTGGGATTCATGCCACCCAGGCTGGTCAGCCGCAGCCGGCCGTTGCCTTTGATCCCGGCGACCATGCCGCCCAAAGTATCGGCGTGGGCCTCCAAAAGCAGGCCGTCCTCGGCGTTTTCGCCACCCAGGTCTGCCAAAACGCCGCCCTTTGCGGTGATAACCGCAGAAAAGCCCAACTTTTCAAAGGCTTCCTTGACCCACTGGGCCGCCTTGGCGGTGTAGCCGGAGGGGGAATCGATGGACAGCAGGGTTTCGGTTTTCTCCCAGGCATATTCTGCATACATACGCTCAATCATGATATTGTCCTCCTAAAAGAATATAGTGCCAAACCCCGGCGACTTCCCGGGTAAAATAGTTCAGCTTCAAGCTCAGCCAGCTGGTTTCCGCGGGGATGCCAATGGCCTCCACGCCGCAATCCCGGGCAAACAGGGAGGCCCGGAACAGGTGATATTCGCTGGAGAGCAGCCCGATGGAGGCGGGCCGCACCCCGGTGTTTGCTTCAATGATGTCCAGGGAGAACTGTAGATTTTCCCAGGTGGAGGTGGCCTTGTCCTCCAGCCACAGCCGCTGGGCCGGGATGCCCCGGGCGGTGAGTCGGTCAAACATGCATTGGGCTTCGCTGATATCCTCGTCTGAACCCTGGCCACCGGAGAGGATCGCAATGGTATCGGGGTGTTCCGTGAGGTAATCCCAGGCAGCGTCGATCCGGTCGGCAAGGGAGAGGGAAGGCTCGGTTCCGTTGACCTTGGCGCCCAGTACCACGATATAGGGGCAATCCGCCTCCGGCTGGCCCAGGCTGGCCCGAAGGATCAGCACCTCCGTCACACCGCACACGGTCAGCCCCAAACACACAATACCGGTCAGCACTGTCCGCAGCACCTTGGCCGGTACCAAATGCCTTGGCCGTAGCAGCCCTACCAGGAAGAACAGACACTGCAAAATCGCCAGACAGAAGGAGATGAAGCCCAAAAAGCCGTGGCCGTGGATGAAATTTTGGAAGAAAACGCCCAGCAAAACGAAGAAAATCGGGATCAGCCATTTCAGCATGGCGGCAGGGTTCTTTTTCATGGAGCACACCTCCAACTAAGCTGGATCCATTATAGCATATCTGCAGAAAAAAACAAGACACGGCATCCATTGGATGCCGTGTCGGCGCAGTTACTGTACGGTCAGCTGAATATTCCCGGTGTCGGTACGCACTTCGCATTTGCCGCCGGTGGAATCCTTGGGATAACGGGTATAGCCGGTGTCGCTGTGAACGTCAAAGTCCTTGCCGGAAAGGAAAGAACCGGTCACATCGCCGGTATCGGTTTTGACTAAGATCTGCCCGGCATCGCAGCGGTCAAAGCGAATATCGCCGGTGCTGCGGGTAATGGAAATGCTTTCCGTTGCGATCACATCCTTCAGGGTGATCTTTCCGGTGTCTCCGTGGGAGGCTAGCGTTTCACAGCCGGTATCGCTGATCTCTACTTTTCCGGTGGTGACGGACAGCTCCAGCTCGCCGGTGGAGATGCCGGATACGGAAATGCTGCCGGTGTCGGTTCGGATTTTTACCGCATCCGAAGCGGACGCGTAGTTTTTCACATCTCCGGTTGTTACGGAGATGTCAATGCGCGCAAAGCGGAAAGCGTTGGCGATCTGAACAGCTCCTGTATCCTCCTGAATGGTGAGGGTTTCATAGGCGCTTTCCGGCAGATACACGGTGATCTTTGGCGCACCCAGGAAGATACCGATGTGATCGTACCACTTTCGTTGATCTTCTTCCCGGATTGTAAGGGTGTCACCTTTGACGATCACCACATGCCGAGCATTTTCCGGTTCCCGGCAGACCACTTTGCAGATGCCGTCAGCAGCGGAGACCACCTCGATGTCTGCCGTGTCTGTTTGAATGGAGATACTGTGGAAAGCGTCCTGCACAGGGTGCGTATTGGTTTCGTATGTAACGGTGCTGAGTTTGGTAAGATCCCAATCGATACCATTTGCTGCTGCGGTAAACAGAACGCACCCGGCAACCACAAGGATCACTGCAATGAGCAGCCATGTTTTTTGCTTGTTACCCATTCACTTACCTCCTTTTTGTGAAAGCCTGCCGGATCCAAGGGATCAGGTTCTTTGTGAGAATGCAAGCGCCCTTTGTGGCCGCCATGCAGCCGAAATACAGGAAAATGCTAAGCCCGGCGCATACAAGACCGGCGCCGATCATGGCGACGCCCGAAAGGGTATTGCCCGTTCCGGCAAAAAGGGTGCCGGCAAGGATTCCGGAAACGGAACAGGCGGCCAAAGCGCCGAAGACCGCCCACAGGGAGCCGATCAGAGACCACAGCACCGCATACAGGGAAAACAACACAGAAACCAGGGCGATCAGCAGGGAGAACCACACAGGCGCGCCAAGGATCAGCAGCAGAATGACCAAGGTGCTGCGCTTTTCTTTCTCTTTGCGGGGCGGTGCTTCCTCAGGGGCTGCCCACAGGATCTCGATGGTTGCGCTCACAGCGGCAACGGCCTCCTCTTCCGAAAGGCCATCCTCCATGCGGTCGTCGATCATTTCACTGTAAAAAGCGATGCGCTCTTCCTTGCTTTCGGGTGGGAGATAGGCAAATGCCGCCCGCATCCGCAAGAGAAATTCTTCTTTACACATCACCGTGTTCCTCCTTCGTTACAAATCGGTAGATCGCCAGGATCTCCTTCCAATCTTCCTTGAAATCCCGGATGCGCTGTTTTCCCTGCTGTGTGATGCGGTAATACTTTCGCAGGCGTCCGTTATGCTCCGCGGTGCGCACCGTGAGCATATTCGCGCTTTCCAACCGCTTTAGAATGGTGTACAGGGTGGATTCGGAAAGCGTAAGATAGGGACTCATATCCTTGATGATCTTATAGCCGTAGGAATCTTCGTTTTGGATGGCGGACAGGACGCATACATCCAGAAGCCCCCGCTTCAGCTGAATATCCATACCATACCTCCTTCTGTGATATACATCGTATCACGAAGTATGTGCATTGTCAATGGGCCTATAATTTTTTGGATATCCGGTTGACAACTGTAAACCTATATGCTATGATTGGTTTACAAGAGTAAACCAACTGTGGGAGGGCTGCCGTTATGGATCGAAAACTGGCTGTGACACAAACCGAATGGAGCATCATGGAGCTGCTGTGGGAATCCCCCCGGACGCTGATGGAATTGGTAGACACCCTGGGCCACTCCATCGGATGGTCCAAAAGCACCGTCACCACCATGGTGCGCCGCATGACGGAAAAAGACCTGGTGACCTATGACACCGACGGCCGTACCAAACTGTTCCGGGCAGCGGTGGAGCGGGAGGATGTGGTGGCCCAGGAGACGGATTCTCTCCTGGAGCGGGCCTACAACGGAAGCCTGGGCCTGATGCTCAGCACCATGGTCAACCACAAACAATTGTCGAAAGCAGATATTGACGAACTGTACGCCATCCTGAAAGAGGCAGAGGAGGGAGCAGAATGAAAGAGATCCTGATCACATCCTCGGTGCTGATCCTTGCGGTGATCGCTCTGCGGTTTCTGTTCCAAAGCAAGGTCAGCCGCCGGCTGATCTACTGCGCCTGGCTGCTGGTTGCCCTGCGGCTGCTGGTTCCGGTGCAGCTGGGAAATGTGAATTTCAGCGTCCTGACCCCGGCTCAGCCGGTGACCGATGCCATCGGCCAGGTGGCGCAGAAGCCCGTTGCCGGCCCCAGCAGGGAAGAGGCCTACAACAATGCCCTGCAGGACTATATTGACCAGGAGAAACCTATCTTCCGTCCTGAGGTGCAGGAGCAGGTGGATACCCAGATCCAACATGGCCGCCCGCCTCAGGAGGTCTATGAAGAACTGCTGGGATCCCAAAAGCCGGAAAATGTGCTTCTGCCGGAAGTGAATCAGCAGATCGAATCGCAGGTTACCGAAACGGTTGCGCCTACCCTGGGGCAGATCGCAACAGCTGTTTGGGTCATTGGTATGGTGGCGATGGCCGGTTGGTTCATAGCCGTAAACCTGTCTTTCCGGCGGAAACTGAAGGAAAGCGCCACAGTTTTGGAACTGCCGGAATGCAAGATCCCGGTGAAAGTCAGTTCCGCGGTGGCTTCGCCCTGTCTTTTTGGCCTGCTGCGGCCCACCATCTACCTGACTCCTGTTTGCGTAGGGGACGAGAAGATGCAGCACCATGTGCTGACCCATGAGCTTGCGCATCTGCGCAGCGGCGACCACATTTGGGCATGGGTGCGGTGCATCTGCCTGTGCGTCTACTGGTTCAACCCCCTGGTGTGGGTGGCCGCAAGCCTTTCCCGGCGGGACTGCGAACTGGCCTGCGACGAAGCAGTGCTGAAACAGCTGGGAGAGACGGAGCGGCTGGCCTACGGAAAGACCTTACTGGACATGGTCTCCTCGGTTCCCGCCCCTGGACAGCTCTTAGAGACCGCCACCGCCATGCATGAGACAAAGAAACAACTGAAAGAAAGGATGAAATGTATCGTGAAGAAACAAAAAGTATTCTTGACCGCCGCCATCATCCTTTTGATGGTGCTGGCCGTCATCACCGGCTGTACCTTCTCCGGTGCCTTTGACGGCCCCACAGAAAATCCCCAATCCACAACCCCGAGTACAACACCGACCACAACGGTGACCACCGGCCCCAAGCAGCTGAAGGATATGACCGATTACGAACTGCTTTGGGAAATGGCGGTCAATGATCGGTTCACTCAAATGCGGCTCAGCAGCGCATATGTCAGCGATTCCAGGGTAATCAGTCTGATGCACTTCAGCCCGGAATTCAAAGAGTTGATGACCCGAGAGTCAGCTGCGGACAGCATCCGGGCCCATGCAATGAAAATGGGCGGCCTGGGAGAGCTGCTTGGTATGCTCTCGGAGATCGAGGCATATCTTGCAGAAAAGTTTGACCCTTCTATCCAGGTAGATCCGGAAATTGAAAAATTCAATGCCCTGTTCCAGCCCATCCTTGCTGCTGACGGAAAGTCTGCCAACTACTATAACTGGGGCGTGGGCGAGATGCAGGAATATGCTTCTGTTACTCAGTTGAGTCTGCGGAGCCTGTTCGATTATGGTTTTTATGATGAAATGACTCCCACCGATGCAGAGCTTACGGAACTGAAGCAGCATTTCAAGGAAGCCTACATGGAAAAAGCCACCTTCTATCGACTTCCCAAGGATAAGATGAACGCGGTTCTGCAGACCTATTTTGGGATCACCCTGGCGGATCTTCCTGATACAGCTTTTGAATTCCTGACCTACCTGGAAAGCACCGATTGCTACTACTTCTATTCCATGGAAACCATGAACATGGCAGAAGGCTTTGAGGCAAGGCGCGTAGAGCACCTGAGCGATGGTACGATTAAGCTCACCTACAGAAAATCCGGTGTGCAATCCGGCGATTTTGTTGTGGTTTTGAAGCCCAACGGCGACGGTTACCAGCTCCTGTCCAATGTCTATGTAAAATCTCAAAGCAGTACGACTCCGCCCGCGGCGGGCGTTGCGGAAATCCAAGGGCTGCTCGGTTACAAGACAGCGAGAAACCCCTACTATTATGCGCTGTTACGGGAATTTTCGGATCCGAGGGAAATTGAGCTAAGATACTTCTTCAAAGATGGCTTTGGGGAAGGAGACCAGCCAACGGATGCGGAAATGGCGGTGCTGAAGGAACATTACAGCGACTATATGATCACAAACGGAAGATTCTTCCGCTTGCCGAAGGATCGAATGAACGAAGAACTGCAAAGGTATTTCGGCATTACCCTGGCGGATCTGCCGGACAGCGCCTTCATGCGGGTGGTTTACCTGGAAAGCTCTGACAGCTACGGATTTTTGGATGACACAACGAATATGCGCCCGGATGACATTACAGTTGTCCAAGTGGAATACCGGAGCGATGGCACCATTCGGGTGGATTATACCGGAGTGGTAGACGGAAAGTGTGTGGTGATCCTGAAAGCCGACGGCGATCACTATCGGATCCTTTCCAATGAATGGTATGTGTATGATGATCCGTTGATGGCAGAGATCGCCGAGCTGTTCGAACCGATCCCTATCACGGATCCCGGCAGAAGAAGCTATTTCTGGGCCACCGGACACACCTACACCAACCCGCTGGAGCTGAGTCTGTATGCGTTCTATGACGGCGGTTTCCAGGGCGAGCACGAAATGACAGAAGCGGAACGGGAAGCGCTAAAACAAATCGTGCTTTGGACAGATTGGGTGGATATGGCAGACTTCAATCGTCTGCCGAAGGACAAGATGGATGCAGAATTGCAGAAAGTGTTCGGCATCACTTTGGCGGATCTGCCGGATAGCGCCTTCGAGCGGTTGTACTACCTGGAAAGCACGGATTGCTATTACCTTTTACAGACTGGTATGACCTGTACCCCGAGCGGCACTTTTACCTCCGCAACAGCAAATGATGACGGGACAGTCACATTGACTTATAATCTTCCCGGCGGATCGGGCGCCATCACCCTGAAGCCCAATGGCGACAGCTGGCTGGTGGTTTCCAACATCCAGGATATGCTCTACGGCTAAAGAAAGCTTCGCGCCCCGGAAATCCTTCCGGGGCGGGATTTTTGTGGTCGCGCTTTGTAGGGGGGGGGCATGGCCCCACCCACTACCTTCCGATTTCTGGGCAGTTGCTATATTACGGGAAGGGGTCGGAGCGGGGTGG
>JAZREG010000029.1:0-4612 GCA_045660725.1 Faecousia sp.
GCTGGTACGCAAAGAACCTGAAGAAGGCGGATCTGCCCGTTGCCGACCGCTACTATCTGGAGCTGCAGGGTGCCAACTCTTCTGCCGACGTGTACGTCAACGGCCAGAAGCTGGCTCACCATGACGGCGGCTATTCCACCTGGCGTGTGGACATCACCGATGCCCTCACCGAGACCAGTCTGGTGGTTGTGGCTGTGGACAATACCGCCAACGAGACCGTCTATCCCCAGATGGCGGACTTCACCTTCTACGGCGGCATCTACCGTGATGTGAGCCTCATCTGCGTCAGCGAGAGCCACTTTGACCTGGATTACTTCGGCGGTCCCGGCCTGGCTGTCACCCCTGAAATTGTGGGCAAGAATGCCAAAGTCACCATGGAGACCTGGGTGACGAACAAGAAACCCGGCCAGACCATCCGCTTTACCATCACCAGCCGCTGCGGCTGCAAGAACTGGTCTGCGGAATCTGCGGATACCAAGACCGTGCTGGAGATCCCGAACGTGCACCTGTGGCACGGCCGAAAGGATCCCTACCTGTACACCGCCAAGGTGGAGCTGGTGGAAAACGGTGAGGTCATCGATAACGTGCAGACCCGCTTCGGCTGCCGTACCTTCAAGATTGATCCCGACAACGGCTTCATCCTCAACGGCGAAGAGTATCCCCTGCGCGGCGTGAGCCGTCACCAGGACCGCTGGGGCATCGGCAATGCGCTGCTGCCCGAGCACCATGAGCAGGATATCGACCTGATCTGCGAGGTCGGCGCGACCACCATCCGCCTGGCCCACTATCAGCATGCCCAGTATTTCTACGACCTGTGCGACGAGCGTGGTCTGGTGCTGTGGGCGGAGATCCCCTACATTTCCAAGCACATGCCCACCGGCCGGGAAAATACCATCTCCCAGATGAAGGAGCTCGTCACCCAGAATTACAATCATCCCTCCATCGTGGTGTGGGGTCTGAGCAACGAGATCTCCATCGGCGGCTCCAACGACGACCTGCTGGAGAATCACCGCATCCTCAATGACCTGTGCCATGAGATGGACAAGACCCGCCTGACCACCATCGCGGCGGTGTCCATGTGCAAGATGGATGACCCCTATCTGCTGATCCCCCATGTGGTGTCCTACAACCACTATTTCGGCTGGTACGGCGGTGAGACCTCCATGAACGGCCCCTGGTTCGATAAGTTCCATGCCAAGCACCCCAACATTCCCATCGGCTGCTCCGAGTACGGCTGCGAGGCCCTGAACTGGCACACCTCCAACCCCACCCAGGGCGACTACACCGAGGAATATCAGGCTTACTACCACGAGGAGCTGATCAAGCAGCTGTTCACCCGGAAGTTTATGTGGGCCACCCACGTGTGGAACATGTTTGACTTCGGCGCAGACGCCCGTGCGGAAGGCGGCGAAAACGGTCAGAACCACAAGGGCCTGATGACCTTTGACCGCAAGTACAAGAAGGACTCCTTCTACGCCTACAAGGCATGGCTGAATCCCGAACCCATGATCCACCTGTGCGGCAAGCGCTACATCGACCGTGTGGAAGATGTGACCAAGGTCACCGTCTACTCCAACGCCCCCGCTGTGGAGCTGTTCGCCAACGGCGTGAGCCTGGGTGTGAAGGAAGCTGCAGATCACTTCTTCTACTTCGATGTGCCCAACACCGCTCCTGAGACCAAGCTGGTGGCCGTTGCCGGCGACCTGCGTGACGAGAGCGTCATCCGCAAGGTGGAAACCTTCAACGAAGAGTATCGTATGAAGGAAGTGGGCGCCATCCTCAACTGGTTCGACATCAACGAGCGGGAGGGCTACTTCAGCCTCAACGATAAGATGAGCGACATCATGGCTACCTTCCGGGGCAAGCTCTGGCTGGCCGGCATGATGATGACCATGAAGAAGAAGATGGACGCCAACAAGAAGCCCCAGGAAAAGGGCGAAAAGAAGGGCGGCGGCTTCGACATCGACATGGGTGCCATCAAGGGCATGGGCCAGATGCTGGGCGGCTTCACCGTGCTGCGCCTGACCTCCATGATGGGCATGGCCAACATCAGCTTCACCAAGGAAGAGCTGCTGAAGATCAACGCCAAGCTCAACAAGATCAAGCGCAAGAAGGCAAAGTAATTTCCCTCACCCCGGTGGTTTGACCACCGGGGTTTTTTCTCTGCATTGACAGGCACCATGTGGTAATGCTATGATAAATACAGAAAGGAGGCGTGAAAATATGAAGCCCAGTGACGAATATTCTCAGGAAAAGCCCCAGGAAGATGTGATCGATCTTGCTTACATCGACCGAATGCTCTCTGCGGAGCTTCCCCAAACCCCTACCGCGCAGGCCCCCGTCCCGCCTCCCCGGCCGCCAAAGGAAAAAGCCCCGGCACCCCAGAGCGCTCCGGAGCCGACACCCAGCCCCCGGCCTACCCAACCAAAGCAGCGTCTCTTCTTTTGGGCCTGCCTGGTGCTTGTGATCGGCGTGGCTGTTGTATTTTTCTCCATCCTTCTGAGAGAGGAGACCCCCTCCCCCACCACAGCTGTCACTACCACGACGGACATTACCACCACCGTTTCTACCACTCCGCCCCCAACCACCCAGAAGCAGGTTTTCATACCCATATCTTCCATTCCCACGATCCTGGAATGCGAAAACTACCCGGCAAACTATTTCCTGGAAAAGCCCTATCAGGCACAGATCACCGTCGGGGATGCCAGTTTTTCCGTGGTTCTACCGCTTTTAGAGCCTTTCTGTGAAGGCGCCAAGGCCATCAACCAGCAGATCCGGAACACCTTCCAGCCCATCATCGACCAGGCGAACCAGGCCTACAGTAACCAAACGCCCTATTCTGTCAGATCCATCCGTTACCAGGTCCACGATTTTACAGACAAGGATATCCTCTCCATCCTCATTACTAGGGAAGATACCAAGGGCACGAAGAAATACTATACCTACCATTTGGATGTTGCCACCGGCAAGATCGCGGAGGATGCCAAGCGGGTCCGGGTCTTGACCGGCCTGCGTTACCCGGAATATGTGATGCGCGCCACCTACACCCTGGTGGATTACTGCAAGGCCCATCCCATAGGGGACCAGCAATGGCTGACCCAGCTGGAATACAGCCCGGAGGCGCTGGTGGGATTGGATCTTCTCCCGGAAAACGCCAATTCCTTCACATTGGTCAACCTTTATCCCATTTCCCACCCCAATGCAACGATCAACTCCCTGCGGCTGTCCTTTGACCCCTATGCTCAGGATACCCGGTATGACGGCGGAGTGCCGGCAGCCTATCACTGGTTCTTTGGCCGGGTCCCCACCGGCAGCGAGGAAAATCCCAGCGCCTTTGCCTCCCCCCTCTTCCTGTCCGCCTTCTATGACGCTCCGGAGGAATTCCTGATTTACCTATCCATAGAGAACGAGGAAACCATCGCCGCCGTCGTTTCCAACATGCTATTGTCCGTGGACGAAAAGGGTCTTTTGGCGATTAGGGAGCTTTGCCTGCCTTATACCCAGGGCATCACTGAAAAGGCTGCCCTCGCTCTGCAGAAGGCTTGCGCTGACCGCCTGCCCGAAACACACATATCCCGTTTGCAGGACATTCCCGATGTGACGGAATGCGTCAACTATCCCCAGCAGATCCTGCTGGAGGGCGGGTATTCCGGCCACGCCGAGTGGCTCATTTTGGGTTCCCTGGGCCGTAAAGCGGATTTCTCCATTGAGTTGCCCCTGCTGGAGCCCTTCTGCGAGGGTGCAAGGGAGATCAACGCAGCGATCAAAAACGAATTCCAGCCCATCATTGATAATGCCAAGCAAAGCGCCGCACGCCAGGAAACTTCTAGATATTGGAAGATTACTTACGACACATATCAAAGCGGCGACTTCCTGTCCATCGTCATATCTAGAAAAACACCTACAGATTCTGTATTCTATACGGTCTACAACCTGGATCTTACCACCGGACAGAGCCTTAGCCAGGAGGAAATGATCCGCCGCTTTACCGGCATGTGCTACCCGGAATTCCTGCTGCAGGCCAACTTCACGATTGTGAATCACCTGCGCAAGGAGCATCCCGAAGAGTCGGAGGAAACAATAAATTGGCTGTCGAAGCTGGAAACCGATGTTCTCATGACGAATGGGCATCAGCTGTACCTGGATCGGGATGGAACGCTGCATTTGGCAAATGACAGCGCAAGCAACCAGATCGGTTTCCAGTGTCTGTTGCAGATCCCCTTTGACCCCAATGCCTGTTCCAGGGAATGGGAAAATTGGGAGCTGGAGGCCTACCGGTGGCTCTTCAGTATCCGGGCAGACGGTGCTTATGCCCCCGTCATGGGCGATGTGCTGAGAAACGCCCTCTTCTTTGACCCGGAGCGGTTCCTGCGCTATCTGTCCGGATCGGAGTATTGGCTTGCGGATACCGCGTACTTGGTCACCTGCGAGATGGAGCAGCAAATTGTAGCGCCTCTCCGGGAACTGTGTCAGCAATATTTGAACCGAAGCGATACCGCCAAAGCAGCCCAGGAGATCCTGAACAACATCTATAAATACGCAGATATTCATTAAAAAAGCGCAAGTCGGGAGTTTCCGACCGGGGTTCCTTTTATTCAGATTCCACTTGTAA